>CALHQS010000034.1 GCA_938036655.1 uncultured Candidatus Altimarinota bacterium
TATTAAGCGAAAAATTCAGGAAGCCTATCTTGCATATCAACTCAATCAAACATACAGCAAGGAAAAAATTCTTGAAATGTATCTCAATTTGATTGAATTTGGGCACGGTGCAAATGGCGTAGAACAAGCTTCGTTGACGTTTTTTGGAAAAAGTGCGAAAGATGTGGGGCCACTTGGAGCCACTATCCTTGCCTCCCTCCCAAAAAGCCCGACAGCATTTTCACCATATTCAAAGCGCGAACGACTCATGGGAAAAATTGAAGCATACCCTTCGGACATGCCAACTGATCGTGTTTTGCTCAACGATTTGGAGGTTGCCAACAAAAAATACGGAACACTTTATACAGAATTTAAAAATTATATCCAAAATCTCACTTTCACACAAAAAGGAAACAATTCCGTAGAGGCATGTGGAATGAAAAAGGAGTATGTTGCCAATAGTGCTTACACGCCAAATTCTCGCTGATGTAAAGAAGTTAATTACGAGGATGTTCTCAATTTGCTCGGAAATATCACCGTAAAATGACAGCTCGCGATTGATGACCATGCGCCTGAAGAATATACGATCGAATACAGTGTTGGGCGTAAAGATTATGTAGCAACTCAAATGCTTCGTTACAAAAAAATCACGCCAGATGTTTTTGCAAAAATTATTTATGATGGGCTTGAATTCCAATTCAATGTGCCAGCAAATAATTTGCAATATCCATATTTTATCATGTATGTTCAGGAACAACTGGAAGCGAAATATGGAAATGACATCAATATCAAAAAAGGCCTCAAAGTCTATACAACCCTTCGTCCAAATTTACAAAAAGAGGCTGAAAAAATTATTGTCCAACAGGTAAAGGATAATAAAAATCAGGGGGCAACAAGTGCTTCGTTGGTAGCGATGGATAACACAACTGGAGAAATTATCGCGATGGTTGGTGGTCCTGATTACAACGACAATAAAAATAATATGACGACGGCGCTTCGTCAGCCAGGTTCATCATTTAAACCACTTGTGTATGGGCTTGCGATTTCAAAACATCCAATTGGGCCAGAAAGTCCTGTGGCTGATGTAAAAACAAAATTTGGTAGTTATGAACCCAACAACTATGATCGCAGTTTCCGCGGAATTATGACGGTTGGGCAGGCGCTCGCCTATTCTCGAAATATTCCAGCCGTAAAAATGTATTTCTTGGCAGGAAATGAAAAAGAAATTATCCCGTTTACGAAAAATATTGGAATTACGACTCTGAATGCTGATTTTGGTTATGGTGCGCCACTTTCACTCGGTTCTGGTGAAGTGAAAGCTATTGAAATGATGCAGGCGTATTCGGTTTTTGCTAATAATGGTATCAAAAATGAGGCTCACGCAATCAAGCGAATTGAGGATTCTCAGGGTGGTGTCATCGAAGAACGCGTGAATAAACAGGGACAAGAAGTTTTCTCGCCAGCCGCGTCGTACATTATTAGTAAAATTCTTTCAGAAAATAATTATCGTCCAGAATCTCCAACTTGGCGAAATAATCTGACTGTAAACGGAAAAACTGCCGCTGCAAAAACCGGAACTTCCAACATGGAAAATAAAAAAACTGGAAAAATTCTACCGCGCGATACATGGACAGTTGGTTATAGTCCAAATATTACGACGGTTGTTTGGGCGGGAAATGTTGATGGTTCACCACTCAAAGGAACGTGTGATGGTATCAACTGTGCAGCGCCTGCTTGGAAAAAATTCATGACATACGCGCTGAAAGATTTGCCAAATACGCCATTCAAAGAGCCAGCTGGACTTTTCAAAGTAAAAACAGCAAAACTCAGTGGACTTTTGAGTGATGGCGGTATTAATAATCTGACTGCGGTAAAACTTGAAGAAAAAGATTCTGGAAGTAAAGAAATTAAACTGGATGGACTTTGTGGTGGACCAGTAACGCCGAATACACCAGAAGATGCCATTATTGTGGGATACGCACCAACGTCCAAACCAATCGTTGATCGCTATGATCCAGAGTGGCTCAAAGGATTTTTTGCAGCAGCAAACATCAGCGCCATGTCTGAGCACGATGGAAAAACTTCCACAACGCCATGTGATCGTCCAAATTCAAAAGGAACTGTTAATATTTCCACAAAAATTGTTGGTGCGGGACAAAATATTTTAGAGGTGAGTTGGTCGGGTGATCGTCCAATTGTTAAATTCCGAGTAAGTGTTGATGGAAAAGTTTTGAAAGAAACTTCTTATGAAGATGCTGCTCGAAATGGCACTGATCGTATCAGTACGACATCTTTGAGTGTATCAAATGCGATTGTAGTTGACCTCATTGATGCGTATGGATACCGATATTCGTACTCAACGAATGGAAGTGGTGAAGGAACTTCAGAAACAACCCCCACTCTTCCAAGTATCAATGAAGATAACGCAAATATTGAGCCGAGCATTTCTATCACCAACCCATCGCGTGGAAGCATTAGTATCTACGCAGGAGATATGTTCAATTTGCGATTTGGTATCACAGTAGGTACCACCAAGCGTACCATCAATGTAACACTTGATGGAAAAAATATTCAGTCAGCAACTTCATGAGACACTTTCGTGATTCCTATACTCACAGCAGATTTGGCACCAGGCAATCACCAAGTGAATGTCACGGTCACTGATGGCAATGGAAAAACCGCTTCAAAATCTATAACACTTACCATTCTAGCACGATAATTATGAAATACTCAAATGTTTCTGTTGCATACGGCGAAAGAACAATTTTGCACGATATCAGCCTTGAGATCCAACCGGGAGAATTTGTTTTCCTGATTGGATCTTCTGGAAGCGGAAAAACCAGTTTTATCCGCACGCTTTTGGGTGCCAAAAAAATTAAATCTGGGAAAATTTTGGACGATACTGGCAATGACATCAGTACGCTTTATCCGAAAAAATTATTACAATATCGTCGAAATCTTGGAATTATTTTTCAGGATTTTAAGCTGTTACCACGAAAAACCGTTCGTGAAAATGTAGCGTTTGCGATGGAAGTTTGTGGCTATTCTCAAAAGGAAATTCACAAACGAATTCCTGAAATTCTCGCGCAAGTTGGTCTTTTAGCAAAAAAAGAGAAATTCGTAGAAACACTTTCTGGTGGAGAAATTCAGCGAACTTGTATCGCGCGCGCCCTCATTCATCATCCGCAGATTATTATTGGAGATGAGCCGACGGGAAATCTTGATAAACATAATGCGCTGGAAGTGATTCATTTGCTTGAAAAACTCAACGAACAAGGAAAAACGGTGATTGTAGCGACTCATGACGAACATCTAGTAAATACTCTCAAAAAACGCGTGATAGCCTTCAGGGATGGGAAAATTTTTTCTGATGAAAAAAACGGCACTTATTGTCTTTAAAATATGATTACTGAAGAAAATCTCGCCAAAAAATTTATTGGAAAAGGCTTTTGGCTCTATCTTTTTACATTTCTTTCTGCGCCACTCGCCTACATTGCAAAAATGATTTTGTCGCGCGATGTGAGCGTCGCAGAATTTGGAATTTTTTATGGAATCGTGAGTCTGATAACGCTTTTATCAGCACTCAATGACCTTGGCGGAACTGAAAGTCTCAATTATTTTTTGCCAAAATACATTATTCGAAAAGAATACGGAAAAGTAAAATATCTTCTGTGACTGGTTTTTAGGTTGCAGATTTTTTCGAGTTTGGCGATTATTGGGATTATTTTTTTGTTTGGCGATACAATCGCACTCATTCATTTTAAGGACATTCAGGCCGCGGAAATGCTTCGTATTATGTCGATGTTTTTTCTAGGTTCCAATATTTTACATATTTGTACGGCGCTTTTTTCGGCCACGCAAAATACTAAACTCCAAAAGTCCACCGAATTTGTACGGCTCGCCTCAACACTTGCATTGATGGCAGGGATTTTTTTCCTCGATATTGGAAAACTCATTTTATACGCGTGGATTTGGATTTTGGGTGTGCTGATAGCCATTTTATTTGCAGGATTTTTTGCCTACGAAAAATATTATGTCGAATATCTAAAGAATATTCCCACAGAAAAAGATACTATTTTGCGAAAGGATTTTATCAAATACGCGATTCCGACATTTTTGACAGCCAACATTAGCCTTATTTTATCGCAAATTGACGCGCAACTCGTAACAGGAATTCTTGGAAATGAAGCACAATGATTGTATAGTAATTATTTGTCAATCATGACACTACCATTCATCGTCATTGCGCCAATTATGGCATTTCTCTTCCCTGTTTTTACCGAACTACACGCACGCGGAAATACGGAAAAAATTTTGTTTTTATACAAAAATTTGATGCTCTACTTTGTAATCATTGCGATTTGGGTTTCATTTTTTCTTTTCCAAACAGGCACAAATTGGGCACAAATATTATTTGGTGCATCATACATCAAATCAGGAATTATTTTGCAATATTCAGTGCCATTTTTGATTTTTAATATTCTCAACCAACTCAATTTTCAATTACTAGCAGGAACAGGTCATGCCTGGAGTCGTACGATTAGCTTTGGAATTGTCTTGCCGATCAATATCGCACTCAATATTTATCTGATTCCAAAATTTAGTGTCGAATGATCGGCACTCGCGGTTGGAATCTCATGGATTCCACTCTACCTGATGACATTATATTCATCACGAAAATATATTTCAATGCCACCGATTTTTCCTATTTTTCTCAATATTATCGCGGTCGTGGAAGCGTATTTTCTCGGAAAAATCATCACCGAAAGCGGAAAATTTTCTTCTGTCAGCGAACTCCTTTTGATGATTGGAATTTACGCGATTTTCTTCGTGTTAATCAATTTTTCTACCTTCAAAAACGCGATTCCTCTTTTAAAAACTCACCGTTCATAGTATGCAATTTATTTTTTCTGGAATTATTTTCTTCCTTTGGTCAATTTTTGTAATTTTTTTGTATTATTCACAAAATCTCAGCCATATCCGCCTTCTTCAAGTAAATAATTTAGGATTATTGGTAGGATTTTTGGTAGTATTTGGAATTCTTTTTGCGCTCTACAAAAAATTTGCATACCAAAAAAGTGCAAATAATACCACTTGGAATTTTTGGACGATTTTATGAGGATTTTTTGCGCAACTTTTTCTTGTTTGTGCCTTGTATTCGGTATTGGTAAGCGAAGTATTTTCGTGAGCCAATGCATTTATTTTGTTCGGAAAAATTCTACAAATGCTTGCGTATCCGTTTTTTCTCGTGTTCTTGTGGCGAGCAGTGGGTGCAACAATTTTTTCTCGAAGCGATATTTGGAAAAATATTTCCAAAAAATTTACTATCCCAGCAGAAACCACGATTGGAATGTTGGTTTTTGTGATGGAAATGTTTACGCTTGGGTTATTTGGTGCAATCAGGCTTGAAGGACTTTTGGGACTTCTTGGAATTTTGACAATTATTAGTTTTGTGGGCTGGAAAATTATTTTTTCTGATATTAAAAATTTAAAAATCACGATTTTAAGCTCGCCAATTTCATTCAAAATTATTTCGGCAGAACTGGTTTTTTCAGTGCTTGCATTCGTAGTTTCTGTCGCGTTTATCAATATTTTGCGACCCATGCCGATTGGTTGGGACGATATCGGGGTATATATGAATTTTC
Organism: uncultured Candidatus Altimarinota bacterium; assembly: GCA_938036655.1. Lineage (GTDB taxonomy): Bacteria > Patescibacteriota > Gracilibacteria > BD1-5 > UBA2023 > GN02-873. The sequence goes on from CALHQS010000034.1 coordinate 5,625, forward strand.
CGCGCCTTATAGCCAAAAGTGGCGAACTTTTGTCGGCGGCCGGAATGACGAATTGGCACTTGGTGACTGCATCCGGATTTTTGATAGGCGACACAACTGCGATAGCATTTTTTGTGAATCAAATCGGCGGAATTCTCGCAACTATTACAATTATTTCGACATTATCACTCCTTTTTGAGAAAAAAAATTCCGAGAAAAAAACTGATTCGCGTTTTTTGATTTTGCCAATAATTTTGGGTATCGTGTATTATCTGATGCCAATGACGATTTTTCAACAGGCAAAAGATATGAAGTTGGATCCGGCGCTTATGTTCGTGAGTGTCACGGCATTTATGACACTCATTCTCGCGATTAAATCATTTTTTGAAGACGAAAATTTTAAAAAGACACTTTTTCTTAGTTTTTTAGCTGGAATTTTCGTCGGATTTGCGTTCAGTATCAAGATTACCTCGCTCATGCTGATTCTCGCGAGCCTCGGATTTGTATCGTATCAAATTCTCGGAATTGGCGGATTTATCGGATTTTCTGGAATTTTTGTAGCGATTTTTACGAAACTTGGGCTCTGGTCGCAAATGTTTGTACAAATCCCAAGCGATTCGATCGGAATTTTTATTTGAGGTCTTGTGGTTGGGATTTCTGGGTATATTTTTGCATTTTTTAGTCATACAAAAAATATTTGCAAATATACCAAAATTACTGGAATTTTTCTTATTGGAATCACGATTCCTGTGGCGCCTTGGGTTACAAAAAATTTTATACAACTTTCTGGACAAAAAATTTCGCTTTATAGTCTTATCAATGGGAGTCGCGAAGATCGTTCGCATGGAATTTTTTTCGCGGATTTTGGAAAAATTTATTCCACCAAAGAGCTGGCCGAGCGCGAAGCAGACACGAGTTATGCGATGATTACGGACGATGGAACGTCGCTCAATGAGGATTTCGCTCGATATTTTGGGCAAGAAACAGGTATTAATAATTATCTAAAATTGCCCGCAAATCTAACTTTACAAAAAAATCAAATCGGCGAATTTACAGATATTACCTACATTTTTTTGGCATTTGTCCCAGTTTCGCTTTTGTTGCTTCATACAAAATCCGAAAAAAAATATAAAATCTTGTGGCTTGGTGGAATTATTTTTCTGCTGATTTTTGGATTGATGAGCTTTGGAAGGGCATTTGGAGAAATTGGAATTTTCGCGACAATGACGAATATTCTTTGAACAATTTCGCTTCCAGTTGGCTATGGAATTCTTCTCATTCCAATAATTTTAATGCTTTTGCTCGCACATTTTTGTCTTTCACAAAAAACCACAAAGCAAAAAAATATTCTCGGACTCATTTTTTTCCTCGCATTCTACGGATTTTTGTTCTGGATTTCTGCATTTGGCGTGGTTTGGTACGGAATTTTGATTTATTTTTTGATGCTTGCTCTCGTTGGTTTTGGTATCGAAAATATCAATGATTCGGAAAATGATTCATCTGGAATGAAACAATTATATACCCTCGGTTTTTTTATCTTGATTGGGTTGTATATTTTTGGAAGCGCCATTTTGCATTCGTACAAAAATCTCACTACCGCTGGTTACAACGAATACAAATACGGGCAACTTTCACAAAATTCAGCCATTTTCTTTTACAAAAATGATTATTTTGAGCCACTTCTCGAGCTCAATCTCAAAAATTCTGAAAATTTGGCACAAGGAATTTCTGAAAAATTTTCATCACTTCCAAATGTAAATTTTTTGAAAAATTGGTGGCCTGATAGTACGCCAAAAACACCACAAAGCCTCCATGAAGGATTTGTACAGATGAATGTGGAATTGCAATTTTACGAACATCAAATTCCCGCGCTCAAGAATTATGCGGATGAGTCGATTACAAACATCCGTGAAAATTCGCAATTGTCATTGGAGCAAAAAAGGAGCGAAATACAGAAGATCCAGACGCAATTGGATACAAATCTCCAAAAAATTCGTTCTATTATCGCGCAGCTTCGTCAAGGGATTTCCGCGATGAATCCTCTCATGGATGCTATGTACGCAAAAATTCTTTCGCCTGAAAAAAATCAGGAAAATGACGCGCCAATTTATCGCATTGGGACATTTTTTACATATTTTATCAACAATAATCGCGTGCGTTTTTATGACGATAGTCTGTTGATTTCATTTCAAAAATATTTTTACGACAAAAATCCAAACATTACGATCGATCGTTTGAAAAAAATGGGATTTAAATATTTACTCCTCGATCTCAACGCGGCGACGATTGACAAAAAAATTTCCAATGAAGTGGCTCGAAAGGAAGACAGAAAATCACTGACTGATCGCCACGAAAATTTTTTAAAAACAATAAAAAATCCGCAATTGGAGCTCGTGAGTACGGATAACCTTTGTTTGCGATTTGCTATTGATGAATTTAAAAATGGCAACATTGAAAATGATGAAGATTTTTTGAAAATTGCTGGAACGAATTATACGAGTTATACGGGTGAAAGCGGAAATTTGCAAGCGATTTCCCCGACAGAAAAACGATCTGCGTGTATCGAGGCGGTGTATGCGCACATCAAAAAAAACGGAAGCAAGTCGTATTCATATTTTTTGCCAGCGCTCAATGCCAAAAGTCAGGAAGAATTTAATCAGGCTTTTGCACAACTTTTCCCAAATCAAACTTGGTTTGCACTTTTTAAAATCAAAGAATAAAAAAAAAACGGACTATTGTCCGTTTTTTAAATTTCCAATTGCCGCACGAAATTGATTCGCACGATCCAAATAATCCTTGAATAAACCAAATGAAGCGCATCCTGGCGAAAGCATCAAAATATCGCCATTTTCTCCAAAACCAAAAAGCCAATTCGTTGCTTTCTCAAGCGAATCTGTTTCCAAAAATTCAATATTATTTTTGGCAGCTAAATCAGCAAATTTTTTTTTCGTCGCACCAATACACGCAATTTTCTTCACGCGCCGAGCAAAGATTTCACTAAGATCAGAAAAATCATCACCCTTATCAGATCCACCCGCAATAAGCAAAATATTTTTGGAATCGCCATACGAATGAAGCGCCGCAGTAAGACTCTGCGCGGAAGTCGATTTGGAATCTTCTACGATTTTAACA
>CALHQS010000035.1 GCA_938036655.1 uncultured Candidatus Altimarinota bacterium
TTTTGTACCATTCAAGCATTTCTTCTGCTTGTTGTTCGTGGAAGTCAGTATCGTTTGTAGTCATAAAAAGTTGTTACAAAATAATCCCAAGCCTCGTCCGTTGTTTCCAACGCGTCATATCCTCATTTACGAATTGTATCCAGCAATTCTTCAAGTTTCTGTACATTTTTTGAATGTTTTCCCTGTTTTTTATACGCAATAATTTTTTTCAGTCAATGTTTAAAGGTTCTAAAATCTCTCATTAGAGCCTCTATCGTTCATTCTGGCGTAACCTGAATAATGTGTTTTTCAGATGGTGTAAAAAAATCATCTTTCTTTCGAATCAGCGTATTCCTCATGGTAGCAGGTGCAAGCGTTTTATAGGTAATTCTTGCTAATTCCTGAATATCTTGGTTTGATATAGTACCATCCTCTGTGAAGTATTTTACTTCATCTTCAATTCCCTTTATTGCTTCCTCTGCGGTATCTGCATATGCTTTTTCTACCAATTCGTCATATTTTTCTAGAATCACCTCATCTTCCAATGTTTTATGTTTTTTGCTTCGAATAGCGTCAATTTCATCACCAAATATTTCACCAAATTCCTTATCCGAGAGTTGGTCAAAATCCTGTCTCACCGCCTCTTTTGTTTTTTCTGAAAAGTCCCGTACCGCATCTTCGTATTTTCGGTTCATTTCCTCATCGTATTGTGCTAAGAGTTCATCAGGAGTTTCCATCATAGGCGCTTGAAGTGCCGAACCTTCCATATACTCACTCGCACGGCTCATACTATCCACCACTGCTGCTTCCTTAGTTTCAAATACTGTTTCAAACGGCAGATTTGTATTTTGTGTGCCATTTTCCACGCGTGCATTCGCAGAAAACTTTTTTTCGTCGTACTGCACTGTTTCGATTTCTACCGAAGAATTTTTTGTTTGTGCAACAAATGCAGGCTTTTTTGTGATGTTCTGGAAATTCTGCAATACCGTTCTTGCGATCATTTGCGTCGTCTGATCATACTTTTCGCCGTTTTGTACGATATCCAGCGCTACATTGATATTACGCTTCATATCGTTGTACAATTCGCGAGTTTTCGTATTTGTCACCGCACCAACAGCACCACCCAGTAGTCCACCAATAAGTGCTGATTCTGCGACATTATCCCAATAGCTCTCTATCAGTCCTTCCTGTTTTTTGAAAGTATTTGCCAGAAGTTCTTGTAGTCCTTCTGTCGTCCCTTCCTTGATAAAATCCCCAGCCACTTCTCTAAAAGCCTGTTTGTAACTTCATTTTATGACTTGTGAGGCATTTGGACCAAAGAGTTTTTGAACTTTTCCAGCAGGGAAAATTCCCTCCAAGAGACTTGCCCCCACTGCATATGTTTGAGAAATATCTGACGCTCGGGCGTTATCTACTCAGGCGTCTATCAATTCCGTTTTCATTGATCCATATTCCTGAGAATACCCAAAAGCCGTTGCACCAGCCAAAGCACCACCTCCACCAAGTGCTGAACCAGCCGTACCATATACGATTGCCCCCAGTAGATTGATACCGCCAGCCAAAAGGTTTTCTCCGAGAGTATCAGGATTTTCTTTACTATGACGCCTCATCTCTATTCCCATCGCATCAGAGTTCTCACCGAAAAAATTTGCTAATGCATGATTTCCTGATTTTCGCGCCATATCTTCCATCATTGCATTCAGGTTCCGTCCTGCCCCCCTAAAAGTCTGTTTCGCTGCTCCCCATAATCCAGTATCCTGATTTGCTTCTTGTCCCCAGTCAATATTCGCAATTTCCATGTGGCGTTTAGTTCTTGCAATATCATATTGACGAGTTCTTTGCTTGAATTTTTCTGGATCTTCATCGCTGGTAATAGGAGTAGTTATAGTACGCCCTACTTTATCCAATACATAACTTCCCGCTTTCCCAACAGTATTTGCAAAACTTGCCCCCAATTCTTCCTTTACATCCCCCCAGAAAGTTCCTGTTTTCTTTGGTTGCACTTTTGGATCATCAAACGGATTCCAGTCAGTACCAGCAAAACTATTTTCTATCTTATTTACCAATGGTCGACCAAAAATAATATCAGTCATACCTCTATTTCTGAAATTTTCATATTCTCTTGCTTGCTCCATTGCTACATACGACTGCACTTTTGGATCGTTTGAAGTATCGCGATTACTTTGCTGTATGGACCATTTCCCGCTATTTGCTTCTTTTTGAGCCTCTGCTATAAGTTCAGAGCGTGGCTTATATTCTCCAGTTTTTGCGTCATATACCAAAGGTTCTTTTGGTTTATCATCAGCCTGAAAAACCCCACTTGCAGGCATTCTTTTTCTTGCATCATTCCAGACTTTATCTATGAGAGCCTTTTTCCCAGCATCCGCAGCGTTGTACCCATACCGACTACGAAACATTTCTTTCGCTCCGAGTGTTACCTCTTCACGAATATTTTTATCGTTATTTATCCCCTCCCAGAGATTTTTTTCAATTTCTTTTTCTCGACCACTGCTGTTATTGTAGTCGACTTTTCTTTGGGCTTGCTCGTCGAAATTTTTCATCGTTTTTTCCATCGAGCGTTTCCATGAAAAATTACTCGTTGTCGGAGTGACTGTTTTTGCAGGATTTTCCGCAAAACTGAATTTTTTCTTTTCCTCTTCTTTATTTTTGTTATTTTCGAAGAGATCATCAAAATATCACATAAAAAAGCGTTAGTAAATAATTACTCACGCTTTCTTTTTACCAAGAATCTTTTTTTGTTCTGTATTTGTCATAGGTAGATTTTCCACCTAGAGCGTTGTAGAGCATTTCTTGGATTCTTTCATCATTCCAGCCATCTTTTCTGAAAGTGTCCTTGAACGAAGTAAAGAGAATATCGTGAGCTTCATCGAAAGAATATTTGCCTTCGATTAGCTTAGATTTTACTTCATCAAGTTTCTTTTCATAACGCTCACGCTGTCTTGTAGCCTCTTTTTCGCTTAATGATGAGCCGTTTGAGGTATTATTTTTCCCTCAAACCATCATGAATCCACCATTTTTGAGAATACTAGATTTAGTAACCCAGTGAGTTTTTTGTTTTTCATCTCCATCCCAATTCCAGTCGTGGATCAAGACTTTATCTCCCTGTTCTTCCAGCACAATTCCGACATGCCCAAACTCAGGTTTTGCCCCATGTCCTGATGGTTGCCAGATTGCCAAACCTCCCACCTGAGGCGTTTTACTATTGATATGTTTAGATTTTGTTGAGTATGCATCCCCCATTCGTGCAGATTCTCCGATTCGTCCGAGATAGTCATTTACCCCTTGCCCACACTGCCCAGTAGTACGACACTGTTCAATAACACTCGTTACATTATTTTTCGGCAATCCTGCTGCTGTTTTTGATATTGTTCCTGTTTGTGTATCAAAAACTTCACCATCTTTGTATTGATACCTTCCATTCTGCGAAGGGGTACTCGCTTGCCCCATATCCACACTTTCCACCTTCATTTGTCCTGTCTGCTTGTCTCGCATCACAAGATTCAAAACCTGTCTTCCGTTGACATTCGCGGTTGACTGCTGGATGATATCTGATTTTGGATTTTTATCGTATACAGACTTAATCAGCCCCATAGGAAATCCTGACTGCAACTCCAATTTTGCGATTTGGTTTTCCATTTCAGGCGTCCATGAAGATTTTTCTATACTTCCATTGATTACGCCATTATAGATTGTTTGAAGTGTTGCTTGTGCATCCTTCATTCGTTCGCGTTCCTGAGCGTTCTGCTGTTTGATATCATCTTTGTACATATCCAGCATATCACGATTTCGTTTGTAGTCGCTTTCGAATCGCTCTTTGGCTCTGGTATAATCCTCAGCCCCAGCCTTCATATACATATCAATCACATTCATCGTTGTTTTGTATCGATCATTGACATATGAAGCCTCGTTACGCAAATATTGCATACGCGTATTGTGCTGTTTCTCAATTTCCGATACTCGTCCGGCGATTACTCCCATTGGTACGGCTTTCCCCTCGGCATAATCCTTTCGTTCATTATTCCGAGTTGTCAGGTCAGCCATTTGTTTATTGAGGTCAGCCATCTTCTGCTCCATTTCGTCTACTCCATACTGCTTGCGACGATTTTCCAAATCTTTCACCGCAGAGTACACATCAGGTGCTTCCTTTCCACCCGTAAGCAAATGTTTGTATTGTTCGTTATATTTAGCAAACCCCTCAGGGCTTGGCGACTGAATATTCCTATTTTCGAAATTCTGAATCATTTTTTGATTCATTGCCGCATTGATATCATTAAGATTCTGTGCACTCGACAAATCTTTTTTATATTCATCCTTGATTTGCAAACTACCATCCGCCCCACGATAAAAGGCATCCATATTGAAGCTTCCCTGATTTCCGTGTTGATTCCAGAGGGCTTGTTTATTTGCCATGTTATACTGCTCTGTATTTACTCCAATATCTCGGTTAATACTTTCGTTTCCTCCTGTATACGGATTGTATGAAGAATCCACGCCAGTATATCCTGTTCTGGTAGAATAATTTGGGATTTCCTGTGTTACAGGACGGCTGGTTGAGCCGTATGTTTTCCCTTCATTTCTGGCTTGTTGAAATAGTTGTTGAGCCTTGGCAAAATCTCCGCCAGTCTGCTCCATAAAATAAGGTAGTGAATTTTCTGTTTGCATAATATTATCCGCCTACTGTGGCATAAATAGTAAATTGTTGTCATCCTTCTGTTTCCATAGTGACATAGTTTCAAGCTGTGCGTACCAGTTTTAGTGTACTTGATGGCAAGTTTTGACTTCCATCAATTCTATTGCCATTGACTGTAAGAGATACAAAACTTCCAGAAAAAGCCTCTAAATTACCATTACAATTGATGTTATCTGGATTTAATATGCCATCTACATGAACAACTGGTGCGTCAATTCCATATTTTGAACTAATTTTTGACACATAGATATCCGCTACAATATCTGAATTTCCATACCCCATTCGTATTCCTCGTTCCGAGGTGCTAAATGTTGGGTGCTGTCAGCTTCCATAGGATAACAAATTTGTGCGTCGGAGTTCTACCCTCGGACCTCTCTCGGCAGTTTTTACTGTTGTACCAATGATTTGTGATCCCTTTATAGTTACACCATTGATATTTCCGGCTGTGATGCTTCCGAGCGTTCCATTTGGTGCTGAGAGCGTTCCAGCAAATGTTGCATCCCCATTTGAATTGATAGCAAAAGTAGCACTTCCATTTTTTGCTCCTACAATTCCGTTTTGGTTCATGAGTACACCACTTCCAGCAGTTACCTCACCATTTGTATTCCAGCTCACATTTCCACTTTTGAATGCCCCCTCATACCCAGCAAAAGTAAAATCTTTGAGAATTTGTCCTGTTTCAGTGTTCAGTTTCCCTGTCACAATTTCCCCATTTACATTGATTACTTTTGCAATGGTTTCCGTTGATCTTCCAGAAATCGTCCCACGGATATCTGCGTTATTCATACGAGTATTTCCGTCCATATCCACACGAAACGGCGCATCTTTCCAGTTCGACGCTCCCAGATACATTCCTTGTCCGTCCACTTTCAGCGATCTGCGTCCACCACCCACCGATAGACTCATCATATTCTCGTTTCGTCCAGATGGTTTGTTTGGTTCAATAATTGGTGCTGGTATGTCTGTAAAAGGATTGATAATTTGCATACTACATAAGTTTAAGATTGAGAGATTCTACTTCCGTATCTCCTGAAATTTTCACAATAAATTTCGACTTTGTTCACGCTTTGAGGTGCGTCTTTGTATAGATAATTCCGCGATTTTTATCATTCGTGGTTTCCAGTTTTCTGTACGCCTCGTTGTTATTTTTTTGCCAGATTTCTATTTTCGAATTATTTGAAAATTTTCTGTACGCCACCAGCGCTTCTGAACTCTGAAAATTATCTCTTTCCAGCATAATCGCTCTGGTTTCGATAAATGCCCCATCATACACATTATTTTCATCTATCTCGTCAATTCCATACTCATTTCCACGCTTCCACGAGACTATGAGCGTATCTCCTACACTGGCAAGCGCCCCAATTGTCATATCCTCAGTATATCCGTTCGATGGTATGTATTCGAGGTTCAGTACATTTGGATAGTTACTAGCATATCCTCCGTACGAATATACCCCCTGCAATGCGGGATTTCCTTTGATATTTGAAAATCCAAACATTGGCAAACCATTATAGACGCAACTCGCATTTTTATATACGGTGGCACTTTTCCCACGATAATTTCCTGGAATTTTTTTGTGTCGTGAGAGCTGTTGTCCATCATACACATACAGATTTCCTTTATTTCCAGCGCTTACTAGCGTATAATTATCCATATGTAGAAACGCATTGATTCCGACTTCTGGCACACTATCATCTACTGTCCACGACGCTGACCAAGTATTCCATCGATAGAGCTTACAGTCATTTGTATTCCGAGTTGTACCAATTGCCAGATCATATTCAAACTGCCCCAGTGCTGTTACTCGACACCCCTTGCTGAGATCAAGTGCGTCCGCCGTGAAAATATTATCTTCCACCTGTGCTATCAAGTTGCCATCACCGATATATAAGACCAAGTTCAGTTCATACATTGGATGATAATCGGCATCCTTGTTTTTGAAAGTAGCGAATTTTTCCGCTTTCCAAGCACCTACTTTTGTCCGCCAAAGGTTATTTCTCGTTGCAAAATAAATATATCCATCAAATTCCTTTGCATCAAAGATTTTTTCATTTGCAGAGTAAATTTTTGTATAATTCTCTCGATCATACACATTCCCCGTCTCATCGAACAAATAGACTTTCCCAGAACTCGCCGTCACAATACTTGTCACGAGTGACTCTGGCGTAAAAACCTTTTTCAGTGCCTGATTTGGCTTAATAATTCATGGTTCAGAATGTATATCCAACCCAACGATGTTTTTGAGGCTATTTGCCGTTCATTGAAATTCCGAATCAGCAATACCTCCTAGATTGAAATTATTGAGCGTAATAAGTGAAGCCATAATAGAATATTAAAAATCCCGTCCGCATACCTCTGCTACTTGTTCGCGAGTGAGCATAAGAGCATCTACAGATAGTTCAGAATTACGCACAACTGCGCGTGTGAACATAATCGCCAGCTCTTCATCGCTTGCCAGCTCATACGGTCGTTCCTCGTTCCATAATTTCATTTTTCCACGCAGGATTTTGTCTTCGCACATAAGCGCAAAGTGCTTACGGAAAAATTTGTAGTTGTCAGGAAGTCCGAGAGCGCGATTGAGCATCACGCGGATTTCGAAGGCGGTTGCCATATCGGCAGGTCGTTCTTCGTTCCAAATCTTTTTTTCGAACGCTTTTTGCAAGTAAATGTTTTTTCTGCGTGATTTGAGGTCTTGCAGTCGTGCGTTGTCCGCATCAAGCAGCATAATGTATTGAGAGAAGAGATGACGAGTTTCTGAGTATGGAAACCAGAAGTATCCATCTTTCCCCCAAGAGTTTCCAACCAAGAATGCTCCCTTTGTGCCGTCCTGACACTGGTAGTCATCATCGTATCCTGTGATATCAAAGGCGTGTCCTGAGAGTGTTGCTTTGGCAAGGGTAAAATAATGCGTACGCAAAGTTTCTTTCCAGTTCGCTACTGGCACACCAGTATACACGGCTTTATTTTCGCATATCATCGCCTTGATTTTTGGCACGACTGCTTCGCCGTTCTGCCCAATCTTGATGTATCCGCCAATGATTCCCTCGTCTTTGAGGTGGGCGAGTGCTGATGTGAGAAGCCAGCCATTGCTTGGTGATGCACCTTTTTTGATTGCTCGTTCCCAGACTTTTTCCCAGTCTGTGCGAATCAGGTAGCTTGCATTGAATTGTGTGTGTGTTTCGTTGCTCACATTGAGTCCGCCAGTTACAGTGCAAGAATTGGATCGGAGTTGGTTGAGATTTTCGGCTTTGTCCAAGATTTTTTTTCTGGGCAAATCTTTGGTTTCAGGCTCTGCTCCGAGATATTCTTCAATGGTGAAATCTCGTGAATCGGGCGTATCGCTTGCCCCATTGTAGGTTTCAAGAATTTCAGAAGTTTCCATAAAAATTATTTTTCGTTGTTAATAAATAAATCTGGTTGCCCGTATCGAGCCACATAATAATCGTTGTCCTGAGAATTGGCACGATCAAGCGCGTCAAGTATCTGTCGTTGCACTTTTTCCATTACAATCGCGGAAGAGTGTTTTACAAGCGAACCACGAAGCTGTTCGGCTTCCTCGCGTGTAAGTTCCAAGTGGAAGATTTGTTTTTCTGACATAACAATTAAAATTAAATATTATCTGTTCCCTCATAAACCGCTTTAACAGCGAACATGAGTGAAGTTTCCAAATGTGTGATGGCAATGCTTCGCAATCGTCCATCCATAATCTTAGAGTTTTTTACAAAAGTATCAAAAACTTCTGCAAAACCTTTTCGGATTTCTTGAACTTCGTTTGGTTCATTCTCAAATCTTTCATTGAGTCCAGCAAATTTTTTCGCTTCTTGCGAAATGTTGTCAGTATTTGTCATAATTTTTAAATTTAAAAAAATAATAAAGTTTTTATTAAAAAAGAGTTGTAAAAAAGGCATTTATTTTATTTGTTCCGAATATTTTATCGTCAGAAAGGTAAAGCCTCGCCATCGCCCAGTTTTAACCCATTTTGACGATTTGCGTGTTTTTGAGTGGTTTTTGAGTTAATTTTTAAC
>CALHQS010000036.1 GCA_938036655.1 uncultured Candidatus Altimarinota bacterium
AGAAGCTTTTTTAAAGAATAAGGATAATTTTTACTATGTTTTTATCTATTTCTACTATGTCTTTATCTATATTTTTAATTGTAATATCAATTTCCATAATATATAACTTATACAAATAATTTTTTATAAATTATATTGAATTTTATATTTTTTCAAATCTTTATATTTTTCTTGCTTCTAAGGTAATCTAATTAAAATAGCTATACAATTTTAATAAATAATTCTTAATTTTATGAGTAAAAATTCAATCAAAGAATTGTCTTGTAAAAATTTGAATGAGTTAGAAGATGTACCACTTATAAGACAAGCTGAAAGACTTCAATGTTTAATTGAGGTCTTTTTTGTATTCTGGAATTAAATATTTTTATTTTGCGAATTTTCTTTTTGATTTTTTATTTCATTTTCCAAAAATTCTAAACTTTTTGCCATTTTTTCTAAAAGCTCTATTCTTTCATTTATGCGCCAATACCACAGATTTATTTCACGAGTAACTAAAAAAATAATAATTACGATAAAAATCAAAAATAACGCATAATACAAACTAGTAAGAATAAGATTATCGAATAACATAAAAATTTTTAAAATACAAAAGAAATTTTACCATTTTATTTGAATTTTGTCAAAAAATCCATGCGGGTACGACTGTACTGGTTTTTTATTTATGCTTTCTTGAAATTAAAGTAATTTTATTTCTTTTAATTTTTCAATTTTCTCACTTATATGAGAAAATGTCTCAAAAATTGTTATTTAATATTTTTAAATTATACAACATATTGTGTTCAGTAAAATTCTCAATTACAAATATTTTTAACAAAAAATCTAGTCAAATTGTTTATTGTTCATCATCGCAAAAACTCAAAATTTTTTAAAAAGTAAAGCAGATTTTAGAAGAAAAAATTTGCTTTTTTTATAAAAATTTATATAGTTTTTGTGTTCAGCGATATCAAAGAATTACTATATATTGTGTTTTTTTAATTATGGCTATTTATAAGGTTCAGAAGCGAAATGGGAGTATTACAACCTTCGATCGAGCGAAAATTGAACGCGCGATTCAGCTCGCCATCGACTCAGTTTGATGAAAGGATTTTTCTTATATTCCGGTAATTACCGAGAAAATTATTGAAACTCTTACCAAACGAGTGGATGGAACCATTCCACAGGTGGAATATATTCAGGATGTTGTCGAGGAAATTCTTATCAAAGAATGACACGATCAGGTGGCAAAATCGTATATTTTGTATCGTCAAAAACGCGCAGAAAGCCGGGAAAATCGCGATGTGGTTGTTGAGGTTGGAAAAACAATGAACGAATATCTTGAAAAAAGCGATTGGCGTGTGAATGCGAATGCAAATTCTGGATATTCTCTAGGTGGACTCATCCTCAATACTTCTGGAAAAATCACTGCGAATTACTGGCTTTCGCATGTATACCCAAAAGAAATTGGTGATGCTCATCGTAATGCGGATTACCACATTCATGACTTGGATATGTTCTGCGGATATTGTGCGGGTTGGAGTCTCCGTGAATTGCTTGAGGAGTGATTTAACGGAATGCCGAACCGCATTGAATCGGCTCCGCCGCGCAATTTACAGGCCGCGATCAATCAGATGATTAATTTTCTTGGAACGCTCCAAAATGAATGGGCTGGAGCACAGGCTTTTTCTTCATTTGATACCTATTTGTCGCCTTTTGTTCACAAACATCGAAAGGAATTGGAAGAAAATTTAGAAAATTCTCAAGCAAATTTTCCCACTCCCGAAGCAAAAGAAAAATATTTGGATGAGGCCACATACAATTATGTACTTCAACAAATGCAAAATTTTGTTTTTGGGCTCAATGTTCCGTCACGATGGGGGACGCAAACACCTTTTACCAATATCACGCTCGACTGGTCGTGCCCAGATGATTTGAAAGAAAAGGCATTGCATCTCGGTGGTTACGATCGCGGTTTGTACGAAAAAAAATATGGCGAACTCGATAAAGAGCGATGAATCATCAACAAAGCATTGCTTGAAGTGTATTCCAAAGGGGATTACCACGGACGAGCATTTACTTTTCCGATTCCAACGTACAATATCACGGAAGATTTTCCTTGGGAAGATGAAAACACGAAGGCCTTGTTTGAGGTGACCGCCAAATACGGACTTCCATATTTTCAAAATTTTCTCGGTTCGCAATACAAAAAAATTCGCAAAGAAGATGGAACATTTGAAATCGTCGAAAATCCTGATGCATACAAACCAGGTGCAGTTCGATCGATGTGTTGTCGATTGCAACTCGACTTGCGCGAATTGGTAAAACGTGGAAATGGGCTCTTTGGGTCAGCTGAAATGACGGGCTCAATCGGCGTGGTGACGCTCAATATGGCTCGCATTGGCTACCAGAATAAATGAAATAAAGAAGCTTTTAAAAATCGTGTTCGCGAATTGATGGATCTTGCGAAAACTTCTCTTGAGATGAAACGCGCTGTGCTTTCAGAATGGCTCGAAAAAGGCTTATATCCGTACACATATCGATATTTGAGATCATTTAGAAATCATTTTTCTACGATTGGACTCAATGGAATGAACGAAGCAATCGAAAATTTCACTGATGGCGCTGAAAATATTTCCACCGAATTTGGAGAAAAACTTTCTCTCGAAATTCTCAATTTTATGCGAGAAATTCTCAAAGAATATCAGGAAGAAACAGGAAATATGTACAATCTTGAAGCGACGCCAGCGGAAGGAACGACCTATCGTTTTGCGAAGGAAGATCAAAAACAGCTTCCAGACATTATCCAGGCAGGAACGCCAGAAAATCCGTATTATACGAATTCAACGCAGCTTCCAGTAAGTTTCACGAATGACGCGTTTGAGGCACTGGATTACCAGAACGAATTGCAGTGCAAATATACGGGTGGAACGGTTTTGCATCTGTATATGGGGGAGCGAATCACCAATTCTGATGCTTGTAAAAATTTTGTCCACAAAGTTTTGCAAAATTATCAATTGCCATACATCACGATTACACCGACTTTCTCGGTATGTCCAAAGCATGGCTATATTATCGGAGAGCACGATTTTTGTCCAAAATGTGACGAAGAAATCGGCTACACAGGCCAAGAATTTGATCTCGAAATCCGAAAACAGCATACTTCTGATACCAAAAAATTGGAAGAACTTGAAAAAACACTTATTTCTTAATTTTTTCTTTTATGGAAACATTTGTAAACAAAGATGGAAAAACAGTGAATCGAACTCGCTGTGAAATTTATACTCGTGTTATGGGATACTATCGTCCAGTAACACAATTTAATCGCGGAAAAAAATCAGAATTTTATTCTCGAACTTATTTTGACGAATCTCGTAACGCAAGCAAAAATGCTGGTATCGTGACTTGAGAGGCTTAGTCTCCTAGATTTCCCCGGGCGTGTAGCGTGTGTTGTTTTCACGCTCGGGTGTAATCTTCGGTGCGGATATTGTCACAATAGTGAATTTGTTTTGCCAGAAAAAATTCGTCAAATTAAAAATGGCTTGCAGCAAACGGAAAATTTTTTTCAATTTCTCGAAAAACGGCAGGGAATTCTTGAATGAGTTTCGATTTGTGGCGGGGAACCGACGATTCATAAAGATTTGGAAGATTTTGTCCGAAAAATTAAAAATATGGGTTTTTTGGTAAAACTTGATACCAATGGCTATCGTCCACAAGTAATTCAGAATTTGCTCGAAAAAAATTTGCTGGATTATGTGGCGATGGATATCAAGCATTCGTGGGAAAAATACGAGTCGCTGGTCGGGCGCGTTCCTGATATTGGCGCGTATGCCGAAAGCGTCGAAATTATCAAAAAAATGGCACCAGATTATGAATTTCGAAGTACGATTATTGGTGGAATTCATGATTTTGAAGATTTTGAAAAAATGTCGGAACAAATCGTGGGTGCGAAAAATTATTTTTTGCAGCGATATCGCACGGGAAATGTGTTGGATCCAAATTTTCAAGGTTTTTCTCCCACTGAAAAAAACCTTTTGCAAATGCAAAAAATCGCCGAAAAATATGTGGATCATTGTCAGATTCGCCTTTAAAACTGACATCAGAAAAATAAACTTTACACTTTCTTTTTTGATATCAGGAAAAACCGAAGAAATTCGGTTTTTATTTTTGACAAATCCCTTAAAATAAAAGAAAAAGAGCCTTTTTATTGGCTCTCTTTGTTAAATGTATCATTTGGAGCAGGTAATGGGACGCCTATCGAGCTTTTACGCAGTCCGTTAATAAACTTTGTGCTTTATTTCAGGGAAAATGAAAAAATTCTGCAAGAATGGAGAGAAATTTTTCAGAAAAAGTAAAAAATAAAAGCATCATAAATGATGATACTCTACAAACAAAAGTTAAAAAATTTATACAAATCAAATAAAAAACCCACCCTTTCGGGTGGTGTAAAAAGTTTCTGTAAACTTTTTTTTATCCTTGGGGTGCTATAATAGTAGATTCAACACTTTCTGACTTAGAATCTATTAAACCCCTCTGCGTTGTATTCATACTACTCTTTTTTTAAAAAAATGCAAATTTATTAAAAATACTTGCAATTTTCACAAATCTTCTTATAATTGTCACCAAGAACATAGTAATGTGGATTACGTTTCGGACGTTTTGCCGGGAGCCATAGAAATATGGTATATCAGTAATAATTATCGGTAACCACATTAAACCCCTCATACTTGAGGGGTTTTCTTTTTGTTAAAAGTTCTTTTTTTCATCCGTTATATACATTGTTTGTGTTTCTAACTGCTGGCTATTTATATTAATGTCTTCCAAATAGTAATAGTACTTTCCGATTTTCTTTTCATAAATAATTACTTCTTGTCCACGAGTGTTTTTTCTTGGACTTAAAAGTATATTATCAGGATTTGAGAAAATTTCTGGAATGTGACGTATATCCTCCATTGTTACAGGATTTTTGTCTCAAGAATAAATCCCGTGCTGTTTTAATATATGTTTTACTCAATAATTACTCACAATATGATATCGCATTTTTGGATGAATATTGTTATCTTGTAAAAACTCTTTTGTTTTTGGGGATATATTATAGCGAATTTTATACAAATCTTTTGATTTCAAATTTTCTTTTAATCGTGCAAATTTCTCATCC
>CALHQS010000037.1 GCA_938036655.1 uncultured Candidatus Altimarinota bacterium
ACACTCGCCAAAGCAGAGTCCCCAACATCAGCACGCTCTTTTCCGATGTACAAAATCACTTCACGATACACATGTATTTCACGAGAAATACTTCCTGTACAATTGTACGAAGCATTTTTCCCAGGCGTAAAAGTAATCGTCGCGATTCCTGGTTCCATATTGAAAGTATGGGAAAATTTGGAATTTACCACTTCCACATCTTCAATATAGTCGCCCATTTGTACACGGAAAAGGCCAACTGGCGCCACAGAGCCATTGTTATCAACCAAGCTGTATTCATGAACTGTTCCGATGCGAACCTGATTCGCCCCAGAAATTCCTAAAACATCGCTACATTTTGGAAAATTGAGAGTATCAATCGCACCTGTCGCGGTTTCAGAAATTTCGATGGAAGTATTTTCTTGCGCAAAAATCCCAAACGGAACGAGCAAAAAAATGAGAAAATAAATAAAACGCATATTTTTTAAAGTTTAGCAATAAGTGGCAAATCAGAAATTTTTATTTTTCCAAAATACAGAAGGCTCGCATCACCGCCATTTTCGACCCATTCGTTCACGAGATGGTAGCCATCAAGATAAATTTTGTCTTTCTGATAGGAATTTCCAGGAATTCCAGAAACCGAAGTATTTTGAATTCCGCGTTTGAATCGAGACGCTGAGGAAAAAATTTTTTCGAGTGAGCGCTCAGGATAGATGGATCGCAAAAGCCCAACCAACTGCGAAAACGACAATTCATCGGCGTGTGCAACAAGATAATAGTTAAAAAACATAGCATTTTTCTCATAATTATCTGGTAATTTTTGGAACGATTTGTACACGGCGAGCCCTTCTTCATCACGCAAATAATATCCAACGCCCGTTTCAAAAATTTCGAGACCCGTTTTTTTCCCCGCTAAATATCGTTGCAAATGTACGCCCAACTCGTGTTCGAGAATCGCTGGAAGTTCATTTTTGGCGATTTTCGCATTGGCAGAAATATTGATATGAACGCCATTTTTCTTGTACGCCACCGCCATTCGTGAGTAAGTCGTCTCAGAAATTTTTACCGGAATTTCGTCAATATTTTTGGATTTCAAAAAATTTTCCACCTCAACCTGAATCTCATCCAGCGACAAAATTTTCCCAAGAATTTTTTCAGAATTTTGTGATTTTTTTGAAGATTTTTCAAAAACTTTTTTCGATGCTTGCTCAAGAAGTGACGAATTGATGGCACCAAAAAGCTTGGTATTGTATTCAGCAATTTTTGGATAATCAGAATTTTTGTACGCAAGTACGAGATTTTTGCGATCGCACAATTCTTGCAATTTTTCAGAAAAAATTTTCTTAAGCTCAGAATCTTTGGCTCCAAGCAACGAAATTTCATTTTCCAAATCCGCAAAAAGCACATCCATATCAGCAAAGGCCTCTTCCGTCGGAAATTTGTATTCAAAGGTTGGATTGTATTCGTGCGGATTATTGAGAAAATTGTGCAATTCCGCAGAATAATTTTGTGGGCGCAAAATAGCAGACAAATTGAGCTTGCGAGCCAAAGTATGCATTTTGTCGTCAATATCGTGAATCTGAGGCGAAAATCGTGAATTCTGATGCGTATTGACTGGAATAATCGTCGGTGCAATGAGACAATCCGCAAGGTCCGCCTGACCGAGAATTACAAGATTTTTTTCGTTATTTTCAAGAATTTTTTCAATTTTTCTGAGAGAAAGCTGAACTCCATCAGGAAACTGAATCACTGATTCACGCGCAAAATATTTTTTGAGATTGGAAGAAATAGCCGTCTCCTGAGCATTTGGATCAACTTTGACAGTGATTTCAACACCACGAACGCTCGCCTGCTGTGCAAAACGAATAATTTTTTTCCCAACCGCACCACTTGAAACCGCGCTATGAAACAGGGATTTTGCGATTTCTACGCCTTTTTCTGGGGATTTGATTTTGAGGTCATCCACCTGTTCAAGGCGTTTAGCAAGTGGAACGAGATTTACATTCTGGATTTCGAGCCCAGCACGAGCGTTGATTTCAAGCAATTTTGGACCATTTTTGGTAATCACCCAGTCCAGCGCTAAATATCCCAGCCCTGTATAGAACTGAATCTGTGATGAATACAGCAAAATATTATCCCAAAAAGGCACAATCGCCCCTTTGAGATGCTCATATCCATCAGGAAATTTTTCTTTGAAACTTTTTTTATTTTGAAAAAAACTCATCACCTCGCCATTCGCGATATTGAGCCCAAGCCCGATACCACCCTGCGCGAGATTTGCCTTTCCACCAGAGGCCTCCGTTGGCATTCGCACCATCGAAGTGATAGGTACATAATTGTACACAATCATACGAATATCCGCCAAACCATGACGACAAAACTTAGAAAAATCACGCCCTGGTCGCAAAAGTTCCTCAACCACGACTTTATCATGATTACCATAGAGTGAAAAAGCCCCCCCAAGTATGTCTATCATATGCAGTCGAATCTCATCTTCCGTCCAAACTCGACCATCAATGACAAATTTTCCAGCTTTTGTTTTTTTCACAATCAAAATCCCCTGCCCCTTACTTCCCTTGTTTGGCTTGATTACAAAGGCATTTTCAGGAATAGAGTCAAAAGAAAAATTATTGAGTTCCGTCTGCGAATCCAACACCGCGTATGTCTCCGCGAAAGGAATTCCCCGCCCTGAGAGAAAATTCTTGGTTTTGAGCTTGCTATCGGCGAGCGAAACGGATTCTCCGATATTTTTGGTGCGAATATATTTGAGGTTTCGAGCGTTCATCCCGAGCACTCCGTGAGAGAAAAATTTCATAAGTTTTTAGTTTCGTTCATTGTAAAGCAGATGAAAAAATTGTCAAATTTAAGAAAAATTTTTCTTAAATTTTTACTGTCACCATTTTCCAAAATTTCATATCTTACAAATTTTTTGTTCAATATTGACGACAAAATTTTTTCCCTGTTTTCAAAAATTCTAGACAAAAAAATGTATTTTTGGCTTATCAATCATTTTTTGGAGAAAATTTTTCTCAATTTTTTCTTGTGTCAAAAATTTCTCTCAACTTATATTTGACAAAATAAAATAATATTGTAAAATTATTTTAATTTATGCTCATTATTTCAGCATAAACTGCATTTATCTTTATTCTTTACTATTATCTTATGGGAATAAATAATCGAAACAAACTGGCTGGAGCTATCGTAACGGCAGCACTTGCTGTATCGCCAGCACACGCCAAAAGTCCACAAATGGAAAAAGTAACTCAGGACACGCAGGCACGCGTAGCGGCGCTTCAGACTGATGTTGCGGCGAATGGAGAACGCGAACTTCGCCCTGTAAATGTTGTAAATGCTCAGGTGAGTGTAAATCATCAGCAGAGTCAGACAGCACCAGCGATGGGAGTGTCTGTGGGGAAAGGAAATGTAGCGTTTAATGCTGGAGGAACTGCTGGAAAAGAATACAATAATGGATTCGTGGCTGGTGGTGTGGCAGGAGATACTGTGTATGGAATGGGTAGTATTTCTACTTCTCGTGGAAAGTATGGGGTTCGAGGATATGGTGCTTCTGCGGAAGTGGGAATGGTTCCAGATGGTTCTGTGGTGCATCATGCAGAAGGACATGTGATTCATCATGAGGCACGAGACAAACAGATTGGAGAAAATGTATTTTTTGAAGGTGGACAGAAAACAACAGTTGGTGGAAGTGTTGGGTTCAATACGACTGCCAATGGTGTGACGAGAGTGGGAGTGGATCACACCAAGAGAACTTTTGGAAAGAATGAGACTATTGGATGGGTGTCTCATACAGAATATTTGCCAGGCTATGGTGCTCGTGTGGGAGTGAGTAGTGCGACGAATGGAGAAATTTCATTGACGGCACTAAAGGATTTGTCTTCTCGTGTGACAGGATTGGTGAGTGCGGGAACCAATGTGAAGCATCATGGAGGAAACTTTGTGATGGCGGGAGTGAGAGTGGCATGGGATGGAAAAAATCCAAGTATTGGATACAAGCCAACGAATGCTCATGATGTGATGCATGATCGTGTGATGAATCTTCATGCAGGATCTCCTGAGGTGGTGCAGGATCCAGTAGCTTTGGGAAGAATTGTGAAATTGGAGGAAGTGAACAAAGGACCTTCTCCAGAACAACTCCGCAAGCAAAAAGAAGAAGCAATGCAGAAAGAGTTGGAAGAAGTAGTGAAGCAGATACCGGGGGATAGAATCATAGCCGCTGATATCGATGATGTATGAGAAAACGGCTGGTATAAGGTTGTGGAACTTAATCTTCCACAAGGTGCAAGAGTAGAAAATCTTAAAGTAGAAGGGGAAGACCAACAACAATTCCAAAATTTTGAGCAGTTTGTAAAAATGGAAAACAATAAAATTCTTTATACTTTATCAAGATGATCCGGGGAAACGAAAGCCACAATTACTGGAAAAATTGTTTATGAGAAAGATGGGGTGCAACAGGAAAAAGAGTTTACTTCTATTCTTCGATGAATACACTATTTTTAAAATAAAATACCGATTTCTCGGTATTTTATTTTCTAAAAATGAGTGTCAGGTTTTTTGTGAAATATGTATTTCATCTAGATCATCAGAATTGTATTGATGTGGCTCATTGAGTTTGAATATTGTTCTCTGTATAACAATTATTCCCACAATTATTATAAAGAGAATAAACATACCTTGTCGGATTTCAATTTGTTGTGTTAGTATGAATTTGCATTATGGGTCAGATGTTTGCAATTCATTCAAAAGGATTATCTGAGAGTGTCTGAATTTTTGAGTCCTGTAGAACATCCCTTAAATCGGGAATCAAATCATTATTTAAGTTCAGTGTTCCATAATAGTATTGGTTGTTTTCGGGTTTTCACTCTATATCAATCTCTGTTTCCTTCATCTTACCATCCCTTCCTTTATACACTATTTTTCCACCTTTTGGTGTGAGTGTAGCAACAGCCACAACATTTCCTGCTTGACACATTTCATTGGGGTCTGTGACATTGGGCCAGAAGATGGTTTTTTGTGAGTTGTTTCCTGTTGGACAGAATGTTAGGTTTTCTCGGATTTCTTGTGGAGCGATGATATTTTTTTCTTGGAGAATTTTTTCGTCTGCTGGGTTATTGGTGATGAGTTCGTTGAGGTAGATGAGGTCTTTTTTGGTGAAGTTGAGGATGGTATCGTTATTGCCTGAGAGGCAGTAGCGATTTGTGTTTTGTGGGAAGAGATTTTTTGTGTTATGGGATTGGACATTGAAGGAGGAACATTTGGGGAGGTCTTGCATTTGAGGGTTTATACCTCGTGTTCATGGGAGTTGCACAAATCCTCCATGGCCTTGTGATTGGTAGATAGTGATATTGTCTCATTGGAGGGCGATGCTGGTTCCTCGGACTCCAGCGATGACTCAGGAGTTTTCGAATTTCACCAAAAATTTCCCAAAAATAAAATCCCCTTTCGAGGATTTTATTTTTCATACAGAGATTTCCAGTTGGTAACATCAGCAACGAGTGAAACACTTCGAGGCCTCTCGTTGAACCAATGCACAGAAACTTCAACCTTCATCGTGGTTTCGGTTTTTTCTTTAATCTGAACTTCACGACTAAAAATAGAACGACAATCACGAAAACTTCCAGCAGAATTACCGATATTGACACAAGTCTTGGACTGGTCATAGCCATTCTTGCCCGCATACCAACCATCTTTTGTGATACCAATCTGAAAGCGCGCGGCTGACGCTGTAAATCCAGTATTCCAGTCGCCTGCCGTAGTGGATTCGAGTTTCCAAAGACCATTTTCACTATACAGAATATATGATCCATTCTCAATTTTATTGCCATTAGCACCATTGAGACACATAGGGTCGTAGTTGAGAGAATCCCAGCATTTGGTGCGACTACTCGAAAATCTGAGCCAATTGGTGTTGCGAATATTGTACATCGCTTCGATACCTTCACGCGCGAGTGCAACAGCCTTGATGCGCGCCTCAGCGTCGCGTGCAAAAACGAGACTTTGCGAAAGTGTATGAAAAAAAGCCGTCAATGCCAATGATACAACCAAAAGCATCGCCATCAGCTCGATGAGAGTCGCTCCTTTTCTATTAGTTCGAAGGGAAAAGCGGTGAATCTGAGTTATTATTCGCATTTGGCGTATCTTTTATGATAGTAAAAATTTGGGTATGAATTTCTCGATTGTTGCTGTCGTAAAATTTGATATGATACAAATTGGTTCCCTCTTTAATCGTTCCAATAGAAGCATTCGCATGATAATACCAATGCGTTGAATTGGCTACAAATCGTTGCAAACGATATCCATTGACCGTGATATATGAAACCGTATTGGCTGGAACCGTTCCCTGCACTTTGACATACGAATCAGTCGTCGCGTATGGGTTGGACGACGGCGAGGTGATGACAAAATCCTTGAGTGATGGGAAATTTTCTGGAACAATTGTATTGGCTGTGCCAGTATTGGCGCCATGCACGACCAACACGCCGCGTTCGAGCTCAATACCATTGGCAGAATATGCCTTGTAGACAATATTGTTGATGCCATTAGTGAGCGCAAAATTTTCCATAGAAAAAGTTTCATTCACTGGACTGACTTCCGCATCCTGATCATTGAGCGTTACGCGACTCACATCAGTAGAAAGAAGTGTTCCCATGATATTGGTCGTAGCAGTCTTGATAGTTGCACCATCAGTTGGTTGTGTGAATGCAATATATTTCCCTGTTTTTTCAGCATTAGCGCCAGTTCCAGTGGTAGCGCCAGTAGAAGTAGTTTCCTCGGTTTTTGTCTTAGAATCTGTAGTTTGACTCGCTTTCAAAAGAGTCTCTCCGTCATTACGCACAAATAATTCCATGCTCGAAACCGAACTATCAAAATCATTTGCTTTTTCAGAAAGATTGGTTGACGCGTTCCCCGCTTCACCTGATGAAAGGCTGATTTTTTTGCCAGCACTAAGAGAATATTGACCAACATTCGTCACAATCTGCACATCGCCACGCAGAGAATACACTGAACTAAAAACTGTATTTGTCTGTTCAAGCATAGCAACGGCACCAGAAGGCACTTTGGCTGACAAGTTGGTCAGTTCAAACAAGAGATTGTTCGACGACGAATCAGCCCAAACCATACCCTTGGACACCTTGATAGCATCAGTCGAAGTACCACTATCAGAAGTTTTCACTTTATAAGAAATCTCTGAGTTGGCAGCGATATCTAGTCGAGTTGCATTGAGTGTTGCGGTCGCACCACCAGATTCTACCACAAGAGATCCGTTATTGGCATAGAGCGAACCACTTCCAGAAATTTGTTTTCGCTCGCCATTGGCATCTACCAGATATACCACACTTTTGGAATCTGTCGGCGTCACTGACAAGAAATTTTCGCTTTTTGTCGTATCACCAGACGAGCCACCAAAAAGCTTTAAAAACACAAAAACTGCCGCAATCAAAGCCACGATTACAAGCCAAGTTTTGTTCTCAGAAAAAAACGAATTTCCATGATGTCTTCCTGACGAATAGCCACGAGACGGATTTCATCGAAGATTTGCGTTTCTCATAATTTGGGGTTAAAAATTATTTTTTAGGAACGAGGTTTTCAATCACTGCGTAAGTCGCTTCTTTTCCCTTTGGAATGCGGATATTGACAGTATCACCAATAGAACATTTATGAAAAGTAATCGCCGCAGTGAGAACATTGTAGGTATTTTTGTCCGTCGTGATTTGGAACTTTTCTCAAGCCTTCGTAACAATCCCAAGTTTCGTTTCGTATGCGATTTCTTCAATAATTTTGTAACTAATTTTCCCATTGGCCCCGATGATTGCCTTGAGGCGACTTCCCTGCACCAAGAGCGACTTGGAAGCATAATTCTGCGGAACAGGATAAGTATTCCCATCAGATCCGAGCATGCTTTCGCCTGTGAAAACGCCTTCTACAATATGTGTCTCACCCATCGCATAATTCCCAAGCCCATCCATAGAAGGTGAAAAATGCGGGTTAAGATCCTTTTCGCCGAGCATTGCCGAAAGAAGTTGCTTGGCTGTGCGAATAGAATTTTCTGCCGAAATAATCGCATTTCGCAGGTTTTGAAGTTCTTTTTCCGTTGCCATATTGGTATTTGTAAAAAAATAATTGAAGCGATTATATAAATTTTTTGTAAAAAGTCGAATTTTTATCGATTAAAAGAAAAAATACATATTGACAAAATTATTTATTTGTGAATGAAATAAAATTGCCAAGAAAAAACCGATTCCCAGAAAAGGACCAAAAGGCACTTCAAATCGTTCTTTTTGCTTGTCAGTAATCAACATAACGATAACGCCAATGGCGCTCCCAACACAATACGCGAAGAAAAATGCCACAATTCCATGCAATACACCAAGTGTCCAACCAATAATAATCGCCAAAAATAAATCACCAGGCCCTACCCAAAACGGAATTTCCTCTTCATCTTGAGTATTATCTGGATTTTTTTCAGCAGCTGAAGCAGCGTTATCAGCTTACAGGTCTAATTATTTAGAAAAGTTAGATGAAGAAAAATATCCTAAAAGATATGCGGTAATGAAAAAATGG
>CALHQS010000038.1 GCA_938036655.1 uncultured Candidatus Altimarinota bacterium
AAAC
The DNA here is from genome assembly GCA_938036655.1 of uncultured Candidatus Altimarinota bacterium. Classification (GTDB taxonomy): domain Bacteria; phylum Patescibacteriota; class Gracilibacteria; order BD1-5; family UBA2023; genus GN02-873. The sequence goes on from CALHQS010000038.1 coordinate 5, forward strand.
AAATAAACTATATTATAATTATTTTTATTCTTTTCTAATTCAATTAATTTAGTAATTTTAGTATGATCAGTATATTCTTTAATCATATTAATTATTTCTTCTTGATTTAAATAAAAATTAATACTAACAATAAACGCTTTTTCATTTTTTAATTCAGGGTATTGTTCTAAAACTTTAACTTCACCCAAAGTATGATTCAAAATTAAACTTCTTTTATAAATCATAAATTCTTCAATATCTTGAATATGATTATACCAATTATCTTCAATAAATATAAAGTCCAAATCACGATACTTATTAGCCACTTCAATATATTGAGGATAATCACTAAATAAGTATTCAGGCCTGTTAACAAATAAAAATGCTACATTAAGAATAGTTAATAAAACAATAACTAAAACCGACAAGCATTTCGCTTTTTCGACTTTAATCGAATTCACCATCATTGCAATAAGTATAAATAATACCGGAAAAACCGTCATTATATATCTTACATCACTAAAGGGTGATTTAAACTTAATCAAAATTAAAAATATTAAAATAGCAAAAATCAAATAATTAATAATTGCTTTTCTCTTAATTAGTGCAAAAATTAATATTGATATACCAATTAGAACAATTGCATATTTATTAAAACCAGTTAATGTATTAAATAATTCCAATAACTTAACTTGATTACCAACACTACTAACCCCTCTATATGAGAAGAATATATGATATATTGCCGGTGGGAATAATAAACAAAATACAATTCCAGACCAAAAGTGAACTTTAAAATATTTTTTAGCATTTTCAGATTTTCTATAAATCAATAAACTTTGAATAAATATAAAACTGAAAAACAAATATACTAAAAAATAATAATGGGATAATGCCCCAAGCACTATTGTCCATAATAATTTTCTACAATTTTTCTTATCAAATTCAAAATCATTATTAATAATTTTTATTGCAAAATAAGTATATATAACCATAAACATTGACATTAGGGCATACATTCTTTGGAAAATCACCAATGTAGTACTTCCAAGAGAAACCCCAAAAACTAGCGCCCAAAGCCAAAAGTTTTTTATTTCCAAATAATAAAAAATTTTCTTCAAAAAATATAATATAACACCAAAAATCGCAACATTAATTATAAATATAATATATTTTGAAAAAACTCCAAAAAAGAATATACTAACCAAATGTACCAACATATAAAACAATGGTGGATGAACATCCATTGCTTGATTAAAATACACCATATCAAATCTTAATACATCCTTTATATCAACAGTCACATAATCTTTAGCATCTTCCATCGTTTTCCAAATTGGCTTTTGTTTACTCTCAATTTCATTCACTTTAGCTCTCGCCCCATTAATATCTTTAATGAGTGAAATCCAATTATTTTCGAATATTACTCGATTCATACCATTAGCATAATCATATGGTCTAAACATAATATCATACCTATAATTAGATGAACCATATGAAAATACTTCATCAGAAAATAATCCTTTTTTCTGCCCCATCCAATACAAAAAATTAGCCATAATAATAGTTATTACTAAATATTTAAAAACTCTGCTATTAAAAATTTTATTTAGCTTTTCCATAAAAACTCCAGTTAATATTATTTTCTATTTTAATATACAACATTTTGCAAATATTTACAAATTATAAACATAAAAAAGGATGCTTATTCAAGCACCCTAAAGTAAAATATTCAAAATGTAATCATCCTTTCATACTCAGAAATAGCCTTTCTATCAGTCATTCCAGAAATATATTCAATTATAGCAAAAGCATAGCTCTCACTACTTTGCAAATCGATAAATTTCTTAAAATCATATACATTTCCGTCATCATAGCTGTTTATCTCTTCCAAGTCAGTTTTAAAGTTGAAACAATAAATTTTTAGCCACTTAACAAAGTCAAGCACTACATGTCCATATTCCCTCGCTGGGCGGGCAATCTTTAAAACACCATCATCATTTAATCCATAATATAAATCAAATAATGTATTTAAAATTAGTGAAAAATAAGGTTTGCTAATTTTCACTCTCTCTGAAAAGCAAATACGAGAAGTATTAAACGCCTTTATAGCATCCAATCTCTCAGCCCATTCCCCAGAAAATCTAATTCCATCCTCTGGATTTGAGTTTTGAACACAATCATTAATTAACCCACCAACAATTACATCCCTATTATATTCATTAAATTTTAACTTCAATGAATATAACAAATCTCGTTCAATTTCCTCTCTAGTTAAAACATTTAGACGCAAAGCATCTTCAGTATCACGCATTATATAAGAAATTTTGTCTGACAGTTTCACCACACAAGCTTCCCATGTATAAGGATCATATTGGTTCGGCCTTATGTAATCCCTCTCTAGATTAATAAATTCATTTCTAGGCTTAAGGCCATTATCATCCACCTCTCCACAGTGAGAAATTATACCATCCCTCACCGCATAGGTAAGGTTAAGCTGTTGACTCAGTCCCTTACTGCCCACAACAAGCTCAAAGTAATCTGCAAGCACCACTCCATTCTTCTCATGCCAGAATGGTCTATTACAATATTTAAGATCAATCTTGCTTAAAATTGATTCACCTTCATGTCCAAATGGAGCATGACCAATGTCATGTCCAAGTGCAATTGCCTTACACAAGGTTTCATTAAGTCCCAATCTATTAGCAATCGTACTAGCTATAGATGATACATACAACACATGTTCACTCCTGGTACAAACATGGTCGTTCACAGGACTAAACAATAGTTGAGTCTTATTCCTAAGCCTCTTATATGCATTAGATTCCATGATTCGATAATAATCTAATTCGAATCCCTTTGCATAATTAACATCCGTATCGAAAATCATCTTTCTCCGTCTAGATATTGCATTCTCATATCTATTATTTCCCTTATTCATTGCTACTTCTAAAAATTTTTTCATATTATTCCTTTCTGCCAATCGGCAACAAAAACATTAAACATTATAACATTATGTTACTATATTTATGTAAAATTGTTAATTTTAAGACAAAAAACAAATAACCAATACTTTTTTCAAAGATATATTGAATTTTATTTTCTTAAATTATATAATGTCACTACAAATTACAAACGCCTGGATAGCTCAGTTGGTAGAGTGCAGCCTTGGTAAGGCTGAGGTCGGCAGTTCAATCCTGCTTTCAGGCTCCATTTTATAAAAGCAAAAGAGCAGATCGTGAATTCTCACGATCTGCTCTTACACATTATACTAATTTAGGCAAACCTACTCACATATCAAAATTTCTCTCAAGTGTAAATAAGTTCATACTGACTATTTTTTTATTCCTACTCTTAATAACCCTCCTTGTTAAAGTCCACTTCGCATCATTGACACTGATGCAATCAAGCAATCCAGGAAATCTTTTTCCAAAAGAATTAAGCACTTCTTCTTGCTATCCTATCGAAACAGGATAACCATCCGTCCATAAATTCATATGATACGAATTATCTTCAGATTCGCCATTTCTAAGGAAAAAAATCCTATTGGGTTATTCGTGAAGTACAGCTGTTATACCATACTTACATAAAAACTTTTGAAAACTTTCTTCTCTAAAGAAAGTGTATTGATTATCTATAAAACCATCCGATAAACCTAAAGTCCCGTTTCCAAAAATTTCGCCTTTTTTAACAACAAATTCCATATTTATGACTCTAAGAGGTTCATTCGGCGTCTTAAGGGTTAATTTAGCAAAACCGTTTTGATATAATGTATACCTCATGCTATGGATGCCATCAATGCACAGCTCCTTCGCTGTACATTTTATAACTCCATTGTTCTGAACTTGGCATTCCCAGCCATTTACTAATAAATACTTGGGAATAAATATTTCAAATTTAACTCCCTCGCATTTTTCGAACACCAAATTCTTTATGGTTATCATCGCTGCAGCCACAATCTCCTTTCCCTACCCTATTAGGGTTCGTTTCCAAAATATAAAACTGGCTAAATCTATATTCCTGCTACATTAGCGGGGCTTTTCATTAATATATTACACAAAAAAAAAGATTCTGGCTGAACCTCAATTAGTATATATGAGGTAACAATTATTATCTTTTTTTCAATGTGCACGTATTATGTTACGTGGCAACTATTATAAACCATTTTACATAAAAATTCAATTAATCCGATTAATTAAATTTTTTCCAACCTCAAATAAAAAAAATATGATATAATATACAAAATACATTAGAAAGAACTTAAAACAATGGCATTCGACGGAATAATTTTAAAAAACATAACAAACGAATTAAAAGAACTTATAAATGGAAAAATAAACAAAATTCAACAAAGTTCCAAAGATAACTTAACTTTATCAATTTATAACCAAAGACCCTATAACTTATACATAGATATTTCAGCAAATAACTATAGAGTACATTTAACAAATCATTCTGAAAAAAACCTTCAAACGCCTTCAAATTTCTGTATGGTATTAAGAAAATATATTACATCAGCCAAAATAACCAATATCTATTCACTAGGATTAGAAAGAATTCTCTATATTGAATTTGAAACATATAATGAAATGAATGATTTAATAAAAAGGTATCTTGTATGTGAGTTAATGGGTAAATATAGTAATATATTGCTTTTAAATGAACATTTCAATATAATTGACGCCTTAAAGAAATTTGACGGAAATGATATATCAAGAGACATCATGCCAGGTAGGCACTATTCACTACCAAATGATACAAAAAATGACTTTACCAAAATAAATGAATCAGAATTTATCAACATCATAACAAATTCAGAATTCAAAACACTTGAAACAGTCATACCTTCCCTATTTACAGGAATAAGTAAATTATACATTCAGTCACTAATAAATGAATTAAAATTAAGTAATACCATTTCAGATAAAGCTTTAAAAGAACTATACAAATCAATTTCAGACTCAATAGCAAATGGAAAAGGGATAAATTTTAAAAATAACTACACAATAATTCCTACATCTAATTCTGATAATTTAAAATTAAATAAATTCTTAGATGACTTTTACTATAACAAAAATAAAATTGATAATTTTTTCACAAAAATTTTTTCGTAAAAAACTCGAAAATATAATTTGTTTTTTTCTTGAAAAAAAGTACAATGTGTGTGTCAAAATTTTATCAAAATACAATTTATGAATTTTTCACAAAAGAATGTAAATTTTACATTCAAATTTTTTCTTTTCTTTTTGCTCGGAATTATTTTTGGTGGTTTTTGGATTTTTCTTGGCTTTAAACAATGATTTTTTATCGCAAATTCCGCTTCACAATCAGAAAATATTCTTCAAAAAAATAATTTTTCACAAACTTCTGACAATGTCAAAAACTCGTGAGAATTGTGAGTTTTTTCCTCAAATAAGCTCAAAAAGATTTATTCTATTATTGATCAGAAATTCTATGGATTTGCACAAAAATCTCAAGAAGAAGTCGAAAATAAAATAGCTGCCGCGATGATTGCAGGACTTGGGGATAAGCATTCAGAATATTTTACTGCTGAAGAAAATGAAGAATTTCAATCTGAACTTTCTGGTGATTTTGAAGGAATTGGAGCGGTTGTAGGAACTCATGAATTGGGTGCTAAAATTGAACGAATCCTTCCGAGTTCGCCGGCTGAAAAATTTGGGCTTTTGGCCGGAGATGTTGTGATTTCGGCAGACAATAATTCCCTTGCTGGGCTTACAACGACGGAGGCAGTCAAGTTCATTCGTGGGAAAAAATGAACGAGTGTGACGCTCAAATATTTGCGTAATGGTGAGGAAAAAACGGTTGCTGTAACTCGTGATTCTGTGAATCTTCCTTCGGTTGACGCGAAAATGATAGAAAATTCTCCGATTGGATATATTCAGATTAATTCTTTTGGAGAAAAAACGCCGTCAGAATTCCATTCTGCGATTGCTGATTTGAAAAAATCTGGTGCTAAAGGACTTCTTTTGGATTTTCGATTCAATGGTGGCGGATATCTGACTTCCGCACAAACAATGCTTTCAGAATTATTACCGAGAAATTCAAAAATTGTGACGATTAAAGAAAATAATCCAATCAATAATGAATCACTTTTTACAAACCTTCTCTCATCGCCTGATATAGAAATTCCGGTGGCCGTTCTCGTGAATGAGTATTCCGCTTCAGCATCGGAAATTGTGGCAGGCGCGATTCAGGATTATAAGCGAGGAATTATTATTGGAAATAAAACCTATGGAAAGGGTTCGGTGCAGGAAATGTTCCCTCTCGGTGACGGTTCTATGATAAAAATTACAGTTGCACGATGGTATACACCAAATGATAAAAATATTGATAGTGACTGAATTGATCCAGATATTGTAGTCAATTTTACAGATGAGGATCGTAAAAATATTTTTGATCGACAGAAAGATGTGGCACAAAAAATTCTTCAAAAAATGATTGATGGTGCAAAATATCAGGAAATAATTAATTCCGCAAAAGAATTTTCTAACTCATAATTATTATGTCTTATATTCAAAAACAAGATCCAGAGCTATACGAGGCACTCTTGGGAGAAGAAAAACGCCAGCAAAATGAACTTGAACTGATTGCTTCTGAAAATTATGTTTCTAAGGCGGTTCTAGAGGCAAATGGTTCAATTTTTACTAACAAATATAGTGAATGATATCCTGGAAAGCGATATTATGCTGGTCAAAAATATGTCGATATTGTCGAAAATGTGGCGATTAAACGCGTGAAAAAACTCTTCGGGGCTGAACATGTTAACGTACAACCTCTTTCAGGCTCGCCAGCCAATTTAGCCGTATTTTTTGCTGTACTAGAACACGGTGATACGATTCTTGGAATGAATCTGGATCATGGAGGTCATCTATCTCATGGACATCCACTTAATTATTCTGGAAAAAAATTCAATATTGTATCATATGGTGTCAATAGATCGACATGATTGATCGACATGTCGAATGTGGCGAAGTTGGCGAAGGAATATAAACCAAAAATGATTATTGCTGGGTTTTCAGCCTATTCTCGAAGCCTTGATTGGGAAAAATTTCGAGAAATTGCTGACGAGGTCGGTGCTATTTTAATGGCAGATATTGCTCATATTGCAGGACTTGTTGCTGGAGGGGTTCTTGAAAATCCTGTTCCATATTGCGATATTGTAACAACCACAACTCATAAAACACTTCGTGGTCCACGAGGAGCTATAATTATGTGTCGTGAAAAATACGCGAAAGATATTGATCGTGCTGTATTTCCAGGAATCCAATGAGGCCCACATGAGCATATTATTTTAGCAAAGGCTGTTGCTTTTGGTGAGGCTTTAAAACCAGAATTTTCGACATATGTTCGACAAATTATCGACAATGCTCGACAGATGGCGAAGGTATTTGTCGAAGAATGATTCGTGGTGATTTCAGGATGAACAGATAACCATATCGTATTGCTAGATATTTTTGCATCGACAGGACTTTCTGGAAAGCAGGCTGAAGAAATTCTTGAAAATATTGGAATTTCCACCAATAAAAATATGATTCCATATGATACACGCAAGCCACTTGATCCATCAGGAATTCGTATCGGAACGGCAGCGATTACGACGCGAAAGTTTACAGAAAAAGAATGTGAAAAACTGGCAAAAATCATAGTACAAGCACTTCGTGAGCCAGAAAATTCTTCTTTGCAATCAGAACTTCGTGAGCAAGTGCATGAACTTTGTCGGCAATTCCCTATTCCTTCAACTTTTTAAAATATGGGTTTGGATAATTACGAATGACTTGATGATTCGCCCCAGCTTGCGAGTGGTCGTGAAGAATCTCAAGAACAATATCAAGAAAAATCTCGAAAAGCACAGATTCAGCTCAAAAAAATTCAAAAAGATGAAAAATCTGCACAAAACGATAATCAGAAATTATTTCTCATTTTGTCGAGGTTTATTCAGGATGCTTATTATGAGTCACTCATTGGTGATGTTTCGGCTCTTTTGAGTGCAGGATTTTCGTCACGCGGAATTATTGCATTTATAGCGCTTTTTTATCCAGATGCGACTTTTTATGTCGCGGATTCGCTTGAAAGAAAAGAAAAAATGAAATTACTACTTTGATTACCTCGTTATGAAGAAAAAATCGAATTTCACGAGCAAAATATTTTCCCAGAAATTCGTGCCTGGATTTCAGAATGGATTCTTATGACAGAACTTTTTTTGACGGATAAATCAGCGTCTGTTCTTATGAACAAAAAAACTTTTGAAATGATGCGAGGTGAACATTCAGCGCTTATTGAACGCATTTTATCAAATTTTTTAATCTTTTTCTTTGGGATGCGAAATGTGATTTTGCCCGAACATAAGGCGCGTGAGTTTGCAAAATTTATCAAAAAAAATATTTCCGACAAACTCGAAAAATATTTTGCTATTCAAGAAAAAAATATCCATGAACTCATCACGGATATTGAATTTAATTCCGATGATTTGTTTGGTTCGTAAGAATTTTTTGCTCTTGTGAATGGAGTAAATAGAGAAATCCCATGAAGTACAAAATGATACTAAGTGGGATTTTTGCTTGTTCAGGAATTTCTACAAGTGAAAATTTTCCAAAAAACCCAGAAACTGTAAAAATAATTTCTCCCAAAAAATATACTGGCAGTCAGAGAATGTACAAAATACTATCGGGAATAATAAAACTCAATCCAATATAAATCGTTGCCAAAAAGAGAAGTACACTCATGAATCCTGCAATTAAAATATTGGCAATAATCCCCAAAATACTAACACTTCCGAAAAAATATATCATCGAACCGAGGCTTCCCATCGTTGCAGCCAATGTTACACTCATGAGTGTTGAAATCCATGAAAATTTAAAAAATTTTTGTAAAAAATCATGAATTGGCCGATTGAGAAGAATAATTCCAATCGTGGCACCAAATGAGAGTCAAAAACTTGCATCATAGAGGAGGCTGAGTGGCGAGAAAAAGCTCAATATTACAGCCAGTGCACTCAGTAGGCTGATGCTATTAATTTTCCATCCATTTGTAATACCAAAATAAATAATAATCCCCATCACAGTCGCCCGAATTACAGGAATATCCCATCCAACAAGACTTCCATAAAGTCCCAAAAATCCAAAAATCAGAATATATTTCATGATTCTTCTCATAGGTATATATTTGAGAAAAAACCCGAGAATCATGATAATAAAAGTGATATTTGATCCACTCACTACGAGAATATGCGTCAGGCTCGCGTTTTTAAATTCTCATTTCATTTCGCTCGTCATCATATCGGTATTTCCGATCGTGATACCAAGCAAAAGTGCAGAAGTTTTTTCTGGAAAGCCATTGAAAATCATGTTTTTTACTTTTTGTTGAATAGTATCAAAAAATGTTGGTTCTGCTTGAAATTTTCTCTCAAAAGTATAGAGTGAAAATTTGGCGTACGATTCGTGAAACCATGCATATCGTGAAAATCCTGTCACAGATTCATTCTCAAATTCGATCAGTGGCTTGAGCTTTCCTGAAAAAGTGATGACATCGCCAATATTGAGTGTAAGGTTCTTTGGGATGTCGACAAAAATGCCGATTTTGTCTTCTGGATCACCAATATAGCGTGTCGAAGTTGTGTCGATCATGTCGATATTGAGGCGATAAGTTTCGCGTTGATCGCCCTGAAACATCTTGCGAGTGATTCGTCCTGTAATCGTTGTTTTCTCAGAAAAATCGAGTGTAATCTCGCTGAGTTTCTCGAGCACTGCATGGCGATGATTTTCGGCTGTATTTGCAAGGCTCAGTCCAATCAAAAAAATGCCCAGAAAAAAGAAAAATTTCACAAAAATTTTCTCAAAACTCGCATACAAAAAACCGAGAATAACCGTAATACTCACCAAAATAATAGCCAAAGAATAATTACTTCCAGCAATAATTCCCAAGAAAAAAGTAAAAACACCAAAGAAAAAGAACATCCGAGGATGTTCTAGGAACGAAAATGCTTTAAAATTCATATAATAGCCATCATAATAAAACAAATTCCGACTAGTTGATTCAATCGAATAAAAATCTCAAACATATCTGGTTTTCCAGATAAAAATTCCCCAAAAAAGAGCATCACACCAATTCCACTGAGCAAAATATTTCCTATGTAACCATCGGGAATATTTTTATTTTCAAATTTTCTCCAAACGACGATAAGTCCGATAGTGATAAGGATATAGAGAATTGCGAGAGGAAATAATTTTCCAGGAATGGAACTATATTTTGTATTATAATCCACTGCAAAAAACAGTGACGATGACACTCAATAGATCTGTCCACCCAAGAATGCTCCAATATATCCTACGATTGATGCAATCAAAAATGATGGCAAAATCGCGTCGAGATATCGCTCGCGCATATTTTTTTGATCACGTGTTTTCCAAAAAAATACTATTGCAAAGCCGATAATTCCGCCCGCGAGTGAAAGATTGTAATTATCCGTGATGAAAAAATTTTGTAAAAATTCTATCAACGACGCATTTCCTGACAAGAAACTTTGAAATCCAAACTTCGTATCTCGCCACGCAGAGAACATATAAAAGAGCCTCGCAAAAAAGAATATTGCGATTGTAAAGCTCATAATATCGGAAAAAACTGGCTTTGTAATTCCCTTTTTTTGTGAAAAAATATGCAGACAATAAAAGAAAATTATCCACGAAATCACCAGAAAAATTCCAAAAACATAGATGTGAACGTCTCAAATGACAAGTTTGGGATACATAATGAAAAATTATTTTGCGTATTCAATTACTCGTTTTTCACGAATGAGGTTAATCTTCACCTCACCAGGATAGCTACAGTTTTCTTCAATTTGCTGTGCAATCTCGCGTGCACGATTCTCAGCATCAAGATCAGAAACTGTCTCTGCATCAACAAATACTCGTACTTCACGCCCAGCCGAGAGAGCAAATGCTTTACTGATACCAGGAAGGCTCATAGCAATCGCTTCCATCTCCTGAATTCGCTTGATATAATCTTCAATATTCATACGACGAGCACCTGGTCTGATAGCGGAAATCGCATCAGCAATTTGTACAATTTTCGTTTCTATACAAATCTGTGGAACATCATCGTGATGTCCTTCAATAATATTGGTCAATTTTTCATCGAGACCATATTTGCGAGCAATTCGTCCACCAATTTCAGGATGCGTTCCTTCAATATCGTGATCCATTGCTTTTCCAATATCATGCAAAAGCCCTCCTTTAAATGCTAGATCAGCATCTGCGCCAATGAGTTTGGCAATCGCACGAGCAATGTATGCCACTTCTTTTGAGTGTAACAATAAATTCTGTCCATAACTCGCACGGAATCGGAATTTTCCGATGAGTGGATACAGATCCTCAGGAATTCCAATAATTCCCATTTCATCAATCGTTTTTTGCCCGAGATCACGAATGAGTTTTTCTGCGTCTTGTTGATTTTTTTCTACGATTTCTTCAATACGAGCTGGCTGAATGCGTTTGTCAGCAATGAGATCTTCCAGAGATTTTTTAGCAATATATCGTCTAAAAAGATCAAAACTTGACAAGAAAACCGTATCAGGAGAGTCATCAATAATGAGTGAAACACCCGTTGCTCGCTCAAATGCGATGATATTTCGTCCTTCTTTTCCGATGAGTTTTCCTTTTAGATCATCACTTTCGAGAGGAAAAATTGTTTGAGTTGCCTCGTTAGTTACTTCGCCGGCATACTGCTGGATAGCACTTATAAGAATTTCACGCGCCATCTCACCAGAGCGTGTGGTAAAATCTTTTTTCTTTTTTTCGATACGAGCAAGAATATCTTTTTCGTATTTTTCTTCTGTGATTTTAAGAAGTTCTTCGCGCGCCTCGTCTTGTGTTAATCGAGCGATGTCCTCTATTTTTGACTGAAGTGATTTTTTTTCTTCTTCCAAAGAATTTTTGATTTTTTCATTTTCGTGTTCGCGTTCCAAAAGTTTGGTTTGTTTACGTTCTAGATCTTCGTATTTTCGATCGACTTTTTGCTCTTTTTCTTCGAGTTTTCGCTCATTTTCAGAAAAAGTTTTTTTACGATCTTTGAGATCAGCGCGCGCATCATCAATTTCTTTTTTGATAATATTCGCAGATTTTTCCGCGCGTTCAACAATTTTTTTGGCTTCATCTTCAGCATTTGCTACGATATCGTGCGCGTGTTTTTTTTGTTTTTGGTGAATAAAATAAAACATCGCCAAAGCACCCAAAGCCACACCCAGGATAATCCAGAGCGCTCCATAAAAAAGGGAAATGTCAGGCATATATAAAAATTAAAAACATACATCCGATGAAACATTTTTCTTCATTTAAAGTACAAAATTTTTCGTCAAAATATTTCAAAATTTTTTCGATCAAAAGGACAAATAATTTTTCTTCAAAATTTCACCAGTGTGCACATATTGTAAACAAAAATTGAAAAATAGAAAGTATTTTTTGAAGATTTTTATTTTTTGGCTTTCCATCCACAAAATTATATATCTTGATTTTTTTTCAATTTTATTGTATAGAATATTTTTGAGTGAAAAAAGTGTGAAGATGGAGTGAAAATATTTGACTTTTGAACGAATTTTGATATTATTCTTGCGTTTTCAGAAACTTTTTTTAAAAGAGTTTCAAAAGCTTGGCCCGTCATGTCCGATGACAAGAGAATAATTTTTGGATTTTTTCTCGAAATTATCCTCTTGTTATGAACATAACTTGAGGTTAAAGCTTTAACCTTTTCGTCTTTATGGCGACTTGGTAGTCTCTCCTGACCAGAGAGATCACAAAAAATCGTATAATGATACTTCAGTATTATTATACATGATAACTTCTGACCAAAGTTATCAAAACTTTCCTGCAAAATCATTTGATTTTTGCATTTTATTTTCTAACCATACTATTGTTATGGCTAACTTCTCTACGAAGCTTGCTTCTACAGTAAGTGCTGCGGCTATCGTTGCATCAGCAATGGGTGCTTCACTCGTTTCTGCTGCTTCTGAGTTCCTTCCTTACGCTGAAGCTCTCGCTGCTAAGAAAGTAATCAACTCTCAGAATGCTGAGTCTGGTTACCGTCTTAACGATCAGATTACTCGTGCAGAACTTGCAAAAGTTGCTGCAAACCTTGGTGGTTACACTGCAGTAAAATGTACTGGTAAAGTATATACTGATGTAACTGCATCTCTTGGTGATCTTTGTGATGCTATCGAAACTCTTGCTGCTGCAAAAGTTATCTCTACTGCATCTAACACATTCCGTCCTACTGCCAACGTTACTCGTGCAGAAATGACAAAAATGATTCTTGGTGCTCTCGCTGTAGCTCCTTCTACTAAAAACGCAGGTTTCTCTGACGTTAACTCATCTCTTGGTGATCTTGAAGGATTTATTAATGCAGCTGCTGAACAGAGCATTGTTAACAAGGCTACTTACTTCCGTCCTAATGCTACTGGTTCTCGTGGTGAAGTATTCAAGATTGCTGCTCGTGCTGCTAAACTTGAAGTGAAAACTGACAACAAACCAGAAGTTAAGGCTGGTAATGTAACAGTATCTCTCGTAGGTTCTGCTGCTGCTCAATACACTCCTCGGAACGCATCTTCTGTTAAGGTAGGCACTATCAAAGTAACTGCTACAGGTGGTGATGTAACTCTTAATACTCTTACTGTTTCTCGTTCAGGTCTTGGACAGGTAGCTGGACTTAAGGCTTCTCTTGCTCAGAACGGTGTAGTAGTTGGTAATGCTCGTACATTTAACAACACAACTCAGGAAGCAGTAGTTCGTCTTAATACTCCAGTAGTATTGAAGAACGGTTCTTCTGTAGAATTTGATGTTCTTGCATCTCTTCCTAATGACGGAACTTCTAACTCTCAGCACCAGTTTGCAGTAAACGCTGCTAACGGTACTGCTATGTCTCCTGTAACTCTTGGTCTTCTTAATACTACTTCATACGCAGTATCAGACGTAGTAGTTTCTAATCTTAAGGCTGAATCAGTTCGTTCTGGTCTTGCTGGTACTCGTATTGCTAATGTTGATATTCAGGCTCCAGCTGGACGTGATGTAACTGTACACGGAATCACTATCTCTAAAAATACAGGTAACGACCTTTCTCAGGCTATTACAAATGTAAAAGTATTCCGCAATGGTGTAGATACAGGTGCTAAGGCTACTGTAACTTCTGACAAGATTGTTATTACTGGTCTTAATACAAAACTAGAAGCAGGTAACACTGCTAAGTACGAACTTCGTGCTGATACTATCTATGTTGGTGAAACAGCTACTTATAATCTTCACATTGCTAATACAGAAGATATTTCTGCTACAGAAAACTCTACTGGATATGTAACTCGTGTGAAAGGTACTGGAGTTAATGATGCACTCCCTGCTGCTGTTACACTTACAGTAAGCGGAATTAAAGTAACTACTGCTTTGAATAACAACTCTCTTAAGAATGTTGCTCCTGGAACATCTGGAGTTGACTTCCTTGATGGAAAAATCACTTCTTCTGCTTCTTTCGAAGTTCGTGGATTTGAACTTACTGCAACTCCAAATACAATTGATAACTTGAAAAAAGTATTCTCATCTCTTACTCTTGATGTAGCTGGTTCTAACTATGACCTTCTTACTCAGACAATGGATAATGGTAAATTTAAATTTGGAAACTCAGATTCATTTGTAATGGATGCTGGTACTCCTGCAAACATCCGTGTTCGTGGTACAGTAAAACAGGACGCTGATAAGGCAAATATTGACGCTGTTAAATTCTCTTTGAAACTTACATCTCTTAAGAACCTTGACAACGGAAATACATTTACGCCTTCATCAGACATTGTTCTTACAGGTAACAATGTAAAAATCAAGGCTTCTACTCTTGATGTTCGTACTGCTACTGTAGCAGCTCCTTCTTCTCGTCATATTGCTGCTAATATGAACGGTGTTGAAATCGGTCGTTTTGCTCTTGAGGCTAAAAATGCTGATATTCGTGTTGCGAAGATTACTGTTAACAATACGGGTAATCTTGCAGATCTTAAAAAACTTGCTGATGATGCTTCTTCATTCCGTCTTGTAGATCTTTCTACTGGTCAGGAAGTTGATACAAGCAAAGAATTTAAGAATGCTACAACGCTTGAATTTACAATTTCTCCAGCTCTTACTGTAAATAAAGACACTATCAAGAACTTTAAACTTACTGTTGATACAAAGGCTCTTGATACAGATGCTATGGCTAAGACATTTATCGGTAACTTCACAGTAGCTGCTGACGATCTTTCTACTGATAATGGTACTGCTGCTCTTGCTACTGCTACTGCTACAGGTGAAACTTACAAAACAGCTATTTCTATGCCTACTCTTAAGGTAAACCCTGTATCTCTCGTTGCTAACGGTCCTGTTGCTACAGTAACTGTGAAGAATGAAGATTCAGATAATTATATTAAGGTTGAAAAAATGAAAATCCGTGTACAGGCTCGTTACACAGGAAATAATAATGTAAACTTTGATAATTCAAAAGTGTGTCTCCGTAACCGTGGTGCTACTGTAGCATGTTCTGATACTACTTCAGTAGTTCCGTCTACAGCTGGTGCGGTAAACGGTGCTTCTCTTGAATTTACATTCTCTAGCAACATTGATGCTGGTAAAGTAATCTCTACAAATAGCGCGACAGACTTCGAAGTATACCTTCAGGATGCTCCACTATGGGTAGCGGGTGATCACGTTGCGGTATCTATTGAGTCAGCTGATTATAAGTATGGAGAAACTAGTACTCCAAATACAGATATCAAAGACACTTACGTAGGTCTTGCTGATGCTACTGCTACTTCTACAAAGTAATTTTTCTCTCGAAAGATTATAGAAAATTTCCCCTCTTTGGGGATTTTTTCGTGGTCGTTTTTTGAAATATATTTTGAGAAAGCAATGTAAAATCCCCAACTTTGGGGATTTTTTGATATAGAATATTACATTCATTCCATTTCCATAGCGATGAGTACATTCATTTCGGCAGCGTATTCGAGCGGAAGCTCTTTCATGAGAGGAGAGATGAATCCTCTCACGATCATCGTGCGTGCATCATCTTCTTCGATTCCGTGTGACATGAGATAGAAGAGTGTTTCTTCATTGATTTTCCCGACGCTTGCCTCGTGTGCCACCATAGAAGTAGCGTTATTGACACGAATATCAGGGATAGTATCAGATCGAGAAATACTATCAAGAATCAATCCATCACAGTCAATCTTGGAAACGGCATTTTCAGCCGATTTTTTGATATCCAAGAGACCTCGATAGGTGGAGATACCACCTCACTTAGTGAGGCTTTTGGAAATAATTTCAGAGCGAGTATTTTTTCCGATATGGATAACCTTCGCACCAGTATCAGCATTTTGATTTGCATTGGCGAATGCGATTCCAAAGTTCATAGCTTGAGAATTATCCCCCTTGAGGATAGAACACGGATAGAGCATTGTCACGCCTGAGCCAAGGTTTCCACCCACCCATTCAATCGTACCATTTTCTTCTACGAGTGCACGCTTGGTATTGAGATTATAAGTATCGAGCGACCAGTTTTCTACACTAGAATAACGCATTTTAGCATTTTTTCCGACATAAATCTCTACACAACCCGCGTGGAGACTTGGAGTATCATATTTTGGTGCAGAACAGCCTTCGATGTAGTGCGCTGAAGAATCATCTTCCAGAATAATGATGGTATGTTCAAATTGTCCACCAGCCCGCACATTCATACGAAAATATGCCTGTAAAGGTGCATCAATATGTACACCCTTTGGAATATAGAGAAAAGTTCCACCAGACCACACAGCACCATGAAGGGCTGCAAATTTATGGTCGTGCATTGGTACTACTTTCATGAAGTGTTTTTTCACAAGATCTTCGTGCTTGTGGATAGCGACCGACATATCTTCGAAAATTACACCTTGCGCCTGTAGTTCTTCGTGAAGACTATGATAGACCACTTCACTATCGTATTGTGCACCCACACCTGCCAACATGGCGCGTTCAGCCTCGGGAATCCCCAGTCTATCAAATGTTGCCTTGATATTTTCCGGCACATCTTTCCATTCTTTTTTATTTCCCGCACCTTCTGGTTTTGCAAAATAATAGATTTCATCGAGATTGAGTCCACTCAAATCTGGCCCCCATTTTGGCAATTCCATTTTTTGAAATGTTTCGAGGGATTTGAGACGAAAATCAAGCATCCACTGAGGCTCGTTGAAAGAAGCTGAGATTTGTCGCACGACTTCTTCGTGGATTCATTGTACAGCTATCGATTGATAATTGACTGAATCGCTTGCATCTAGCGATTCTCGTGAGATGTCTCAAAATGTTGTTGTATTCATAAAATTATTGTGTGAATCCGTCTTGTTTAATTTTTTCAAGCAATTTTTTGTCTCCTGATTCGAGAATTTCTCCGTCTTTTAAAATAGTAATTGTATCAATGTTGAGATTTTCGAGCAAATGTAGGTTGTGAGAAATAATAATAATCGTTTTTTTCTCAGCTTTCCATTTATTAATTTGCTCTTGCAAAACGCTGATAGCGTCGATGTCAAGCCCAGAATCGATTTCATCCAAAATAATCAGACTTGGATTCAAAAGAGAAACCTGCAAAAGCTCGATTTTTCGCTTTTCACCACCAGAAAATCCTACAAAAAGTTCGCGTTCAAGCAATTCTTTTTCAATGTGTAATTCTGGCAAAAGTTTTTCCACCATTCGCTTAAAGACAAACAAACTTGGTGGTTTTTTGTCAGGATTTTCACGGGAAAAATGAGAATTATAGATAGTTCGCAAATATTCAATGACCTGAATTCCAGGGATTTCTGGAATATTTTGAAATGAGAGAAAAATTCCTTTGCGATGGCGTTCTGACGGAGAAAGTTCCACGATATTTTCACCATTCAAGAGAATTTCACCAGAAACCTCATAGCGCGGATGTCACATGAGAGAAAGTGCGAGCGATGATTTTCCCGATCCATTGTGCCCCAAAATAGCCGTAATAGTGCCATGAGGAAAGAATAAATCAAGCGCCGACAAAATAGAAGCGTCTTCAATAGACACCGAAAGATTCTTGATTGTAAGCATAAAATTTTTTAACGGCCTCTATAATAATACTAATTCTCAAAAACGCAAGTGAAAAAGTGGTCAAAATTGCTTTGGTTTTTTCTGAAAATTTCATATAATCGTACTATGAATGAAAATCCATGAGCATACAACGAAGCGAGAAATCGTCTGCGTGAGGAAAAGGAGCGTGAACGTAAAGTGCTCGAGAATTTGGTCGAGCGATTTGAAAAGGAAAAAACTCACATGCGAGCAGAGAAAAAATTTGATATTTTTGAACTCAAAAGTCGCATAGAAACACATCATTCACTCAATACACTTCGTTCTGATATTGATAAAGCGCTTCGTGAAGGGATTATTTCGCGAGAAATGTTTGACACACTCAAAAATAAAATTGAATTTATTGAACATTTGCCGGAAAAAAATATTCTCACAAAACAATCGGAAAAAGCATTTTTTGATGACGAAGATTTGCCTTTTGGAAAGACTGAGATTACGAAATTTTTGGAAAAAAAGAAAATTGGTGAAAATATTTTGGTGGATATTGGTGGGTTTTTCTATGGATTCGTGGTGCAGGGTGGTGCGATTTTCGTTATTTTGCTCTGGAAAATCCTTTTGGATATTATTTTTCTACCACGCGATATTTTAAAAGAATTACAAAAATAATATGCAACGATTTTTTATTAATCGCCCATTACGGGAAATAGAAATTTTTGACGATGAAATATTTCATCAAATTACGAGGGTTCTTCGAATGAAAAAAGGTGATCAAATTATACTTTTTTGTGGAGATGGAATTGAATATCTGTACGAATTGACCAATTTTTCAAAAAAATCGGTGGAATGTGTCCAACAGAAAAAAATTGAACCGATGGATCGTGAGGCTCGCAAAAATATTACGCTCTATCAGTCTTTACCGAATAAAATAGAAAAACTTGAATGGATTGTTCAGAAAAATACGGAGCTTGGTGTGCGGAAAATTATTTTTTTCCGATCTGATCGTTCGCAAAAGTTATTTCTTTCTGATTCTAAAAAAGAACGAATCAAAGCAATTTCTCGCGAAGCATTGGAACAATGTGGTGGACTTTTTCCGGTAGAAATTATTTTTTCTGATGAAAACCTAGGATCGATTTTAAAAAACAAGAATCCAGACGAAAAAAGAATATTTCTCCATACAGAATGACAAAAAACGCAACTCAATGAACTTGTGAATGAAGAAAAATTTGGAATTTTTATCGGGCCAGAAGGTGGATGGTCAGACTCAGAAATTCAAAAAATGAACGAAAATAATTTAATAATTGTTCATTTATGATGAAGAATTCTGAGAACAGAAACCGCGGGTATGTGTATGGTTTTTGGCCTCAATAATATCTAAAACACAATATATTGTGTTTTTATTTTTCTCTTACTCCGATAGTAAAAATTTTACTTGTATAATTGCTCAAAAAACTTAAAAAATAACGATTTTAAGAGAAGAATATGAGTACAGAAAATATACAGATACAAAAATTTTATACAAAAATCGTTTAATAACTGTCCGTTTTTTATATAAATATATTTTCCCTTACCAAAGCCAAAAATTGAGAATATCCTCTATATTTTGCGATTTTTTCATCAAAAAGCAAGACTAAAAGGTTGCAGCATTTTCGAAAAACTGATATACTGCTTGTGTCTTCTGGAGAACAGAAGGACACCTTAACAAAACCTGACTTGCTAATCATAGGATCCTTGACTCACAAGATCATCCTGTTTGTAAAAACAAAAATTTATTTTGCCAATAATTATACCAATACAAAAGAACAAATAATAATTATACCAAAAGCAAATACAACGGAATGAGAGTCTATACTTTTTTTCTTTTAAAAAAGGAAGCGAAAAAGTTTAGATTCTCACTCCAACCAAAGGATTGAAACTTCCTTTTCAAAAAAGATTCGAAAAGCCAGTTAGGTCATTGCTTCGGCAATGCGAGCGTGAGAACTCAAAACCCTCGTGAATTGTGTCGTCTGACCTCTATTATAATGCCATAGATGCATTCGAGTGTCCCACAATCACTTATTATTTGAACTTCGGTTGTACCAACAATCCGAAGTTTTTTTGTTTTTCAAAAATGGGCAATTATAAAAGTTTTTCACAAAAATGTAAAAAACTTGTTAAAAAGTACAATTATAGTTCGATAATTGTCCGAAAATAATATTTTATTCGTGATGATAATTACTTCACTTCATAATTTCAAAACTTCGATAAATCTGCTCCATCAAAATTAAAAAAGCAAGTGAATGAGGAAAAATCATATCTGAAAATTTGAGAAGTTGCACTCAATATTTTTCTTGAATTTTTTCAACATCAAAACCATAACTTCCACCAATCACAAAAATTATATTCTCGCTTGTATTGTATAATTTTTGTATACAATTTGAAAAATTTTTCGTACTCATATGTTCGCCACGCTCATCACAGAGAAAGATTTTACCAGGAATTTTGGCAAGTTTTTCAAGAATTTTTTCAGTTTCTTTATTTTTGATAAAAATACTTTCTGTATGCTTAATTGATTTCAATGTATGAATGGAAATCTGCTTTCCGAGGCGTTTTTCGTATTCTTTGATAGCATCACTAAAATGTTTGTGTCCGTCAGAAATGTGAATTATATGAATCATACAGTGGCTTTAATAAAAGAAAAAACAGAATTTTGAAAAAATTTTATAAAAAAATTTTGACTTTTCAAGTATTTTTCATATTATCTCTTGCGTCTATATGACATGCCACCTTAGCTCAGTTGGTAGAGCATCGGTTTTGTAAACCGGCGGTCATCAGTTCAAGTCTGATAGGTGGCTCCACTTATTTGGGTTTTAGAAGTTTGGAATATTAGATTGAAAAATCTTAAATCTAAAATTCGAAAAGTCTAAAACTTTTTTCTTTTCATTTTCCTGGGTCGGTTCCAGAGCGGTCAAATGGGGAGGACTGTAAATCCTTTGGCTTCGCCTTCGGGGGTTCGAATCCCTCCCGGCCCACCACTTTTACATCTATGGGTGATTAGCTCAGTTGGCGAGAGCATCTGCCTTACAAGCAGGGGGTCGGGGGTTCGAATCCCTCATCACCCACCATATTGGTAACCTTTTGGGTTATTTTTTGTTTAAAGGCATCAAAAAAATTTGCTTTTGATGAAAAAATTTATATAATCGGCTCGGTTTTGAATTTTCAAAATTTGCACCCATAGCTCAATTGGAAGAGTATCGGTCTTCGAAACCGGCGGTTGTAGGTTCGAACCCTACTGGGTGCACCACAGATATTTGCTCGGGTGGTGGAATGGTAGACACGTACGCTTGAGGTGCGTATGCCTAACGGTGTGGGGGTTCAAGTCCCCCCTCGAGCACCAATTTGAACCAAAATTTTGGTTTCCTATTTCGCCAAATTAAAAAATAGGAGGAGGCTTTCGTACCTATCTTGAGCGATTGCATTTTACTCTTTTATCCATTATTGTATGAAAAAAGGAATTCATCCTGAATCTCGCGAAATTCTTTTCGTGGATCGAAGTGCGAATTTTGTTTTGAAAACTCGCTCAACTCTTCAACCAAAAGATACTTACGAATACGAAGGGAAAGAATATCCTGTAATGTTTGTGGAAACTTCTTCAGCTTCTCATCCATTCTACACAGGACAGAAAGTTCTTTTGAAAACTTCATCTATCGACAAGTTCTACGCTCGTCAGAAAAAAACTGAAAATCTCTCAAAATAATTTGAGAGATTTTTTCGGTGAAATTTTAAAAAATTCTGCTCTCATTTTTCTTGGGAAACTCATAAAAAAGTAGATTTTTCTTTTGCATTTTTTGGATTTTTCCTATAATAGAGCGTACTCTTAACTTTATTTATTGTATGTTAGCAAATGTGAAAAAAATCTGGGGAACAGCGCATATTCGAAAAAGTATAATTGTGACGCTTCTCTTGATTTTGGTCTACAAACTTTTGGCTTCAATTCCAGTGCCAGGAGTGAATACAGCACTGCTTGATCTGTATATTCAACAATTCCAATCGAATCAGCAACTTGCATTTTTTGGTGCGTTGATGGGTGGTGGTTTGGAACAATATTCTATTATTTTGATGGGACTTGCGCCATATATCAACGCAACAATCGTCATTCAATTGCTTGGTGTTGTGATTCCATCGCTCGAATCTCTCAAAAAAGAAGGTGAACAAGGACAGAAAAAACTCAATAACTACGGACGATATTTGACAGTTCCACTCGCATTTGCGCAGAGTTATGGTATGATTTTGCTTCTAAATACACTTTTCAATATTCAGATTATTGATACTTCCAACTTTATGGGAGCAGTGTTGCCAGCGATGATTACTATTACGGCTGGAACAATGATTCTTCTTTGGCTTGGTGACTTGATTACAGAGAGTGGTATTGGTAATGGTACCTCGATCGTAATCTTTGCCGGTATCCTTGCGAATGTACCACAATATTTTGTAAATTATATTTCCCAAGGGCTCTATATTCCACTAATTTCGCTCGTAGCACTGACAATTTTGGTGATTTATATTATTGTACGATTTACAGAAGGACATCGTCGCATTCCTCTCGTATATACTCGTACTGGTCGAGATGAGCGTTCATATTTCCCAATTCGTATCAACCAGGCAGGTATGGTACCTATCATCTTCGCAGCATCTTTGGTAACTTTCCCTTCTATTATTGGACAAGTTTTGGTACAGCGCGCTGGTGGTCAGGCTCGTGAAATTGGTGAATTTTTGGTAAGTCATTTCAGTATGAATAACCCAAGTTGGTGGTTCATCGGAGTATATTTCCTTCTGATTATTGGGTTTTCATATTTTTATGTAGCGATTACATTCAACACAGACGATGTTGCAGAAAATATTCAAAAACGCGGTGGATATATTCCAGGAATTCGACCAGGAAAAGAAACTTCTGAATATTTGACAAAAGTTTCTAATCGTCTTAATCTTTTTGGTGGTGTATTCTTGGCGATTATTGCGGTTTTCCCGTATATTGTAACGAATCTCAATAATCAGTTTGGATTTTTCCCAGCACCGAATGGTGGTATGATTGACCTCGTGATTCCGGGGGCGAGCCTGATTATTGCGGTAGCGGTAATTCTCGAAATTATTCGTCGCATTGATACGGATCTCAAAAGTTTCAATTATCGAAAATTTTATTAAAATCTTCCTTTTTTGGAGGATTTTTTTGTGGAAAATTTTTCTGAAAATAAAATTCTTGACAAAAATGAAAAAACTCGAAAAATAGAGATAAAATTTTTGCAAATTTGTAAATAATATGCTAAAATAACAAGGAATTTAATTTTTTTATATATGACAAGTTCTTATCAAATCAATTCTTTGCGCGATTTTTTTGAAAAAGGTGAAGAAATA
The DNA here is from genome assembly GCA_938036655.1 of uncultured Candidatus Altimarinota bacterium. Taxonomy (GTDB): domain Bacteria; phylum Patescibacteriota; class Gracilibacteria; order BD1-5; family UBA2023; genus GN02-873. Next base: position 23,452 of record CALHQS010000038.1, read on the forward strand.
ACGAAAAAACCTTTGAGTGATTCGGTGATTACAGAATATGAAACACTGGTAAAATCGGCTGAAAATTTTATTAAAAACCTCGAAATAAATAGTCCAGAGCGACCTCAGGCAGAAAAAGCGCTTCAAACATTGCGTGAAAGTTTTGTAAAATTACAAGAAACAAGCAATGCTAATAAACAAAAAATTCAGGAAGAACTTCGTACTGAGTGGGAAACATTGAGAAACTCTGTTGTTGAGATTACACCAACTCATTCATCTCAAAATGAGTGAACATCACAAGAAGAGGATTCTCAGGAAAAAAATTCTGAATCTCAAGAAGAATCTCAAGTAAAGCCTGCTGAATATAAACGAGAACCAATCACTGCAAAAGTACAAGAAGAATTGAATGAATTCCAAAAGGAGGCATTCGAGGCTTTTAAAAAACAAACACTCGGTGAAAATGGAAAAATGGATGAACTTTCTTTCCGTCGCGGAATTGAATTTTTGTCGGAACTTTCTACTTTTTCAAACATTGAAGTGGAAAAAGGAAAATTTGACTGGTTGGACACAAAAGAAAAAGAAATGCTTCTCAAACAAATGCCCGCTGTTCAGGGAATTATCGGTTCTATTTTTGTAGAACAATTTTTCCGTGCTGGATATGAATTTGGTTTCAATGCTGATAATACTGTGATTGTAAAACCAAAAAATGCTGGTCAACAAACAAAAGCTCGTGAACTAGAAACGCAGCTGAATAATCAAATTGCTCGCAATCCTCATTTTGCAAATTCGATTAAAGCCGGTCTTCTCTATAACAATCAAGATTTGCTCACATACTTGCGAATGAATGCTACTTCTGACGGAAAAGAAATTTCTGAAGATGCACAGAAACCAGAAAATTTTATAAAATTTTTGCAAGGGCGTAATACTGAGTCTGCCAAGGCTATTTTGGCGAGCCGAAATTTTTTCAAAGATTTGGATTGGGAAGGACATTTGCATGCTGCCAGTTATGTTCCAAGTTTTTCGAAAAAATTATCTGTGATAATGGATGATCCTGAAACTCAGCAGGCGATTGCTCGGAATTTTACTCAGAATCAGAGTGCTCCGAATCGTGCAACAGTGCTCTTTAATACAATGACTGCCCCAGATGATTCTCTCAATAAACCGCTGCCAACTTTGAAAGAAAATATTGATAAACATGGATATGCTGGAGGAATGCTCACACATACAGGAATGCTTTGGGGTCGCGGATTTAAAACTTTATTTTCTTCGCCAGAAGCAGGAACTTTGACTATTGCGGCAATGATTATTTTACCATTTGTTGTTGGATTCAAAAATGCAATGGGAATTTTTGCGGGAACACCGTTGGCACTTGGGCTCATTGATAGTTTTACTAACGATAAAAAGCCAGAGGAAGGATCACCAGAAGAAGAAAATGATCCGCCAACCACTTCTGCTGATCAAATGGGTATCAAGGATCTTGTTCCTGAGGAACGCAGAGCCCTCATTGAATCCACTTACCCAAAAGAAGAAGTTGAGCCAATGATTAAGGCTACGGCGGCTCTTCAGACTGAAAAAGTGGGATATCTTCGCGATTATATCGGAGGAAATGCTGATGCAAAAATTTCTGATAATGCGAAGCAATCCCTTGAAACTGAAAATAATAAAGAATTAGCAAAAAAACATATTGAAACACTTCGGAATAAGGAAATTGAGCTTGCAAAACAATCTGGTCAGTTGACTGAAGAAGGATTAAAAGTATATACACAACTACTTGACGATATGCGACTTTCGCAGCTGGAATGGTATTCTGTTAGTTCTATTGAAGAAAGAACCAAAACAATCAATGCATATATGCAGAAAAAAAGTGAACCAAATACCTCGAAAAATTCAGATAGCTCAAATGATGCAAAAAAACAACAAAGCTCTTGATTGTCAGCATGGGAATATGGATTTTATGGTGCCATGACACTTATCGCAGTAAAGTTGATGGGCGGGGGACCACTCTTGAAAGGAGCATGGTGAGTAACGAAATGGGTTGTGGTAAAAGGAGGTTATGGTAAAGTCTTAAAACCAGCCGGTAAAGCAATTTTTGATAAAGGAAAAACAGCTTTAGATAAGGTGACAGGGGGACGTAAACATATTATCACTTTGAAGACTGGAGAACAGGTAACACTTTCGCGTGCAGCATATCAGGACCATCAGGATCTAAAAAAAATGCTTCAAGGGGGGAAGATAGATGCTAATGATATACCAGAAATTAATAAAAAAATGGAAAATGTATTTAAAGAAGCTCTTCAAGACGCAAATTTTAAAAAGAAAGTTCTTGCAGAATACGGAACTTCTACTTTGGATGAGGCAAAATTTTTGGATGATATGAAGTATCAAACTTCAGCGAGAGGTCTAATGAAATCTCATAATATGTCAATGAGAAAGAGGATTCTTGAAATCCTACTTCACTAATTATTATTTATGTTTAAAAAACCAATAACATCTCGTGAATCTGATTCTAATAATACTTGGCAAGAATTACAAGATACTATTGGAGAAATTCGATATGAATGACTGGAAAGTACGGATTTTAGAAACTTTACTCGAGAAGAATCTATTCAAGAATTGAAGTCAATTATTTGGGAATTTTTTGAGATGACGAGTATTTTTAGACAAAACCCTGAAAAGTGAAAAAAAATTGCAGAAGATTTTTTCAACTATATTTTACAATTTCCATGATTTGATATTGATCAGATTCAATCAATTGGAATTAATCAGGCTCGAATGAAAATCGACCTGAAAGATTCTACACAAATTGTGATTGACCTCGCGAATGCTTGGGATGAAATTGTAGTGACGCCAGAAAAACAAAAAATCCAGACTGATACTCGTGAACAAACACAAAAACTCAGAGAAACGGTAGATAAAGATTCATTTTTTGGTGGAAATATTATTTTTGAATATGGTGCAATAGGTGTTACGACCGGGCTCGCAACGAAAAAAATTATTGATATCAGGAAAACAAATCAGGCAGCCAAAGAGTGATTATTTCAGTTGAATTCTTTGCTTGTGAAAATGGATGATGGAAAAACTATGCGCATTCATTTGAGTGATGAACGGCCAATTATTGGAACCCACAAGGATTTTCAAGATTCAGTTGGTCGTATATTGGAGCGCGCCGAATTACAACTTGACCCTACAACTCGAAAAGTATTTTTCCCTGCAAAAAAAATGCTTCAAGCACTTGATGAAGACTTTTGAAATCTTACATATGAAAAGTACTTGAAAGAGAATGAAAATATTCAAGAAAAAATGACTCGTGAAGAATTTGAAAAATTTCGTCAGGAAAAAATCATCGAAAATCGTCAGATGATTCGTGATTTTGATGCAGGGAAAATTACATCTACAAAAATCTTAAAATCTGTCGGTCATATTGCGATGCACGCAGCAATGCTCCCACTTTTTGCTGTACAGTATCACCGCCATCAAACAGCTGCCAATATGGTTGAGGCTGTTGGGGAAGAGGTGGCATTTGCTATCGGTGCCAAAGTAGTAGGAAAAGCTGCATCAAAGGCTCCTGGTGTATGGAAAGCTCCAGCAGTGATTGTGGGAAGTCTTGCTGGAGGTATTGGTGCTGTGTGGGCTGGGCATACATTTTCTGAAAAAATGCTTGATGCAAAGCGTCATAAATGGCTCACATTTCAAAAATCAAATTATGAAAATAAACGCTCAAGACTTGGACATATTGTATTTGGGATGGGCGTAAATGAAGGACTTGGGTATCTCAATGATGGACTCAGATATATTACAGAAGATTCAGAAATGGGTGGCTTGGATATAGGAATTGACAGAATGTCATTTAATAACCCGTTTACTGGAAAACATCTCTTTACCACTCCAGAGATGTCTATTTTTCAAGATAAGGTCACCCTTGGTACTGAGCCTTGGACTTGGATGCAAACCGCAGCGAATCGCGATGTGAATCGTTGGAACGAGTATGTAGAACGCTACAAAACACTTCTAAAAACTAATATTAATATTCTATTGGGTGAATATAATCGTGGCGAAGGAATTTTCTCGGATACGGACAAAATAAAAGAAAAGGGTAGCAAAGAAAAATTACTTGAATCAGAACTCTATGAAGTACTCAGAGGTGGCGAATCTGGTATATCTTTTGTGCGAGAAATGGCCACGCTGGTGAATGTGATTTTACAAGAAGTAAAAAACTGAACATCAGCCGGTAGTCGAGGAATTAATGATTACATTGACTTTACTGTGAATCAAATGAAAATTGATAGAGGATTATATTTGTATCATCGAAAAATATCGCTCAATGAGGAATATGTGAGACTTATATCTTCTACTGAACGTTTCTCGAATCTGACACCAGAACTTACAGAATATATCAAAAAAATCCCAGAACGAATTTATTTGCAGCAGGAAATTTACCAAAATAATACCGAAAAAAACATGTATGAATCTATGCTGAAAAATAAAAATACAATAGAACGAACTGATGAAAATAGAAAAAAAATACAAGTAACTGTGGGAAATGAATTTGCGATTTGGCTTGACGAGATTGTCGCTTGGAATCAAGAAAAATATTTTCTTGAGCAAATAGAGGCTGGCAATACGAAAGGTTTTGAATGGAAATAATTTTTAAAAATTTTTTATGACAAATATTGAAAAAAAAGTGGAATTTAAAGATATTCCACAAAGCGTAAAAAACGCACTTCCTGACTCAAATGAATACCAAAAATTTGAAGCAGCTCGTAATAAACTCCAATCGCAGACTGATATTTTGCAAAAAAATACAGAAGATCGTCTGACTGCTCTCAAAAATGAATTGCCACCAGATATCCGAGCTAAAGTCGAAAATCTTTCCGATTTGGCTGATGCTGTTGAGGACAAAAACCTGTTTGAGCAAGCGAGGGATAAATACAATGAAGTCAAAGGTGATATAGCTGCTCTTCCTGGAAAAGCTCTAGACTCAGCGGAGGCTGTTTATGATCAAATTATTGGTTCGGATGTTACGATCAAGACTGATAAAGATTCATTTGCTGGACTCAAAACCGCTTTTGATACTTTCAAAGAAAAAGGTTTTATCGAAGGAATGAAAGAAATCGGAAGTCAGCTCAAAGATTTTTTTGATAAAATTATTTCGATTTTTAAAGGTGGATTTGGTTGGGCGACTTTTGAAAAAATTGGAGATTTATTTTCTGGAACAATTGATACTGGGAAAAAAATTTCTGATGTTATCAAGTGGGCGAAAGATACAATTGGTTTGTCATTTTCAGAGGGCGCACCTTGGCGAGATGCGCTGGAAGACCGAAAACTGCTCGCGCTTCCGATTGAAAAAATTCGTGCTGGCATGTCGGTAGAAAATATTTCAAAAGAATTGGGAATCAAACTTTCGAATAGCGATGCAAAAACATTTTTGGACAAATTTTTTAAGCCAGAAAATTTTGAAAAAATTATTGCTGAATATAAAACTAAAACCAATACTTCCACAGTTGACGAAAAAATCGTGACGCTCAAAGATTTGGTTCTCAATCTCGGATAAAAATGAATATCTCTGGAAATTTCCAGAGATATTTTTATTTGCAAAAAAAATTTTTTCCGTTACAATGACGGCATATTTTAACTTTCAAAAATATGGCTAATTCACTCAATAAAGTACAATTGATCGGAAATCTTACGGCTGATCCGGAAGTTCGCGAAACTCCAAATGGACAAAAAGTTGCGACTTTTTCTGTAGCGACGAATCGTCGTTGGAAAGATGCGTCTGGAATGACTCAGGAACAAGTGGAATATCACAGCGTAACAGCTTGGCGTTGGCTTGCGGATATCGCGGAACAATACATGAATAAAGGAAAAAAAGTGTATGTGGAAGGATATTTGCAGACTCGTAGTTGGGATGATGCAACGACTGGTCAGAAGCGCTACAAGACAGAGATCGTTGCTGATAATATTATCCTTCTTTCATCGTCGGGTGGAGCTTCTGCTGGTGGTGATATGGGTGGATTCTCAGCTGCGGCTGGAGATGATCAACCTACTCGCGCCAAAGCAAAAGTGGAAGAAGATATTTCTATCGAAGACATTCCATTTTAAAATATATATTTCAAAATAAAAAATCCCAATTGGGATTTTTTATTGATTTGGAGTTGCTGGCTCTCCAGCTGTCTGTGTAGATAAGTTTCCTGGTGTGAGTGTTTCTATGCCTGGGTTATCAGAATTTTTTGGTACTCAAGCAGAATTTCATTCTGATACAAACTCTTTTCCAACTACTATCGAGCCTTCATCTCATGATTGACCTTCGTTTTGTTCTGTATCGCTTGTTGATTGTTTGATTGTTTCTAAATAGTGTTTAAAAGCAGTTGTTGTATTTGGTCCAAGCATACCATCTTGTCATTTTGCTGTATCTGAAGATTTAATACCAATGAGTTCTTGTAAATTTTTGACTGCAAGGGGTGTCGGGTTGTGGATAGCGGTTTGGATAATATTTTTTACTTCTTGATCAATATAGTCTGCATATTGACCCTGAATATTATTCCATTCCGTTACTACTTGCTTCCATTGAGTTGTCTGAATCCATCGCTTAGAAATAGATTCTCGGTAATCAGTAGTTGCTATTTTTCCATTGATTTTTCGTGTTAAATCAAGATTGACGGTAGGAGTTTCTGAGAATTGAGTGCTTCATTCATTCGGTGCTTGACCATCTCATTCTTTTGATGTTTGAGGAATTTTTGGATTAGGTTTTTGCTCGACTGACTGAAAAACTTCCTTTTCCCAATTTGGGTCAATGGTGGAGATATCGAATTTTTCATTAATTCGTGTTATAAGAGTTGTTATGGCTGCAGCAGGAAGCGCAGATTGTTTCAATGTAGTTCGTAGTGCACCAACCGTTTCAGTAATCTTTGAATTCACCGTGTTAAGCTCTTTTTCGAGATTTGCAATATTTTCTTTGATTTCAGGTGATTTTTTTGATTGACGAAGTGCTTTTCTTTCTTCTTGAAGTGCTTTGAGGATTTCTACTTTTTCCTCACGAAGAACCTTGAGTTCATTTGATTTTTTTGCAGAGTTTTGTCTCCATTTATCCCATGTTTCTCGGATTTTACCTGGATTCTGCGCTTCCGCTTTTGGCGCTTCCGCTTTTGGCGCTTCCGCTCCTTTCGTATTAGAGTTAGCCTTCTCTAATCTTTCTTCGAGTTTTGTTTTATTTTCCGAAAGGTTTTTATTTTTAGTATCCAGTTGATCCATCTTTTTTGTAAGTTGCTCATTTTGTCGCTCAAGTTTTTTAAGATTTTGTTCTAGTTGTGCCTTTTCACTTTCAAGGTATTTTAAATTTTCATTTGCTTCTGGCTTCACTCTAGATTGTTCTAATGCCATCTGTTCTTCCTTTAACTTACTGATTCTTTCTTGACGAATCTTTTCAACAGTAGCATTTTTCTTTGGAACTTCACTTTCTAATTGTTTAAGCTGCTGTGAAATTTCTTCATGCTTGTGATAATTAATTTTTTTATTAATATTTTCAAGATTACCACTTCCTTCACTTATACGATTAAAGTTGGAAATTCTTTCAGCTTCAAGTGCTTTTTTAGCATTATTATTTTGTGTAATGTAATCATCAATATTGTTAATACTTTCTTTGGTATTCACAACTCGTTTTTTGGTATAGTGTTCCTGAACATTATTTTTTATCTTTCATGCAGTATTTCGAACTCGGTTAATACTATTAGAGGCGGTATTAGTTACTGCCTCTTTTACTTTTCCTGTACCCTGTGTGATTTTTTCACCAACTGCATTTTTCAAATTATTTCCAGTTTCACTAACTTTTTTAAGATTAGACTGAACAGCTTTTCCAACGGTACTATCACCGATTACTGAACCCACTTTTCGTGTGACAGGATTATTTACTACCGGATTTACTATTTTTTTTGCAATATTAGTAGGAGCGTTAACTGACCCTACAATAGCTTTTCCACTTCATTCTACTATTTTGCCAGCTCACTGTAGTGCTTTTCCGCCGACTCTTCCAGCCATTGATGTGCTTTCTGCACTTATTTGTGCTCACTTCTTTACCGCGAGGCCACCACCCTTTATTAGAATTTTCCCGAAGGTTTTTGCAATACCAGCGATACCAGTGATTGCCAAGATGATATCAACACTGGCTCGCCCTTGTTCATAAGGATTTCCTTCAGTCAAATCTTTCAATGTCTGTGCGAGTTGATTTTTTACTTGTTCCCAGCTCAGATTCTTAAGCGCTTCAAATACCTGGCTTCGGAAATTTGAATTTGAAATGGCAAGCTCTACAAACTCTGGCATTGCCAAAATAGAATCCAATCCACCCATAAAAAATGCTATACCAGGATGACTTTTTGAAGGATTATCTTTATCAAAATCTACCGCCCAATGAACCGCCCTTCGTAGCGAGTCTATAATAAGTGAGTCGGTCTGCACTCTTACTTGTTCAATAATGTCTTGCTTCTTTATGCTTACTATTACAATAAGATCAGAGAGTGTTTGTTTGGTCTTGAGGATATTTTGTAACATTTCCTTGTATATATCCATTGCATTGTCGTTCATCTTTTTGCTTAGAATATCACGAGAGATTTCTCGTAGATGATTGTCAACAATAGATTGAAATGCTCATATTTCTCCGTCATTATATCATTCATCTTTCATGGTTTGTGATACCATTTGATTGATTTCTTGTTGCTTTGCACTGAGTACTGATTTTTCCATATTTGACTTTATAAATAATAAACATTCTCATCGTAGCACAAATTTTTTTTTCGGTCAAAAAAAAACAAATTTATACAAAAATTCGCTTGACAAACTTCTTTTTTTATAAAAAATATTGATTTCCAAAAATTTTTCCCATCAAAAAATCCCTCTTTCGAGGGATAAAATTATACATTTTCTTCCAATGCTTCAGCTGGGATTTCAACTGGTTCTGCTGGTGGAACATAGTTTGGATCAAGGGCTTTCAAAGAAAGTCCGATGCGTTTTGCTTGAGAATCAAAAGTGATAATGCGAGCTTGCATCATTTCTCCAGTATGAACTTTTCCTTCGATTCCTTCCATCATATCCGCTGGGATTTCAGAAAGGTGAATCAATCCAGAAATTCCTCCGTCAAGTTCCAAGAAAATTCCGAACTGAGAAAGACGAAGAACTGGTGCTTCGATAATATCTCCAACCTGATATTTATCAGCGAGAACCTGCCAAGGATTTGCTTTCAATCGCTTGATAGAAAGAGAGATTTTTTCTCCTTCAATACCAATAATCTGAACTGTTACCTTGTCACCAACGCGAGCGTATTTGTGAGGGTTGTTCACGTGTCCCCAGTCAATTTCAGAAACATGTACGAGACCTTCAACTCCGTGGAATGTAACGAACAAACCATAAGTCAAAATTCCAGAAACCGCTCCTTCTACAACATCACCAACCTTCATTGTAGAAAGTGCTTGTGAACGCTGTTCTTCGATAGCCGCTTTTTCTGAGAAGATGATTTTCTTTCCAGACTGATCAAGGTTGATCACGCGAACCTGGAATGGTTTTCCAATGAGCTTGTTGAGCTGTTCAAGAATTTTTTCTGGGTTGGCATTTTCCACACGAGGGTAGTGGATTGGAGTCAACTGAGAAACTGGAATGAACCCCTTGATTCCGTCAAGATCGATCAAGAGACCACCTTTGTTTGCTTCGTTTGGAACCACCGTAATAATTTCTTTTGTGTCAAAATTTGAATGAAGTTTTTCAATCAATTTTGCCTGAGAAGCCTTACGAAGAGAAAGGTGAACAAGTCCAGAGTGAGGATCGTTTCCAATAATGATAGATTCAATCTTATCACCAGCCTTAATTGTTCCTGCATCTTCTGTTGAAGACTGCATGTGATTTCCAGTAATGATACCAGTAAATTGTCCATCAAGGTCAATCAAAATCATTTTCTGATCAGCCACGATAACTGTCCCGCTTACAACTTCACCAACATTGAATGACTTAATTGGCTCAACTGATGCAAGATCTTTTGCAAAATCTGCCATAGAATAAATTTTAAGAAATAAAATGTTACGAAAATAAAAATATAATTGTAACAAGAAATCACCAAATTTTGGAAACTTTTTGCTAAAATCATCAAACGAATCCCCAGATGGCTGGGGAAATTGGTTTCAAAATCAAAAATGGGGCGACCGATGGGGCTCGAACCCACGACCTCCAGATTCACAGTCTGGCGTTCTAACCAACTGAACTACGGTCGCCACAAAAGCTTTGGGATTATACGAAAAAAAATCAAATTTGCAAAATTTTTTTCAAAAAACTTACTCAGCGCGCCATGAAGCCAAAATTGGCGTCAAATGAGAATTATTTGCAAATATAAGAATTTTCCATATAATGGGCACCTCTTTGAACAAAAGAGGCTTTCAAATTTGGAATTTTTATCGATTTTAAGGGAAAAAATTGAAAAATATATTTTTGAAAAAATACTATTATTGAACAAAAAATATATTCGTCAAGAGAAAATTCTCGCGTTTCCTCCAAAAATCTGCTAAACTATTTTCGAATTTGAAAAAATTCCGTCTCCTGCTCATATTTTCCTAAAAAATATTTGCGGTCGAGCTTTTATTTCTAAAATTTTTGAATGCAAATTTCTTCTTCTTTTGCTCTGAAAAATTCAACTCATAAACGGGTTTCTCTGCTTTTGGATCGAGATTTCGAGACATTTCAACGCACAAAAACCCAAAGTTCTTTTTCCCGATTTTATTCTTCAATTTGGCGTTTTTTTGCGAATCTTTTTCAAAAAAAGCCGATTTTTTATTTCCTTCTTTTTTGTGGTGCATTTTTCGCAGTTTCTGTAGATGCGGCGATGGCGGCTGAAACAAAAACATTTATCGCGACAGCGTATTATTCACCAACGCCTGATCAGGCGAAATACTACACTGGAACATATGCGGGCGATTTGTCGCTCAATGGTGGTAATTCAAAAGCCTCAGATGGCACACCAGTATATGTTGGAATGGTTGCCGCTCCACGAAATTATGCTTTTGGAACAAAAATCAACCTTGATGGAATTGGTGTAGTGAGTGTCCATGATCGCGGTGGTGCGATTGGCTCTGGTGACGGATACGATCGTATTGATATTTGGATGGGATATGGTGATGAGGGGCTGGCTCGCACGCTTGCGTGGGGTCGTCGCGAAATCACTGGAACGATTGTAGATAATGGAACTTCCGTTTCTTTGGATCTTGAAAATATCCTCACAAATGCTCCAAAAGCTGGTGATTTGGCTCTCAAAAAATTGCAAGCGATTGGCTATAACACGACTGGGCGTACATTTTCTGATGTAATTCTCCAATTTCAGCTTGATTATGGTGTGATCAATTCTCGCACGGATGCTGGTGCTGGAAATTATGGTCCAAAAACAACCGCAAAACTCAGTGAAGTGTACAACAATTTTCTCAAAAATGGGAGCGTTCAGGCTCCAAAAGTAGAATCTGTTGTAGAAAATGTATTGCCTTCAGCGCGTGATAATTCGGAAATCAAAAATTCTCTGGAAGCAGAAAAATTGAGCGAAAATATGAGTACCAATTTTTTCGGAGTGACGGATGAAAAAGTACAAAATCTCCAAAATTTCCTCAGACAATCAGGATATTCCACGGATAACAATTCTGGAAAAATGGATCTTTCAACCCTCCACGCGCTTCGAAAATATCAGTCTGCCAAAAATATCTGACAAACTGGCCGCGTCGACCTTCGTACGCGACTTACGATCGCAAACGATCTTTCAAAATAATCCTTCGGGATTTTTTTTGTTGTCCAAAATTCTCTCGGGAAAATTTTCCAAAAACTTGAAAAAAAGAAAATTTTTTTTATTATAGCACTCGATTTTTTAAAAAATTTTTATGAAAGTTTGTGTTTTTGATACGGAAACAACCGGATTTCCCGTGCGTGATGGAACGCTTGATAATCAGCCATATATCGTGCAATTTGCGGCGATTGTTGGTGAAATCGATGAAAATAATGAATATAAAGAATTGGAACGCTACAATTTTTTGGTAAAACCACGAATTGCGATTCCATTCTCTGCATCACAAGTGCACGGAATTTACGACAAAGATGTGGAAAATGAACCATATATTGAGGATAAAATTGATGAAATTATGCGAGTGCTCAATAGTGTGGATGTGGTTGTTGGGCACAATGTTTCGTACGATGAGGAGATTATTGGATACGAACTTGCACGCCTCGGGCGAACGGGCGAATATACGCCATCTCAGGTGGTTTGTACAATGAAAAGTTCAACTCAATATTGCAAATTGCAGGGTCGCGGAATGTCTTTCAAACCGCCAAAATTGGCCGAGTTGCACAAGTTTTTATTCAACGAATTTTTCGAAGGGGCGCACGATGCGATGATGGATGTGGAAGCGACAATGCGTTCGTTCATCGAGCTTGTGAAACGCGGTGTTATCGAACTCGAAACATCCAATGTGATGCGATTATTTTAAAAAAATCCCAAAGCGGGATTTTTTGATGACAATTTTTGACAAAATAAAAAATTCCCATATGGGAATTTTGGAAAATGCTATTAACGTCCAAGACCTTGACCTTTTGAACGGTAAAATTCACGAATAATAGCACTCTCACGAATCTTTCTTTTAGAAGGAGCTTTAGAATGAGTTTGTGCATTACGAAGCTTATTCGCTGTACGAGTCTGAAAAAAAGACTTCTTGTATCGAAGAATAAGTTTTTCGTTTGTTTCACCTTCTTTCTTGATAGAATAGCAGATCATAGACGAGTAAAAAATTAAATACCGAGAAATTTTATCAAAAGATTTGATTTTGTCAAATCTTTTTTTTGTAAACTTGGCAAAATTCTTGCACAGCCAAAAAAATTCTGCTAAAATATTTTGGACAAATATAAAAATATTTCAAACAAAAATACATATGAATCTTTATGATCCACTTCTAGAAGCTGAAAAATCCGTTCTAGAAACTCCAAAAACACAAACAAAAATCAAAATTTCTCGCGCGAAAATTCTTTTCACAACACGACCAAAAAGCTTTGTTCGTCAGCTTTTTTCGAGTGCAAAATTTTTTGTAACTTATATTGCGCTTTCAACGACGATTTTTTCGGTTATGATGGGTGCGATGAATTTTAACGCGTACAGCGCGCGTGTGGCTCATTGGTTCAATCCTGATGCGTACGCTCATGCAAGCGAACAAATGCACGGAATTCTCAATACTTCTCACGCAGAAATTGCGGGTGCGAAACAAACGGAAGAAGATATTGAACAGCGTGCGATTATCGAAGAAAAAATTGCGGCACAAAATCCAGAAATGGTGTATTCTCGAAAATATGCTTCAGAAAATTTGCTTTCCAATGTGCCTTTACAATCAGCAGAAAAGGCATCATTTTCGGTAGCACCACAGGAAAATCGCGTTGTGATTCCTCGTCTTGCGAAAAATATTCCGCTTATTGATGTGTATCATGACAAAAATACGCCATTTGAAGAAATGCACGAAATTTTCAAACAGGAACTCGTGAAAGGAATTGTGCGCTATCCAGGAACGGCTCGTCCAGGAGAAAAAGGAAATGCCTTTATTTTTGGGCATTCTTCCAATGTTCCTTGGATCAAAAGTGATTACAATGATGTTTTTGCGTTGCTCGATACGCTCGAAAACGGTGACGAAATTATTGTATATTATAATCAGAAAAAATTTGTCTACAAAGTGACTGATCGTACAACCGTAAAACCTGGCGACACAGAAGTTTTGAACGCGCGTGATCCAAATAAAAAAGAAATTTCTCTCATGACTTGTTGGCCAATTGGAACAACACTGGAACGACTTATTATTTTTGGAGAATTGGTCGAAGAATCTGCTTCATAATCAAAAAATATGAACTATACTGGAATTTTTACATACGATACATCCGTATTGCTTACAGCGCCAAATAGTCTCGTTGTTGCGATTATTGTGATTATTTTGTCGGCAATTTTCGTACTTGCGGCTCGATATTTTCTATTGGCCTGTGCTGGAATGTTTCTCATTTATCAAGACAGAAAAAAATTTGCAAATCGTAAAAAAACGCTTTCTGATCTCGTTTTAATGAAGGATATTCAGACAGAACTTGAAAAAGAAATTGAACAAGCAACGCTCAAAGCGGCTTTTCAAAATTAAAAATTGCTTTTTTGAAATTTTTTCCTATAATACAAAAACTTTTTTAAATTTTGTATTATGAAAACAGCTCTACAAGCAAAAGTTGGGACAGTTCTCAAAATTGATGGAGATATTTTTCTCGTGATAAAGCACGAAATGCGTCGTGGTGGACGCGGTGCAACTAACGTTACAATGCGCCTTAAAAATCTTATCCAGAATACAACTTCTGACCGCGTAATGGATGGTGAAGAAAAATTGGATGATGTAATTCTTGAACGCTCAAAGGCAGAATTTTTGTACCAGTCTGGTGATGAATTTGCTTTTATGAATCAGGATACATATGAAACAGTAGAACTTCACGCGGACGATATTGGTGACGCGGCAAATTATTTGAAAGAAGGTTTGATCGTTGATCTCCAGACTTTTGAAGGAAAATTTGTTGGTATTATTCTTCCAATTCGCGTAACACTTCAGATTACTGAATGTGAGCCAACAGTTGCTGGAAACACAGCCGACGGAAAGGTAGAAAAGTGGGCAACTCTTGAAACTGGTCTTCAAGTGAAAGTTCCAGGATTTGTAAACCAGGACGACTTCATCATCGTTTCAACAGAAGATGGTTCATACCTTGAACGCGCAAAATAATTTGACAAATAAAAATCCCAAACGGGATTTTTTTGATGCGATTTTTTTATCGTTTGTTAGCGTCTTGTGCGTTGTATGCTTTGAGATATGTCTGCGTTGATGCGTTCATATAAGTGGAAAGATTATTCCTGAGGTGAATGTAATCGTCATAAATAATCGCGAGCAATAGATGTGCTGGATACGCTTTTTCCATATCCATAAAAGTTCGAATGGCACGAGGAAGGGTCGAATCGGCACGACGAATTTCTGTTTCAAGTGCGGTTGCATAATTATTGTATGATTTGATCCAAGCTTCAGAATCACGAGCGATATTTGTTCCACTTCCGGTTCCGATGGCTTGTTCTACGCTTTCTACATACGCACGATCAGATTCGAGAGTTGTGTCAAGATATGACAGATAATATCGATAGTGACAATATTGCCGTGTCGCAGAATTGACGATTTCTTGCATTACAGCCGTTTGATTAGCATCAGAATTATTGCACTGCAAATTATCTTTTTCGCGCTCCAATCGTGTTTGTTCTTTATTGAGTTGTGTCGTGATTTCAGAATTGGCTCCATTGAGCGTGCTTTCAACGGTTTCACGAAGCCCCTTCAGAATGCGCAAACGAGAAGTGACAATCGCACACGAAAACAATGAATTCATCGTACTACGGTACTGCAATCGCGCTACTTCGAGCGTTTTAAATCCAGAAAAATCTCCAATTCGACTCATATCAAGTTCGCTTGCGAGTCGATTTTTTTCTTCTGTAGAAAGATTGGAAAGATTCTGTGTACGCGAAATCTGATGATTCACGGCGCTGGCTTTGAGCTCAGGATATTGAGGAACTGGGCGAATCGCATTATTTTTTCCCCAATATCGATCTGTACTATCACAATAGGATTTTGCGCCATCAAGATACGACTGATAGCTTTTAAAATCAGGATTTTGTTCGCTCGGAATAATTTCGGCGTGCGCTGGGTTTTGCGTGAAAAAAATTCCAAAAATCATTCCAAGCGCCATCATCGATGTTCAAATATTTTTTTTCATAAATTTAAGAAATGCGATAAATAATATCTTTTTCCACAAATTCTCGTTCGCGCGCATATCGAAGACGAGAAAATTCTTTGAGCGCTTCACCAATTTTTGGGTCTCATTTTTCAAGCCACGGACGCGGAACATCCAGTGAAAAGCCTTGACTTGGCTGACCATCCACCGACAAGCGGAGTGCTGCCTGGAATTTGTCCATATTCATAAAATCGTGATTGGAATAGGCTGGTGCGAATTGTTCTTCAAGCAATTTAGCATCTTCTGGCCCGATTTTGTAACTCATCATCGAACCAACATTTCCGAAAATCGCATCTTTGAGGTTGAGGCTTGATTTGGTGAGCGCGTCAGATTTTTGTAATTGCCCCAAATATTGATGTGCAATAATCAGTCCAAGACGATATTTTCGCGCTTCAGAAAGAATCGATTCAATCGAATCCGTCACATAATTTTGGAATTCGTCAATGTACAAGAAAAAATCTTTTCGCTCGCTTGCGGGCATTTGTTGGCGCTTCATAGCTGCCATTTGAATTTTAGAAACGAGGATAAGACCGATAAGACTCGAATTGATGTCTCCCAAAACTCCTTTGGAAAGTGTTGCCAAAAGAATTTTTTGCGTATTCATCACATCAGTAATATCAAACGCTGATTTTGTCTGACCGATGATATTTCGCATCAGCGTGTTGGTGATAAATGGACCAAATTTGGCAGCAAAAAATGGAATCATTTCTGCTTTTTCTCGATCACCCATCGCTGCGTATGTCGTTTTCCACCAAGTTTTTACGATTGGATTTTTGATCGTTTGTATGCGTTCGCGCTGGAAATTTTCATCCGTAAAAAGTTTGATCAGCTCAATAAGCGTTCCGCCTTCTGGATAATCCATGAGCGCCAAACATCCATTTCGAAAATAATCCTGGATTCGCGGACCGAAAATTTCTGGCCCAAAAATTTTAATCATAATGCTCGTCGCCTCGCCAACGGCCATTTGTTTTTCATCATCAGTATCAGCTTCCAAAAGATTGAGTCCCATCGGACGACTCTGATCGGCTGGGTCGAAAAAAATCAAATCTTCCGCGCGAGTTTTTGGGATAAAATCCAAAAGTCCTGTCGCAAAATCTCCGTGCGGATCGAGCACTGCGAGCCCGCGACCATTTCGCAAATCTTGGCGCGCCATCACCGACAAAATCGAAGATTTTCCCGTACCAGTCTGCCCAATCACATAAAAATGACGGAAACGATCTTCGTTCGACAAATAAATTTTTCGGCGCTCACCACGGAAAATATTATCCCCAAGGTACAGTCATTCGTGCGGAATATTTGTCGGAGCCTTCACGACACGAAAATGTTGCCATTTGATTTCTGGTTGTTTGTTATATTTGGAATGCGGAAAATGAAAAAGCGTCGCAATTTCCTCAATATTGAGCAAAAAATTTTTCTGCCACCATGCAAATTGTCGCAAAATAAAATATTGAATCAAAACCGAAAGCGATTTGTGACGCATCGGTAGAAAGCGATTGTAGGCGGGCGACGCAAACTGCGAAAATGATGAAATAATATTGCGAAGCTCGGCGTTTGCCACCATTTCATCATCGGCAGTTACAATAATTCGCACCATCACGAGAAAACCGGTTTTTTTCACTTTTTCTTTCATGAGACCTTCGTCGTCGATTGGATCTTTTTCGTCGATTTCAGGCTCGTCTTTTTTATTTTTTTCTTCTGGATCTTGGAAAAAAATTTCTAAAAATCCACGAATCCACACAAGTGGATTGAGCGAAAAATATCGTCGTTTTCCAGGACTTTTCTCTTCTTTTCGAATCATTTTTTTGATGCGATTTTGCCAGCCGTCATCCTCAGGCTTGAGCAAAATCTGAATCGTTGCAGAAGTATTTTCACTGAGCCGACCAAGCGCCGACAAAATAGCGTTCATACTATCTGATTCGAGCTTTTGATACGTTCGAATTGGGAATTCGTCGCCTTTTTTGAGAATCATCGCCTCGCCCAACACGGATTTTCTGTTTTCAAAAATATTGATTTCGCTTGTTTCTTCGATGAGACAATCCGGATAAAAACCAATAATTTGCTTTTCAACGAGCAATTTGGATTTGCGCGGTACCACGATATAAAAATAAATTTCGTTCGCGTGCGCCGTATATTCGAAAGAAATATATTCCTGCCCCAGAAGCCAGCCCAAAAAATTCCCGCGATAGAGCGATTTGAGATTGGACAAAAGTTGCTCCATGAGAGAAATTTGTTCTTTAAAATCTCGAATTGTTTCCTTTTTTTCATCGCTGTCGCTGTCTTTTCGTGCCATCACTACACGCAAAAAAGCCATTTCCTTCGAACGGCGTTTTGCGATATTTTTGCGATATTGCCACCAGAAAAAAGTCAGGAGAACAATTGTCGCAACGATGATGAGAAAAATTTTCCCAAGTTGCATATTTGTGAATTAGAATGTGATTCCTTCGAGAATGAAAAATCTAAAAATTGCGTGACTCGCGACGAGCAAAACGAGCCCAATCACGATATAAATAATAATTTTTTTCGCGCGAGAAATTTTTTCTTCGTCGCCACCAGAAATAAACAAAAGCCAACCCGCATAAATCGCCATCAAAATACAAAAAATCGTCAAAAATGTATTGAAATATTTGATAATATTGGCAAAAAGTTCTACCGCACCTTCAAATCTGGCCTCAGAATTGCTAGTACATGGCGTTTTCGCCAAATCCCAAACATGACCGCTCATTTGCTCACATTTTGGAACGCCGCTGTACAAAAGTGAAACGATTCGATGAGGAATTTGAATCAAAATAAATCCCACCAATGCAAAAATCAGCGTATTTTTCCCTTTTCCAAATTTTTCTTCGTCGCCTGACCCTGTGACGATAATATAAAATGCGTAAATCATCATCGCGAGGAATATAAATCCTGTAAAATAATATACCAGCCCCACGAGTGGTTCCAAAATATTATTCCAAAATTCCCACCCCCATTCAGCATCAATAATAACCGAAGTTCCATTGCTTGGATTTTTGAGAAGCGTCGCCCAAATAGAATACGCCATTTGAAGCAAAATCGCACCCGCCGCGGTCCAGGCAATATTGTATTTCCATTTTTTTACATCATCATCACTTCCGTCTGATGTGAACAATTTTATCACGCCGATAATCAAAAAAATTACCGCAATGAGCAACATAGCATTTTTGATTCCTTGCGCAATATTAAAAAATGTCGCACTAAGCGCATCATTTGCATTTGTGCTATCTGATTTGATAAAATAGCCTTCACCAACATCTTTTGTGAATTCATTAATTTGTTTGTGTTCCGTTCCTTCCGTTTTGATATTATTGGAAAGATTATTGATGACGTCGTTGTTGTCTTGTGCATGCGCGATAGGCATCATCGTGACACAAAAACTTGCCAGCAAAATGAGAAAAGTTTTTAAAAATTTCATACAAAAAAATTATCTCAAATAGTATAGCAATTCTTGCTCAAAAAAGCAAATTTCTTGCGCACTCTTCAAAAAAGTTGCATTTACAAAACTTTTTTTTATACTACAATTATAAAAATTTTTCAAAATATGCTTAAAATTGGTTTTTTTGGAACTCCAGAATTGTCTGCGTCGGTGCTTCGTGGGCTTTTGGAAAATGAAAATTTTTCCGTCGAATTTGCCGTGACAAATCCTGACAAAAAATTTGGCCGCGCGCAAACGCTCATTGCAAGCCCCGTTAAACAACTCGCTGAATCGTATCAAATTCCTGTTTTTCAGCCAGAAAAAATCCGAAATAATACCGAATTTCTTGAAAAAATTGCTGAGTATCAGTGCGATTATTTTGTCGTTGTGGCGTACGGAAAAATTTTGCCGAAAGAACTTCTGGAAATTCCAAAAAAAATGTGTATCAATGTGCATGGCTCGATTTTGCCCAAATATCGTGGCGCCTCGCCAGTTCAGTCTGCGCTTTTAAATGGGGAAAAAGAAACTGGCGTGACGATTAT
Source organism: uncultured Candidatus Altimarinota bacterium (assembly GCA_938036655.1). Taxonomy (GTDB): domain Bacteria; phylum Patescibacteriota; class Gracilibacteria; order BD1-5; family UBA2023; genus GN02-873. Next base: position 43,237 of record CALHQS010000038.1, read on the forward strand.
GCAGATGAGCGAAGGCATGGATGAAGGCGCGATGATTTGTGTTGCAAAAATTGCAATTTCTCCAAATGAAACGAGTGTGTCACTTTTTCAAAAATTTGCCGAAATTTCCCCAAATGCTCTCATTGACGGGATTTTGTGATTAGAATCAGGAAAATATTCCCCAATCGAGCAAAATCACAGCGAAGCAACATATTGTACTAAAATTTCCAAAGAAGATGGAAAAATTGATTGGAATCAGGATGCACGCGAGATTTTTCATAAATATCAGGCATATTCGCCGTGGCCAGGAATTTTTGATATTTACCAAGGAAAACGCTTATTATTTGAAAAAATTTCTTTTTCTGATGCTATCGCGACTGACAAAAAAATATGAACAGTTTTTAAAGATTCTGATGGAAAAATTGCGATTGCAGCCCATTCTGGCGTGATTTTTCCAGAAATTGTAAAATTGGAGGGGAAAAAATCTCAGTCGATTGCTGATTTTATCAACGGAAATCGTGCATTTCTTGATTTTTCATTTAATTAATCATTTTTTCTTATGTCAACTATTTTTTCTAAAATCATTGCTGGCGAAATTCCGTCATTCAAGATTTATGAAGATGATTTTGTATTTGCGTTTTTGGATATTTTTCCTCAACAGAAAGGGCATACATTGATTATTCCAAAAATCGAAATTGACCATTTTTCTGATGTTCCGCCAGAATATTTAAACGCGATGCTCTCGGCCGCGCAAAAAATTTCCAAAGCACTTCAAAAAGCGACCCATTGTGCGCGTGTTTGTGCGAAATTTGAGGGATTTGAGGTTCCGCATTGTCATTTTCATTTGATTCCCGCCAACTCGATTGAAGATTCGAATTTTCAGAGTGTGCCTCGCACTGATGACGCTGAATTGGCTGATTTGCAAGCCAAAATTATCCAAGAATTATCTTCAGAATTTTCCAATCTTTCAAAATAATATGTATACAATTGCACTCAATACATTTCGCGAAATTCTTCGGTCTCGATTTTTTTCGATAACCTGTTTTTTTGGCATTGTAATGCTCTTTGGGATTATTTTTTTCAATATTTTGTCACTTGATCAATCCCAGTTTATCGTGCCAGATTTTGGGCTTTCATTCATGGAAGTCACGGGATTGTTGATTATTTTGTTTCTCGGAAATCGCCTTTTGTCGCGCGAATTTGAAGAAAAAACAATTTATCTTACGCTCTTGAGGCCGATTAGTCGTGGAAAAATTATTTTTGGAAAATTTTTTGGATTTGCGGCGATTTTACTGATTCTTGTGTTGATTTTGTCAACGATTTTGATAGGGTTGATGATTTTTTTTGAAGTGCCAGTGACGCCGATTTTTGGTTTCGCGATCTTAGGAATTTTTCTCAAATGGCTATCACTTTTGGTAATAATTTTGTTTTTTTCGATTTTTTTGTCAGGCGGAATTGCGACTTTTGGAACGCTTGCGGTGTATATTGTGGCGCACAGCGGATACGCGCTTTTGGAGTATGCGACGACGCATGAGCAGGCTGTTATGGCGAGTGTTGGCCGTGGAATTTTATTTTTCTTTCCCAATTTTCAGGCACTCAATTTTAAAGAATTGATTCATTTTTCATTCATGCCCAGTATTCATACTGCGTTAGTTTTTGCTTTTGCAATAGGATACATTGTCATTTTGCTTGGCACTTCGTATTACATTTTTTCCAAAAAATCTTTTGATAATATTTAAAAAATCCTCATACGAGGATTTTATTTTTTGATAAATTCGCCAACGATTTTCCCATCTTCCTTGAGGATTTTTTTGATTTTGATAGTTTTTTTCTCGCCGATTTGGAAAATAATTTTCTGATGACGATCGATAATTGCGCCCACGACGTTATCCACCTGAAAATCGTGAAATCGTGGCAAATATACGAGAATTTCCACACCCATATCGAGCTCTACAAAAATTCCCCAATCCGTCACGCCCGAGATTTTTCCGTCAAAAATCCCGCCAATATGAGCTTCCATAAATCGCAACATATAAATTTTGTCCACAGAATTTTCAATCATTTCGGCACGCTTTTCTGTCAAAGTCGCAATTTCGGCTGTTTTTTCTAAAAATTTGGTGAGTGATTTTTTATTTTTTTCATCCAATTTTTTTGCCAAATATTGCTTGATGGCGCGATGCGTCGCGAGATCGGGATAGCGTCGAATCGGGCTGGTAAAGTGTGAATAAAAATCAAGCGCCAAACCGAAATGTCCACTTCTATTGTGTGAATAAATGGCTTTTGACATTTTGGGAAGAATGAGGCGAGAGGCATGATATCGTGCACTTTCATCGAGTTTTTCGAGATATTCAGCGATATGTTTTGGAAGAATTTTTTCAGATTTTTTGCGATTTTTCCCAAGAATATTTTCGAGAATTTGTATACCTTCGTCGTTCGGTTCATCATGCACGCGCGACAAAAACGGAATTTTTCGTTTCGTACACCATTTTGCCACCTCCTCATTGGCGAGCACCATAAATTCTTCAATCAACCGATGTGCATCGTTGCGATCGCGTTTTCTGATTCCAATCGGCGTGTGACTATTTTTTTCAAAATCAAAATACAACTCCGTCGTCTCGAACGCGATTTTTCCTTCCTTTTTTCGTCGTTTTTTAATGATTTCAAATAATTCAAAAGCATTTAAAATCGTATTTTCAAGAGATGCGTTTTCAAATTTTTTCTTTTGAAAATTTTCAAAAATTTTCCCATATTCGCCACGATGTTGGCTCTGAATGAGGCTTTCAAAAATATCGGTGTGAAGCACTTTTCCGGTTTTCTGATCGATTTTCATGAGACAGGTGAGCGTTTTTTTCTCGGTTTCTGGTGTCAGACTGCAAAGATGATTAGAAAGCGTTTCCGGAAGCATTGGAATCACTTTCTGCGGCAAATAAATACTCGTGCCCCGCGTTCGTGCCTCGTGATCGATGGGCGATTTTTCTGTGACAAAATGGCTTACATCCGCGATATGTACACCAAGTAAAAAATTTCCATCGTCGTATTTTGCGATACTGATTGCATCGTCGAGATCTCTCGCGTCACTTCCATCGATGGTGAGTGTGTACCAATTTCGCAAGTCTACACGAGTGTCATTCTCGCTCGAAAGAGCGTTAAAATACGCGATTTCGGGATTATTTTTGAATATAGAAAGGAGATTTTTTTCGTCAGCGATGAGTGAATCCGCTCGAAAATGAGGCTCGACTGGAAGCAATTTTTCATCAATATTTTTCAGAAATTTTTCCTGTTTTTTGATTTCTGGGCTCCATTTTTCAGGAATATTGTGCAAAAACAAAATACTCGCCACTTCGCTGTCGTGCTCAGTTGGTTCAAAAATTTTCTGGATTTTGGCAAATTTTTCATCAATTTTAAATTCTACCATCACATCACCAGGGAATTTTTCGAGAGAATTTTTCTCGATTCGAATTTTTTCAATAGTTCCAAAATTTGGCGCTAAAAAAATATATTTTCATTTTTTTTGTCCCAGCAGAATTTTTTGTGTTCGTTCCATGATTTTGAGAATCGCGACTTCCGCCATCCGCCCAGATTCTGATTTTTTCGTGATTTTCGCGAGCACAATATCGCCGTGCACGAATTTTTTCCCCAATTTTCCACGCACGAAAAATCGCTCCCCGTGAGCGTTGAGGATGATTTTTGAACCCTCAAATAAGAGTTCGCCAACGAGATTTTTTGGATTTTTTTTCTTCATATTTTATGCCAAAAAATCAATTTCTTGGTACGCAATATCTGCCAAAATCGCATCAAGCGCGATTTTGTGATGTGGAATAAAAGGTGATGGCAAAGCAGAAATCGGGAACCATGCAAGGTCGGTTGCCAGGTCGGGTTCGCAAATCTCAGGAACACCTTCCCATTCGTCTACGAGCCCAAAATAACTAATTTTTGAACCAGAATTATTGCGATGAAAAACAATTGTTTCGCCAGAAAAGTTATATTTTTTTGCGTAAATCCCAACTTCTTCGGTCAATTCACGAAGTCAGGCTTCACGAAAAAATTCAAAATCATCCACTTTTCCACCAGGAAAAGCCCAAAAATTGGGCCAAGCTTTTGCTTTGTGAGATCGTTTGATGAGGAGAATATCGCTCCCATTGCGACAAATAATATTAGAAGAAGCGGGAAGAAACGCGCGAGTCATGCGCGCATTGTATAAAATTTTTGAAAAAGTGCAAATTTTCTCGTCTATCCAAAATTATAGTCATCAACATTTCCACGCATCATAGTTTCTGCACCAATTCGTGGATTATAATAATTGTATAAAAGCTTGATAAGTTCGTCTTTTTTGAGTTCTTCCGCACGAAGTCCGATACTTTCGAGCGACATTTTAATGGTGCTGAGTCGCTCAGAATTCCCTTTATGAAGCTTCTGAACGCGACTTCGGTTGGCGCGAATATCGGCTACTGATTCGGTTTGAGAAATCGCCGACCAAAAACTTCGAAAAATCCCAAGAAAATCAGTTTTTCGAACACTTTCATTGTTTTCAAAATCGTATGGCACCACGATATAAAATTCTTTTTTCATAATTTGTGCCAAATCAATCAGTGTCAAAAGAAAATCGATATATTTGTATGTTTGTTCTTGGAGAAGCGGATTTTCTTGTTTGAGTGCGAGATTTTTGAGTTTGTTGATATAACTTTCGATATCCACGCGAAGCGAGCGAATAATGATCTGGATTGGAAAATTGAGTGCATTCAAAAAACGCTGATAGCTCATCAAAATTGCGTCTTGCTCCTCAGTACTTTTGAGATTAAAATTGAGCGCATGAACCTTGAGAACCATACGAGACGAGCCGTCTTTCATCACGATGAGATTGTCGCGAATCTCAGAAAAAGGCATATAGCGCTGTACGCTCATATCCTGATTTGGTTTTTTCCCACTTTTCACGGATTTTGTAGTTTTTTCTGCAATCATATTTTAGAGATTTTTGAGTTTTTCCGCGAAATCTTCGTTGTTCGCGATTGAGGAAGTAAAGCTTTCTTTGGAAGTTGTTTGCACGATTTTTTCGTTTGAACTTGAAATGTGGCCAATTTCAAGTTCGGTATAACTATCCGTTCACTGCGACCATGGACGGGCTTTTCCATTGAGCGACATTCGCAAAAAGTTGAGCGTTAGCGGTAAAAATGTCATTTCTGCGATTCGAACAAGCGCGATTCCAATACCCATTCCTGCCACAATAATTGCTGGAACGAGCGCGATTCCACCAATTCTTGATTCTAAAAATTGAAAGAGCGCGTAGGCGATTCCACCAAACACCATCATAATCCCGAGCTGCCGCAAAGAAAGCCCAAGAACGATAGTATCTTCATTTTCGATTTGAATAGGAATTTTGTACTGCATAATTTTTGTTTTTAGAAAGTATATACTATTTTTCGTAAAATCGCAAGAATTTTCTGATTTTTTTTGACTTTTTTGCACTCTCCCATAATATAAGGAAAATTTTAAAATATTTTTATGTACTCATTTGTTAAAAATCGAAAATTTGCGTATATTCTCGCAGGAATTCTTTTTATTTTTTCTGTTATTTCTCCATTTATTCTGCCATTTCATCAGGGAATTGATTTGACGGGTGGAGTGCAGGTCAAATATAATGTAACCAATATTGATACTGAAAAAGTAATTTCTGAAACGCGAGAAAAATTTATCGCTGAAGCGAAAAATACGCTTTCTCGTGAAGAACAAGCGATTTTGACGGATTTTCTCGTTTATCGAATTACGGGTTCAGATGATTTTATGATCGAAATTGGTGTTGATGAGGCGATGACAACGGGCGACACGGCGACTAAAACGGCTTTTGTCAATGCAACCAAAGAAAAATTTTTCCACAATCTTCAAGAACTCTACAATAGCGTTTCTGATGGGAAAATCACCCAATCACAATATGTAAATATTGGTGCGTCATTTGGAGAATATATTAAGAATTCTGGATATATTTCGCTTACACTTGTGGTGATTATGATTTCCATTTATATTATGTATGCATTTTCTGGCGCGATTCCGGGAATGGCGAGTTGGCCGTTTGCGGTGGTAACTGGAATTTCGCTTTTGCATGATGTGGTGGTGGCATTTGGGCTGTATGTCTTGACTTCAGCGATTTTCCCGGCATTCAAAATTGATATTTTCTTGATTACAGCGATGCTTACGGTGCTTGGATATTCTATCAACGATACGATTGTGATTATGGATCGAGTTCGCGCTACGCTTAAAGAAGAGAAAAAGAAAAATTTGCCAACAATTATTGACGAAGCGATTCACGGGACAATGCGCCGCTCGCTCTTTACCTCGCTCACTATTTTGATTGTTCTTCTTGCGATGTTTATTTTTGGTCCCGAATCTATCAAGGGTTTTGTGCTTGCAATGATTTTCGGAACAATCGTCGGAACTTGGTCGTCAATTTTCTTGGCAGCACCAGCGCTCGTGGATTTGACGGATTTTGATCCCAACAAAAAAATTCCAAAAAAATCTCGTCGCGATGAAGACGGAATTATTCTCTAAAAAATCCCCGATTGGGGATTTTATTTTGGTAGTTTGTTGAGACCATTTTGAAATAAATATTGCCAGCGCTCAGGATTGGACATTTTGGCAGTTGGATCTTCGCGTTTTCCGCTATTTTCCGCATAAATATCTTGTGTATCGACATTCGCGTTTCCATTGACATCTTCTTGTGAAACCACATTAATCACCGTTTCGCCGGGCATGCTTTTGTTTTGCGAAGCCTTGGCAACCTGCGTTCTGTACGCATTCGTCGAAATATATTTTTCCAAATTTTCTTTGAGAGCCGTTCGTTCCGTGATTTCTAAATTTTGCTTCGTAATGGCATCAGAAAAATTTTCCACCTGAAATTTTTTAATTTGAAAAACGACAATTTGGTAAATCAGATAAAAAATCACAAAAGCCAGAAATGCTAAAATGAGGCGATGATACTTATTCATTTTTTTGAATTTTTTGGAAAAATAGTGTATACTCGCTGTATCATATTTATTTTTTTGATAAAATCCAGTTTTTATGAAAAAATTTTTTCTTGCCGTTTCGGTGATTTTGGTGACTATATTTATCACAGCGATGGGCGTTTCTGCGTACAAATATTATCGCGCAATTCATGCTGACGACCCGATTGATCCGTATCTTTTGGTGGATTCTGGTGCGGCGCGAATTGTTCGTGGCGATGTGACGATTTCACTTTCTGAACACGAAAAATATTCACTCAAAGAAAAAGACACAATTATCACCGAAGAAAAATCTGAGGCGACACTTTTTTGGCCGGATCGTTCGACGACGCAGCTCGGCGCCGATACGACTTTTGCCATCAACAAAATGCAGGTTGCGGAAGATTATTCCAAGATTGAACTTGAAGCGACGCTGATGCAAGGAAAAATTTATACTGATATGATTCGTACATTGTATCCAGGTTCTCGAATGTCGGTTCGTGTTCCTGAACATAATATCGTGGCAGGCGTTCGTGGTACGGTTTTCTCACTCAATTTGACAGAAAATTATATTCATTCGATTGATCACGCGGTGATGCTGGAAAATAATTTTTTCCAATCTTCGCTCTTGCTTCCAGGAGAAATTGCGTCCGCGACGAATATTTTTGAAAAATTGGGTCGCGAGGTGCTTGATCAGATTTGGGAAGATGCGATGACACTCAAAAATGAAACTTACAAATCCGTGCGTGCCGATGAGATGGCTCATGCATGGGAAGTTCTTGCGGGAAATATTTTAGAAAAAAATTATTGGGATGAATTTGTGCGCTGGATTTTGAGTTTTTTCGATGCTTTTAAAGAATTAGAATTTGTACGCGCGGTTTCTTCTTTTGATACTGATGCGATTCTCAAAATTCCGAGCGACACTCTCATCAAACTCTATCAAAATCTCAAAATTGGTGATTTCGCGCTTGAACGCGATGCTATTCGTGGAGCGATGTTTGAAATTTCCAAGGCTGATAAGGCTGTACAGAATTGGCTTGAAGTCTTGTCTTCTGAGTCACTTTGGGATAAAATGCAATTTCCAAATCTGGATTTGCACAATTCTCAAAAAATTTTGAATGATTTTGCAAAAAATTCCGCTCTTGATCTTGATGCGATTTTCAAAAACCTTTCTGAAAAAAATTATGCCGAAGAAGTTACTAATAATCTCAAAAAAATGTTCCACAATTAAAATCCTCAAAATACTGGGGATTTTTTTAAATTTTGTGAATTTTCTGTGAAGAATCCTTAAAGTGCTTGATTGTTGCGAAAAATTCCTAAAATGAGGTTTTGTAGAAAATAAAATTTTAAAATTATTATGTCTCATTTTCTTTTTACTGTTCTTTTTCCTTATTCTATTCTTGTCATTCTTTTTCCTTTTACAACCCTGTGGTACGAATTTTTCTGAATCTTGCATCCAAAATTTGGCTGGACACATATTTCTCAAAATTTTAGATTTGAAATGTTTGAATTATATTCCGTACCATTTTTTGTTTCCGCATTTTATACAGCTTTATTTTCTGCTTCAGGTCTAACTTTTATTGGGGATAGTTCTCTTTTTGGCACCTCAAAAATGATATTTACCGTTTCTGTTATTTTTGGTGTTCTGCTTGACTTCCTCATCCTTTCTTCTATCGCTTCCAAGAATAAAAAATTTTTACAAGAAAATCCTGAAAAACTTCCAAAAAATAAAATTTTTATTATTTTCTTCACCTTTTGGAGAATCTTTTTGCCAGATATTTTCGTTGCCAGCTCGTTGTCAGCTCATTATTCTCGAATGACTTTGAACAAAAAACAAATTTTCCTGATTTCATTTTGAGTGCAACTAATTCGTATTTCAATGCTTGTAGTAATGTCTTTATTGTTTAAATAATTCTATATGCATATTTTTCAAAAAATTTCTGATTTTTGGCTTTGGATTATTTGACTGAAAGTGTTTGATTATCATAAAGGAATAGAATGGAACTTGGCTTCATATTGGGGTTGAGATTATATCTTGTTTTCCTTGTGGACTATTTTTTCGAGTACTTCAGGAATGCTTATTCTTGACGAAAAAGGATTTATCGAGTTACTTGTTATTGCTGCAATATTTTGAATCTTCCTCGACTTCCTCATCCTGTCTCGCATTTCTTCCAAAAATAAAAAATTTTTACAAAACAATCCTGAAAAAACTGCAAAAAATTCTCATTTTATAACCTTTTTCATTTTCTGGAGAATATTTTTGCCAGATATTTTTATAGTAAGCTCGTTATTAGCACGCTATTTCCGAATGAGCTTAAACAAAAAACAAATTTTGCTGATTTCACTTTGCGCTCAGAGTGTTCGTATCGCAATTCTTGCAATCATATATTTTGGTATTTATATACATTTTTAAAAACCCTATTTCAGGGATTTTATTTTTTTAAAAAAATTTTTTGAAAATTTTGACTTGACATTTTGAAAAAAATCAAAAAAACTTTTGACATTTGAAAAAAATACCATATAATCCACGAGCTTTTTATTTATTCGTGAAAGTACTTTCATCACTGAAAGTGAAGTTGCTAACACTATTTTCTACGGAAAATACATTGGCAACCTCTCATTATTTGTATATATTTTTTATATGGCAGGTATTATTGCAAAAAAAATCGAGATGACTCGCGTGATCCACAACGGGGTTTTTACGCCAGTTACTCTTGTTTCTGTGCCACAACTTCAGATTGCACAGATTAAAACTATCGAAAACGATGGTTACGCTGCTGTCGTGGTTCGCATGATTGACGGAAAAAAAGAAACTCTCCGTGAATTTGAACACACTGGCGCTTTCGAAGGTATGAACAAAGGTGATGCAATCACTCTTGATATGCTTGATGGCGTAGAGCTCGTAACGGTAGTTGGTACTTCTAAAGGTAAAGGTTTCCAGGGTGCTATGAAGCGTTGGAACTTCGCCGGTGGTCCAGCATCACACGGTTCAAAATTCCACCGTGCACTTGGTTCTATCGGTAACCGAAAACCTCGTCGTACAAAACCAGGGAAAAAGATGCACGGACACATGGGTCTTGACCGCATTACTCTTAAAAAGGTTCCAGTAGTTCTTGTAAATAAAGAATTGAATGTTGTGGCTCTCAAGGGTCCAGTTCCAGGAGCTCGTAATTCTCTTATTACTCTTGCATTCTAGCTGAATGAGAATTTCCATTCTAAATTATTTAATTTCTATTCATTTCTATGAAAGCCCCACTATTTGATAAAAACGGTAAACAGAAAGGTACAGTAGATCTTGAAGCTTCTCACTTTGGTGTTACACCAAATATGGGACTTATTCACCGTCTTCTTGTCCTTCAGCAAGCTAATGGTCGTATTGCCATTGCTCATACAAAAACTCGTGGAGAAGTTAAAGGTACTACAAAGAAACTCTTCCGTCAGAAAGGAACTGGTAATGCTCGTGTAGGTGATCGTCGCTCACCAATTCGTCGAGGAGGAGGTGTTACATTTGGCCCACGAAATACTCGAAATTTCTCTGTTGATATGAACCGTCAGGAACGTCGATTGGCGCTTCTTTCCCTTCTTTCTACAAAAGCTTCTCAGGAAGCTGTAAAAGTAGTTGAAGCATTCAACGGAACAAAAACAAAGGATGTTGTAGCGCTTATGAATGCTATGACCGCAAAAAAACCTTTGGTTGCTATCACTCGTGATGAAAAAAATTCAGTACTTGGTGCGTACAACATTGCTAATTCTCGTGTTGTGAATGTAGAATATTTGAATCCACACGATCTTCTTAAATATCAGGATTTGATTTTCTCAGAAGCTTCACTCAAGCATCTTTATGAACACTTTTCAAAATAATACCTCTGTATTATTTAGTTATTAAAAATTTTCCTATGAATTCTCTTTATTCTGTGATTCGTTCATTTGTGGTAACAAACAAGAGTACTGATGGAGAAATCCGCGGTGTATACACTTGTATTGTTGATGCAAATGCCACAAAAATTGACATTAAAAATGCTATCCGCACACTTTATGGTGCAGAAGTTGCAAAAGTAAATGTTCTCAAAACTCGTGAAAAATTTCACTTTACTCGTCAGGGTGTACAACGAAAGCGAGGTATTCAAAAAAAGGCAATGATTACGCTTAAGGCTGGTCAAAAAATTGCAAATTTCGAGAAGGTTAACTAATCCCTCTCTTCATTATTATAACTCTCAATTTTATGCCGATTAAAAAGTATAAACCAACTACGCCTTCTCGTCGTTTTATGACAGGCTTAACATATGAAGAAATCACTGCTCATGAACCATACAAGCCACTTACAGTATATAAGAAGGCAAATGCTGGTCGTAACAGTGCTGGTCGAATTTCTGTTCGCCACCAAGGTGCTGGACACAAAAAATTGTACCGTATTGTAGATTTCAAGCTTGAAAAAGTTGGAATTCCAGCAAAGGTAGAAACTATCGAATACGATCCATATCGCTCTGCATTTATTGCGCTTGTATGTTATAAAGATGGTGAGCGTCGTTACGTTTTGGCTCACTCAACTATGAAAGTTGGTGATGACATTATTATTTCAAATGATGCAAAACCAGTTGCAGGAAATCGTATGGAAATCGGATTTGTTCCGACAGGACTTCCAGTATACAATGTAGAATTGATTCTTGGAAAGGGAGCGAATTCTATTCGTTCAGCTGGTGCTTCAGCTCTTGTGATTTCACAGGAAGGTGAATATACTCAGTTGAAAATGCCTTCTGGAGAAATCCGTTTGGTACACAAAAAATGTAGCGCTACTATCGGAGTAGTTTCAAACGAAGACTGGAATCAGGTAACGATTGGTAAGGCTGGTCGTTCTCGTTGGCTTGGCCGTCGTCCTACTGTTCTCGGTTCATCTATGAACCCAGTTGACCACCCACATGGTGGTGGTGAAGGACACCAATCTATTGGTCAGCGAAAAGGTCCAAAGACTCCATGGGGTCGTCTTGCTCGCGGTGTGAAGACTCGTTCTCGCAAGAGCACAGATCGTTGGATTCTTCGTACTCGTTCTGGAAAACTTCAAGGCTAATTCCATTTCACTCTAAAATTTTACAATTTTTCCTATGACTCGTAGTCTTAAAAAATGACCTTATATTGATCCTCGTGTAATGAAAAAAATCGAGAAACTCAATGAAACAGGTAAAAAAACTATTATTAAAACGTGGTCTCGAGCTTGTACTATCGCTCCAGAATTTGTAGGACACACATTTGGTGTACACAATGGAAAACAACATATTCCTGTGTTTGTAACAGAAGATATGGTTGGACACAAGCTTGGTGAATTTTCTTTCACTCGCCGCTTCATGGCTCACTCTGGAAATAAATAGTATTTTCAAGATTCCACATTTAACTTTATCTAAAAAATATGAAATCCTCTGTTCGAAATGTTCGCATCTCACCAAAAAAGCTTAATGTAATTGCTTATATTATTCGAGGAAAAACGGCACAGGAAGCACTTGATGTACTTCGCTTTATGCCGAAAAAAGGTGCAACTATTGTTCATAAAGTACTTAAAAGTGCTGTTAATAATGCTGTGCACAATGATTCTCAAAAAATTGAAGATTTGAAAATTGCTTCAGTGGTTGTAACTCAAGGAATGATGTATAAGAGAATTAACCCAGTATCTCGTGGTCGTGCACATCGAATCCTGAAGAGAACTTCAAATGTTGATATTACTCTTTCTGTATAATTTTATTTCTACTTAAAACCTATGTGACACAAAGTTAGCCCACTAGCATTTCGTATTGGATACATCAAATCTTGGAGATCAAACGGATTTTATGATAAAAAATCTTACGGTCGTCATGTTTCATCTGATGTAGCAATCCGATCTGTTGTTACGAAGCATTATAAAGGTCTTCCTCTGGCAAATATCTTCATTAACCACAGCGGAGACAATACTGTTTCTATTACAATCTATACTTCTCGTACGGCTCTTGTTCTTGGGAACGATGATGAAAATATCAACGCTCTTAAGGCGCTTCTTGAGAAAAAATTCCCAGAATACAATTTTACTCTCGAAGTAAAAGAAGTAAAAAAACCTGAACTTTCTGCTTCAATCGTTGCTGATTCTATTGCTCGTCAGATTGAAAAGAAAATGCCATACCGCCGCGTTATCAAAAATGCCATTGCTCGTACAATGGAAAAAGGAGGTCTTGGTGTGAAAGTAAAACTTGGAGGTCGTCTCAATGGTGCAGAAATTGCTCGTAAAGAAACTTACAAGGATGGTTCTATTCCTACTCAGACGATTCGTGCTGATGTTGATTTTGCTTATGAAAGAGCAGAAACAACTGCTGGTACTATTGGTATCAAAGTATGGATTTTTAAAGGAAATGTTTTCAAAAAATAATTTCTTAAAAATTTTCAATTTATAATTCTAATAATTCAATCCTATGCTACAACCGAGTAGAACACGATATCGAAAAGCTCATCGTGGAGTAATCAAGGGAATTGCCACTCGTGGTTCTGAAATTGCTTTTGGGGATTATGCTCTGAAGGTTACAGAGGCTGGATACATCACTTCTCGTCAGATCGAAAGTGCTCGTAAGGCAATGATCCGATACCTTCGTAAAGGTGGAAATCTTTGGATTCGTATCTTCCCAGACAAACCTTATACTAAAAAACCTCTTGAAGTTCCAATGGGTGGTGGTAAAGGTTCTGTAGAAATGTACCGCGCTCCAGTAAAACCAGGACGAATTCTTTTTGAAATCGGTGATATTTCACCAGAAGTTGCTCGTGAAGCATTTACTCGTGCATCATTCAAACTTCCACTTAAAACGAAAATTATTCTTTCAAAAACTGATTTCTAGTTTTTCTCTTTCATTGGAAATACTAATAATTTCTCCTTTTAGGAAAAAAATTTGTGTTTCTTTTGTTGATTATATTCAATTTACTATTATTTTATGGCTAAAACTCAGAAAGCTACTTCAAATAAAAGAGTAGACGAACTCAAAGCACTAGAAAAATCTCAGCTTTTAGCAGAGCTTGCCAAGGCACAGAAAGAGCTTTTCGTTCTTACAATGAAGAAAGATCTCGGTGAACTTAAACAGACACATTTGATCCGTGCAATGCGTAAAGATATTGCTCGCATCTCAACATTTCTTTCGTCATCACTCTAATTTTCTTCTTTATTTTTCTCTTCTATGCGAACAAAAACTGGTGTTGTGACTAGTACAAAAATGCAAAAAACTATTGTAGTCACTGTTGAGACATACAAAACACATCCAAAATATAAAAAGCGTTATAAGTCATCATCAAAATTTTATGCTCATGATGAGAACGCAATTGCAAAGGTTGGTGATACTGTAACTATTCATGAAACTCGCCCTATGTCTCGCCTTAAGCGATGGGCTCTCATCGAAGATTCTGTTGTATCTCACAGCGCAGTATAATCTTTCAAAATTTTTAATTCTCCTTCTAAAATATCTTCTATGATTCAGACAGAAAGTAGACTTGTAGTTGTTGATAATACTGGTGCTAAGGAAGCTCTTTGTATTAAGGTTCTTGGTGGATCAAAACGACGCTATGCAAGTGTTGGTGATATTATTGTTGTTGCTATTAAACGCGCTCTTCCAAATGGAAATATCAAGAAAAAAGCGGTAGTAAAAGCAGTAATCGTTCGAGTGGCAAAGGAAATTCGACGCCCAGATGGAACATACGTTCGTAGTGATGATAATGCTTGTGTTATCATTGATGACAAACGTGAACCAAAGGGAACTCGTATTTTTGGACCAGTATTCCGCGAACTTCGCGCACGAGGTTTCCAGAAAATTATTTCACTTGCCCCAGATGTTGTATAATTCCCATTATCAACAAACATTGTTATCATTTTAATTCAAATTTTTATGAAAATCCATACAAATGATGAAGTTATCGTCATCTCTGGAAAAAGCAAAGGAACGAAAGCAAAAGTAGTTCGTGCATTTCCAAAGGAAAACAGAGTTGTTGTTGAGGGGGTAAATATTGTTACTCGCCACATTAAAAAACAAGGCGCAACACCTGGCCAGAAAGTAGAAATTGCCAAAGCGATCGATGTATCAAATGTAATGCTTGTGGATCCAAAAACTGGAAAACCAACTCGTGTTGGATATCGTATCGAAAACGGAAAAAAAGTTCGTTTTGCAAAAAAATCTGGAACAACTCTCTAGTTCATTATTTTAGTCGCGGTATGTCAAGCCGTAATATTTAATTTTTTCTTATGTCTTTTAAAGAAAATTATACTCAAAAAGTTCTTCCAGAAATTGCGAAAGAACTTGATATTAAAAATCCAATGCAGCTTCCTATGATTGAAAAAGTTGTAGTGAATATGGGTATTGGTAGCTATGTTGCTTCTGGTCACAAAGATTTTTCTTCTCTCAAGAATGATCTTGCCTTGATTACAGGACAACTTCCTCGTGTAAATCACGCGCGAAAATCAGTTTCTAACTTTAAACTTCGTGAAGGAATGCCGGTTGGTATGATGGTAACTCTTCGAGGTCAGCGTATGTACGATTTTCTTGAAAAATTGATTGCTGTAGTACTTCCTCGTGTTCGTGATTTCCGTGGTATTTCTGCAAAATCTTTTGATAAAGATGGAAACTTTAACTTTGGTATTAAAGAACATACAATTTTCCCTGAAGTTCCTCAACTTGATGTAGTGAAAACACACGGTATGCAGATTACTATCAAATTTAAAACTCAGAGCAAAGAGCATTCTCATGCCCTTCTCAAAAAACTCGGTTTTCCATTCAGTCGTTAATCCTTTCTCACTATGGCTCGAAAAGCAATTGTATATAAATGTCAACAAGCTCAGAAAAAAGCTGAGCGCGCAAAAGAACTCGGAAAAACTCCAAAGTTTTCTACACGACTTTACCACCGTTGTTCAAACTGTGGTCGTGTAAACGGATATATTGGTAAATTTCAACTTTGCCGTATTTGTATTCGTGAAAAGGCTAATGCTGGAGAACTCATGGGTGTTCGCAAATCAAGTTGGTAGAATTGATTCTATCATTCTTCATTATAATTCTAAATTCTAAAACTTATGACACACGATTCTATCGCCGATCTTCTCACGCGTCTTAGAAATGGGTATCTTGCTCGTCTTCACGAAGTAACTGTTCCGTTTTCTAAAATGAGAGGTGAAATTCTTCGTATTTTGAAGAAAAATGGTTATATTGTGGACTACAAACTTGCAGAAGATTCTCGTTCTTTTTCTGTTCAGCTTGAAGATGTTCGTAAAACAAAATATATTCCATCATTCCGAAGAATTAGTCGACCAGGACAGAGAATTTACATCAAATCTGCTGATATCCGAAAATCTCGTAATGGAGTGGGAATCTATATTCTCTCTACTCCAAAGGGTGTGATTACTGGATACGAAGCACACGCTCTTGGTGTTGGTGGTGAACTTCTTTGCGAAATTTACTAGTCCAAATTCCGTTTAATCCTCTAAAATCTAAATTTATTTATTATGTCTCGAATTGGAAAACAGCCAATTACTATTCCTGCTGGAGTGACTGTAGAAATCACGCCAGAAGCAGTAGTTGCAAAAAATGCGAAACATACACTTACTGTACCAGTACTTGAAGGTGTTCGCGTTGAGCAGGCTGATAATATACTTAAAGTTTCTATTGAAAATCAGGAAGTAAAACAACAAAAAGCTTTTTGGGGTCTTACTCGTTCTTTGATTCAGAATATGATGGTGGGACTTTCTGAAGGTTACAAAAAGTCTCTTGAAATCGTCGGGGTTGGTTACAAATTTGATGTAAAAGGCCCTCAGAAAATGGAACTTTCTCTTGGTTTCTCTCATAAAGTACCAGTAGAAGCTCCAGAAGGAATTACTATCGAAGTAGATAAGGATAATAAAAATATTATTCACCTTTCTTCTCACGACAAGCAACTCCTTGGTTATTTTGCAGCCTATGTTCGCTCACTCAAGAAACCTGAACCTTACAAAGGAAAGGGTATTCGATATGTTGGTGAATATATTCGTCGTAAAGCTGGGAAAACGGCCGGAAAATAAAAAGTCTATTCATTATCTTAATTATTCGTTTTTATGCTTAAAAAAGTACAAAACCGTCTTAAGCGAGCACATAAAGTGCGTTCTCGAATTCAGACTTCTGAAAGTCGTTTTCGTCTTTCAGTTTTCCGAAGTAATACGCATATCTATGCTCAGCTTATTGACGATATCAATTCTGTAACCATCTGTTCAGCAAGTGATCTAAAAGTTACTTCTGGAAATAAATCAGAAAGAGCCGCAGAAGTAGGAAATATGATCGCAAAAGCGATGCTTGATAAAGGCATTAAAACTTGCGTATTTGATCGTGGAGGATATCTTTACCATGGTCGCGTAAAAGTTCTTGCGGAAGCGGTTCGCGAAGCGGGAATTGCATTTTAATTATCTTTCTTCTATTTAATATGTCAGATACTCCAAAAACTCCAGAGACAGAAGTAGTTGAAGCTGAAACAGTAACAACAGAAGTGACTCAGGAGACACAAAAAACTCAAGAAAATACTTCTGAAAAAGGTCGTGGAAGCCGTAAGCCTCGCCGAAATGACCGTAGAGGAATTCGTGAGGAAGTGAAGGAATTTCAGGAAGAAATTCTTGCAATTGACCGCGTAACTCGTGTAACTGCTGGTGGACGCCAACTTCGTTTCCGAGTGTCTATGGTAATTGGCGACGGAAAAGGTCGTGTTGGTCTTGGTATTGGAAAGGCTGGTGAAGTTCAGGGTGCTATCGAAAAAGCTCTTCGAGATGCTCGTAAAAACCTCATTACTTTCCCTATCGTAGATGGAACGATTGCACACGATGTGACTGCAAACTTCAAATCAAGTGCGATTTTCATTCATCCAGCGCACCCAGGTACTGGTATTATTGCTGGTGGTTCTGCTCGTAAAGTTTTCGCAGTTGCAGGTCTTAAAGATGTGATTGCAAAACAACACGGGGCACCAAACACTATTACAAATACTCGCGTGACTTTGAAGGCTCTTCAGTCTCTCAAACCATCTTCACTTACTCGCTCGTTTAGCAAAGCAAAATAATTTTGCAAACGCATTTTAACTCTCTATTTTTATGGCAAATCTTTCAACAATTGCTCCAAACCGTGGTTCACAAACTCGAAAGACTCGTCTTGCGCGAGGTCGTGGATCAGGTGTTGGTGGAACTTCTGGTCGTGGTATGAAAGGGCAGAATTCTCGTACAGGAAAAGGAAAGCGTTATCCAACTTTTGAAGGTGGACAGACTCGCCTTTTCATGAGAACACCAAAGCGTCGTGGATTTACAGCGTATAATCCTGAAGAATTTGTAATCGTGAATCTTGATCAGATTGAAAAATTGGCTCAGGATGGTGTTACAACAGTGGATTACGCAGTACTTTATGAACGACGAGTTATCCGTGAAAAAGGAAAACTTTTGAAAGTTCTTGGACGTGGTACTCTTACAGCCAAGGTTACTGTAACAGCTGATGCGGCTTCTGCTTCTGCAAAAGTAGCTATCGAAAAGGCTGGCGGATCTCTTTCTATCGCTGAATAAGGAAAATCTCGAGAAATCGAGATTTTTTTATTACAAAAATATTTTAAAAACCCCACTGAATTAGTGAGGTTTTTTTGCTTGACAAGTGGTGAGATTTTTGAGGAGTTGGTATAATCCAAAAAGAAGAATAATAATTCCAAGAATTTTTAGTTCTAGCCCGCCGTAGGGGAAATATTTGGCAAGTGTATTCGCAAAAACACTAGCTCCAAGAGGAATGAGGAGTGAAGACCCACAACAGACGCTTCCGGAGATGAGAACTCCAATAATTCCCCCAAGAAATCCTGTACTATCGCCCTTGTAGGAGAGTTTTCCGAACATTATACTCCGAAATATCCATGCAGTAATAAAAAGCGAAAAGAGAAAAATATTAATAATAGACGCAGCGGTATCAATAGAGGCTTGAACGGCGCCATAATTCCCGAACATAAGCTTAATATCTGTAAAATACCACCAGAGCGCTCCAAAAAATAAAACCAAGGCAATATACCCAAAAATATATTTTTTTTGAGAAAAAATGAGTTTGAGATTTGTAAACATAAAAAGAATTAATCGAGAGCCTGAAACATTACTTCCACGCAGGCTAGTGTTGCTAGTCCAGTGAGCGTAATGTGCCATTCTTGAATATTATAAAGTGACAAAACCATAAAAAAAATCGTCGTAAGCGCGAGCAGAATGGCTTGGCGAATACTTGCGCTCATTGTTGAAAGATTGACATCGCCTCGATAGTATACTTTTTTCAGAAAAAAAATCAGTGGCACCAAAAGACTTGCAACCATCAGAAAAAGTCCAATTCCCATCAGAGTGAGCGAGCGAGTTGGGTGCGGAATGGGATTCATATAAAAGAACAAAAGCCCAACCGACGCACTACTTGCGAGAAAAATAAACATTATCACAAAAAGATAAAATCGAATTGACATATTTTTGACAAAAGAACAAAGTTACGCTAAAATAACTATATCATTGTACTTATTTTTTAAAAAATCTCAAATATGAAGGCGAAAAAAGTGAGCGAACTTGGATTCTTCTTACGATTGAAAAATTTTCTCCAAACAAAGCAGTTTCAGTTTGGTCTTTCGGCTGTTGCTTGTGCCTTTGTTATGGCTTTTTCGTTTATTGGTTTTTCTCGATTGGAAATGAATGGAAATTCTCTGCTTGCATCTGTAGCGAATTCGGGCAACAATCCTTCAAAAAACTCTCATTTTGAAGCTGATTTGGTATTGAAGGATGTTGGCAATGGATTTGAGCTTATCGCGTGAAAATCAATGGAAAAAGTCGATTTTGTAGAATGAGTGATTGCCTTTGATCCCAATTCTGGACTTTTAATTTCCTCAGAATGAGCAGATATTGAACTGACAGAGCTAGCGCCAGGAATGTATCGTTTTATTATTCAAATGCATCAAAAAAATATTGAAAATTGAACGATAATTGCCCGTTTTTCAAAAAACGAACAATTATCGACCCATATTACTTTTATCGATACGCAATTTGTTTCTGAGAATATTCGTTACAATCTTTCCAATATTGTGAAGTAGTTGCAAAAAAAGTTTTTTTCGATAAAATACCGCTCATTGCGGTATTTTTTATTTATCAAATATTTTTTAAATATGAAAAAACATGAAATTCTTGAAAATGTCAAGATTGAAAAATTAGTTTTTGGTGGAACTGGGCTTGCAACCGCGGAAGATGGCAGGAAAATTCTCATTTCTGGCGGGGTGATTCCTGAGGCAATTGTCGATATCCGTATTTTAAAAATCAAAAAAAATCATATCGAGGCGCAAGTGGTTCGAACGGTGCAAAAATCCCCATTTGAACGCGAAATTCCTGAAAATTGGCAATTGTATGGAGGTTGTAAATGGCTGCCGATTCCGTATGAAAAACAGCTTGAGATCAAGGAAAATCAAATCAAAGAAGCATTTTTTCACATTCAGGATCGAGTGAAAAATGCCACATTTCACCCAATTATTGCGTCCGTTGAGACTGAACATTATCGCAATAAAGTGGAATTTTCTTGGGGGAAATATATTTCCGCGAGAGAAAATATTCATGACGAATATCGCTTTGGATTTCACTTGCCAGGCGCTTTTGATCGCATTGAAAATTGTCGTTATTGTGTTTTGGCGGACGAAGAAATCAATGCTATTTTCCACGAAGTTGATGCTATTGCGAGAAATTCAGATTTTCCAACTTATGACCCGAAAACGCAGATTGGTTTTTGGCGTCATCTTGTGATCCGTAAGGCAAAATACACGAATGAAATTATGATTATTTTTTCGGTAAATGGATTGTTCGGCGAGACAAGAAATGCAAAAAATATTCTTATGGATGATTTTTGTACAGATATCGCTCAAAAATTGTCCGAAAAATTTCCAAATATTGTCTCTATTTTTGTGCTTGAAAATACTGGAAAAGCTGATATTGTGGCGGGCGACGCGAAACATATTTTTGGAAAACTTTCAATTACGGAAAAATTATTTGATTTTTCTTTTGAAATTCAACCGAAAAGTTTTTTTCAGGTCAATACATTTACAGCAGAAAAATTGTATCAATGCGCGATTGATTTTTTGACTGCCAAAGAAAATTCTACGGCAAAAGATGGGATTTTGCTTGATCTATATGCAGGAACCGGAACGATTGGAATGTTGTTGTCCAAATATTTTCGAGAGGTGTATTCTGTGGAACTTGTGACTTCTGCGAGCCAAGATGGTGAAAAAAATGCGTTCAAAAATGGCGTAAAAAATATGCATTTTATCAATCAAAAAGTGGAGGATTTTGCGGCTGATTTTGCTCTGAACAATCTTTCGGCGCATTCGATTGTTGTAGATCCGCCTCGTGATGGGCTTCATCCATCAGCCATTGAAAATATTCTGAATTTTGCGACGAATGAGATTATTTATGTTTCGTGTAATCCTGCGACGCTTGTGCGCGATTTGGAATTGATGACGGCTACAGAAAAATACGAAATTACTGATATTCGTGCTGTTGATATGTTTCCTCACACTCATCATATCGAGACGGTCGTTCGTTTGGCGAAAAAATAATTTTTATTTGTGAAATCGTCAAAAAGTGCTATAATATTCCTGCTATTTTTTAACTATACAATTATGAAAAAATTTCTAACGGCGCTCGCGGCTGGATACGTGATTGGAGTGGGACTTTTGATGAAAAAGCGAAAAGACGAGGGAAAATCGAAACTTGCGGACGATGCTTCTAAGACAACGCTTGAAAATGTGGTTGACGAAATCGTAGATTTGCACAAATCAGCTTTTGAAGATATCAAAAACTTTATTCACACAAATTTTGATGACGTGAAAGACATTGATACACTCAAAGATCGCGTTGAGCAAATGGCGAATGATTTCAAATTCCATGCTGAAAAATGGATGAATGAAACGAAAAATAATAGCCAAGATGCTTACAATTCTGCCAAAAAATTTGCCGAAGAGTCATACGAACGTGCTAAAATTTCTCTTCAAAAAGCTGAAGAAAAAGCTAAGACGCTCGGTATGGATATCAAGTCTTCTGGTGAAGATTTCTTGGATGAGGCAAAAGCCAAAATCGACGCTGCATACCTGAAACTCAAAGAAAAATATCAAACAACTCCTGAATCTGAAAAATAAAAATCCCGTTTGGGATTTTTTTAAAACACGAAATTTAGCCGCCAAATAGTTCACTCAATTTTTTGATAATAGCAGCAAAAATGGCAATGAGCAACATT
>CALHQS010000039.1 GCA_938036655.1 uncultured Candidatus Altimarinota bacterium
TCCTGATATAGCCCATAAACTTGAAGCTAAACTTGCCAGCAACATTCCTCGTAATTTCATTTTTTCTTTCATCTGAATGAAGCTTCTTATATCCAAATAGACCTCCTACTATAAAGAATGCTATTATAAATACAATAAATAAAAATTTTTTCATATTTTTTATTAATGCAATTTTTTGCAATAAAAATTCTCGAATGTATTTTTCTCTTTAATAAAGCATTCATTATTGCAAATATTAGCAATAAGTATTATTTTGCAAAAATTTTCTTTGATTTTTTCTTTCCTACTTCGAGCAAAATCCCATCAGCACCAATTGTTATAATCTCTTTTGCGTCAGTAATCACGCGGCCATCAATTCGCACAGAACCGCCAGAAATTGCATTACGAATATCACCGCCTGTCGTCGCAAATCCTGTTAATTTGAGCAAGTCAGAAACAGAATTTTGAGCGTTTTCAACCGTCATTTCAGCAATATTGGAAGCATCGTTCGGGTCAAAATCCTTGAGATGACACATTTTGATAATTCGTCGCGCCAAATCTTCTTTAAAAACGCGAGGATTTTCGCCAGCATTGAGGCGATTTTCAATTTCGCGAATTTCATCAAGTGTCGCATCCGTGATAAATGTGTAATAATTCACAATCAGGTCATCTCGCAAATTGATGATTTTCTGATACATATCAGCCGGGGCGTCATCAATGTAGATACAATTTGGGCGTGTCTTGGACATTTTTTCGCCATCTGTTCCGAGGAGCAAGTCAAAAGTCATAATATCTTGCTTCGGAAAGCCAAAAGCCTCGAGGATTCGGCGACCAGCAAGAAGATTAAAATATTGATCATTTCCACCCAACTCTACATCACACGAACCATACTTTCGTGCGATACACACGCTGTCGTAGCCTTGCATTAGTGGGTACAAAAATTCTTGCAAGGAAATTCGTTTTCCAGCCTTAATTCGTTTAGAAAAATTATCGCGATCAAGCATTTCTGCCACAGAAAAATTTTTCGCGATTTCGCCAACGCCAGAAAAATTCACCTTATCAAGTCCTTCACTATTGAAATACACATGAATCTTGGAAAGATCGATGATTTTTTCAAATTTTTTCAAAAAAGCCTGCGCGTTCGCGGTAGTTTCTTCGCGTGTGAGCATTGGGCGCTCCGCATCCTTATCGGAAGTATCGCCCACCTGAGCTGTCGCATCACCAAAAAGAAGGACAATTTCATGACCCAAATCCTGAAATTGCTTGAGCTTTAAAAATGGTACCATATGACCAAGATGGATTTTTTGTGCAGTCGGATCAATCCCGAGTTTTACGCGAAGTTTCTCACCAGCTTTGAGGCGTTTTTCAAGATTTTCTCGGTCAATACAATTGGAAACACCTTTGGTAAGCAGATTTTCGATTTTGGTTGCGTCGGTAGAAATCATAATTATTTTTTAAAAAATATGTGCTCAGTATATAAATTTTTTCCAAAAAGGCAAGTACAAGCAAAAAATAAAGCTCTTTCGAGCTTTATTTTAAAGTTTTCCACCAAAGAATGTACGATAGATCATTCGACTAGTTTCAGTTCTTGGGATGAATTCTTTTGGAGCAAAGATGTTTGAGTTGCGCCCTTTCATGATTCCATGAGATTTGAGAGTTTCAATGTATGG
>CALHQS010000040.1 GCA_938036655.1 uncultured Candidatus Altimarinota bacterium
ATTGGAAAAATGACAAGACGGTCTTGCGAAAGTGATTGAAATTCTTCCGAAAATTGAGGAAATTTTGCCAATCCTGGGTGAAGATTTGTCCAAGATTCAGACTGCAACTGAGAATGAAATTCCGATTGATGATATCGCGGGCGAGATGAAAAATTTTGTAAAAGCGCAGATTCAGATTGTGGGATTTTTGATGGATTCGGGGATTCGTGGACTTTCCAATGTACACGAGACAGCAGAATATTATAATGATAAATTGCAACCGACGCTCAATCGCGCGAGTCAGACGCTTGCGCGCGTGGATCGAATTTTTGCGACATTTGGAAAGATGTTTCAGTCGCTTGAAAATCTGACGGGCAATCATGGGATTTTTGAGCCAGCGATTACTCGCAACAAAAATTTTCGAGCCAAAATTGCGAATTATCAGGCAACGGTAATGCGTGCTTCTGCGGCTCTCAATCGTGGCGAGATGCTTTCTGGAGAGATTCTTGGAAAAGTTTCGAGTGGCGCGAATATGATTTTACAAGAATATGCGGAGTTCAAAGATTTTTTTACAGAAACCATTGAACCCAAATTTGAACAAGTAACCGAAAAATTTCAAGAATTTATCCAAAAGGTACATGATGCTTCCGTCCAATTGCAGACTGAAATTCCGAATATACAAGAGAAAATTGAAAAAATTTCTACTGCTGCACAAAATGGAAATGAAAAAATTGAAAAAATTTTGAGTCATTGGCAGGAAATCGAAAATGCAATTCTAAAGTTGCAAAAAATTTCAAACAGCATCAGTGATGCAAGAATCGAAGAACTCCTTGAAATCATGCTTTTGGACCCAGAAAATGAAAAAAATTTCTTCCGCCACCCAGTTGAGATTATTTCTGAATCGCTGTTTTCGAGCCCAAATTATGGCTCGTCTATCGCTCCATTTTTTACGGTTTTGGCACTTTGGGTGGGTGCTTTGCTCGCGACTTCCATGCTTTCTGTTCGTTCTACAGAAGCTGAGAATCAGCAAAAAATTCGTGCAGGATTTGTGGCTCGAATGATGGTTTTCGTGACGATTGGGCTGGGGCAAGCGACTGCCATTGTGCTTGGGAATATTTTTGTTTTTCATGTGTATATCGTGCATCCCGTCGTGCTTTTTTTCACGGCACTTCTGATTATCACATTTTTTCACATTTTTATTTTTAGCCTCGTGTATTTGATTGGGAATGGCGGAAAAGTGCTTGCGATTCTGATTTTACTCTTGCAACTTTCGGCGGGAAGTGGGACTTTTCCGGTTGAGTTGACGAATGATTTTTTTGTAAAAGTGCACCCGTTTATTCCGTTCACATATGCGATTAACGCGATGCGTGAGGCAAGTCTCGGAATGGTGGAAAGTATTTTTTATTACAATATTTTTCATTTTTTTCCCTTTCTTTTAATTCTTTTTCTTTTTTCTCTTTTTAAAATGTAGTTTTTTTACAAAAAACATCTTCTCTAATCTAAAACAGGATAAAGAGTATGGTTTCGCTTTGCTCTAGGCT
>CALHQS010000041.1 GCA_938036655.1 uncultured Candidatus Altimarinota bacterium
CCAGTGACCTACCGGTTAACAGCCGGTTGCTCTACCGCTGAGCTATCGAGGAATATATATAGAGCGGTATCTCTTGTAGAAGACGCCGCTATATTATGAAAAAATTTTGGAAAGTCAAATTTTTTTGAAAAAATTATGATATTTCTTCAATTCGAAAAATTCGTTTTCCAGAATTTTCATCGTACGAAATGAAAATTTTTTTCGTTGGTTGGACGCTTTCACCAAGGATTTCTGGCCATTCAATGAGCGCGATACTTTCGCTATTTTGCACGATTTCATCGCCACCAATCAAATAAAAATTTTCCAAATCATCGAGCCGATATAAATCAAAATGAAAAACTTTTCCGTGCGTCGCGTCGCTGTATTCTTGATAATATGTGTACGTCGGCGAGCGAACGATGATTTTTTCGTCATCAAAAAATTTCCGCAAAATCGCACGAATAAAAGTTGTTTTTCCGGCACCCAAATCTCCGTAGAAAAAAATTTTGTCTCATTTTTTGAGTGTTGGGACAATATTTTCAAGTGATTTTTCGTCAGAAATTTCAAAAATCTGTTCATTGTTTTGCATTTTCAAAAAAATTATGATACGATACATATGTTACTAATATTTTTGACTTATGCAAGAAAATTCACATTTTGCTTCTGACAGCGCCGCGCAAGTGGCGACACAAAGCGTACAAAAAGAGAGTGCCAAAGCATTCAATTTTTCGCTTTTAGCCTTGGTCGCGGTGGCTGTTATTACGGCTGTATTTTTCGCACTTTCGACTTTGACGCAATCGCAAATTTCTGGAAAAAATGACGAAATTTCGTCAGTAAAATCTAAAATTTCTCTCATTGAAGCCGACAAGAAAAATATCGTTGCCTCGATTATCGCGAGCAACAAACTTTCTCCGTCCGTGAATCTTTCCAAATTGCTTTCGGATTTCCGCGCGGTGGCGAGCAAATATCAGGTCGCTTTCCAAAATTTTGCCATCAAAAATGATGAAATTACGACCAATCTGATCGCCCAGAATGACGACAAAGACGCAGCTCAGAAAATCATCGCGATGATGAAAGAATTTGCGCGCTCTGGTCAGCAAGGGAATTTTTCTCTCGAGCCGATTTTTAGTCTTGCGGGAAATCGTGCCACACGAACAACGACGGTAACTTTCAAAATTGTGCCAACACAGACGGCGCAACCAACTTCTGAAAATACTTCTAACTAATTTTTTATGGCTTTCAATTCTATTTCTACTCTCCAAAAAAATCGAGTGTACGCGCCGATGATTACGGGACTTGCGATTTTGGTCGCGGTGCTCGTGGCGCGCCCAGCATTTACGGCTTATAGTGAAGCCAAAATGGAACTTCTCGCAACTGAAACAACACTTTCAGAAGAACAATCCAAGCTTTCCAAATTGGAAGCGGAATCAGCCAAATTGGCGGATGAAAATTCTGAACTTTCCAAAAATGTTGCCAAAATTGCTCGCGAATTTACGCCAAGCGAAATTTTTGAAGTTTTGCTTTTGGATAACAAATTTACTGTTGCGAGTGCGGTTTCTGGTCAGACAACACCGAGCGTTTCTGTAACGGATGTTGTTGCACAAGCGGGAAGCAAAGAACCAAGCGGAATTTATCGTGGAACGGTAAATCTCAAAGTTTCAGCAAAAAGCCCAGAACTTATCGCGGCATATTTGGATTTTTTGACTTCTCATCCAAAATTTGCGTTCACACTGAATGATATTTCACTTCCAATCAATACACAAAATCCTCAAACTGCAGCCACTGAAACAACGGTTGATGTCACTCTCGGGCTGTATTACTACCCATAGTTTTTAAAAAAATTTTTTATGTTTTCTTTTAATAGAGGGGTTTCCTCAAAAGATAAAGTACTTTTTTACGAATCCATTGCCAATCTTTTGGATGGTGGTGTGACGCTTCTTGCGGCCTTTAAGGGGTTTGCGAGCCGTCTTCCTGCTGGAAAATTGCGCGATGCCGTAGAAAACACAATTTTCTTCGTTGAAAGTGGTGATCAGCTCAATACCGCGATGCGAAAATTGCCAGATTTTTATTCTGAGAAAGAAATTGCGATTATCGAATCTGGTGAGCAGACCGGTATGCTCAAGGATACCTTTAATGCGATTGCCAAAGAACTTCGCAGCAACGAAGAACTCAAATCTAAAGTTGTCGGTGCGCTCACGTATCCGATGGTGATTGTGTTTTTCTTGATCTTGGCGCTTGTAATCGTGATGGTATACGTGATTCCACAACTCATGCCCGTGATTATTGAAATGGCGACAGAAATTCCTTGGACGACCAAATCTCTGATGGCGACGAGTGATTTTTTCAGAAATAATTTTGCGCTTATTGTGGGAGTTTTCATCGCTGCGGCACTCATTTTCCGTGGATATGTGATGACGGATTCTGGAAAAATGTGGTTTGACCGATTCAAGATTTATAATATTGTTTCTGGAAAAGCGTACAAAAATTATCTTATCGTACAGGTGATGGCGACATTTCATTTGCTTTCATCTTCTGGAGTTGGTATCGTAAAGGCGCTTCGATTGACGGGTACGAGTTCGGGAAATGTATATATGGCGTCAGTGTATCATCGTATTGCTGATGCGGTTTCTTCGGGACGAAAAATTTCTGAAGCGATGCAAGAACTCGACAAAGATATGTATATTTTTACGCCAGATATCGTTCAGCTCATTGAATCAGCTGAAAAAACTTCGACTGTTCATCAGGTGACTTTCAAAATTTCTGAACAATATCGTCGTGAACTCGACGCAGCGCTCGCTACCATGGTAAAACTGATTGAGCCAGTAGCGCTTCTTGGAGCCGGAGTTTTCGTGATGTGGTTCGCGTTGGCGATTTTCTCGGTTGTGATGCAAATCACACAATCGGCAGGAATTAATTAATTTTTATGAAAAATTTTCTTCGACATTCCCGAAAAAAAGCGTTCACGCTCGTGGAGTTGATGATTGTTATCGTGATTGTTGGAATCCTGATGGGGATGGCGCTTCTGCCGTACGGCGAATATATGCAGCGCGCGCGACTTTCCAATTCTGTGGATACGATTTCGCAAGAATGGGTGCTCGCACACAAGCAGATTCGTAACGGAAAAGAATTTTCTGAAACTGAGCCCAATCATGCGAGCGTGATTCTCGAATTTGAAAAATGAAAAAATTTTATCAAAAAATATTGGTACAAAACAGAAACTTTTTCAGATTCTGACGCGAGTGAGCCTGATCAGGTTGGCCAAGCAAAGCCGGTAGATTTTTCCAAAATTTCTGATACGAGTGTAACGCAGTTCGACAAAGAAATCGCGTTCGAACAAGATGTTGAGATTTTGTCGTTGGATGGCACGGATGGTACTCCAACGCGAAATTTCACGCCAAGCGCGAATGAAAAAATCTATTATGTGATTCAGCCGCCGCAGGCAATTGGAAAATTCTATGATCAGAATTTTTCTGAAATTTCTGAGCCAATGAAAAAAATTATTATCGGCTATCCTGACGCCAAAAACGCAATTTCTCGAGCTAAAGAAATTTTGCTTCGACCGTATTTGCAATAAAAAATTTTTATTTTTATGAAAAAAATTGCTTTCAGACATTCTCGCTCGGGTTTTACGCTCATCGAACTTTTGGTTGGAATGACGATTTTTTCCATCGCGATTACGAGTATTTTTCTGCTCTTAGAATCGACGATGAAAAGCGTGCGAATTTCGCGAAATGAAGTGATTGTTTCCAATCTTTTGCGCGAACAACTCGAGCTCGTTCGTAATGTTCGTGATGCGAATCTTGCTAAAGGTGCGGCGTGGAGTGTCGCGAGAATCGATGATGGCGCGGAAACAAATTTTTCCAGCGGAACATTTTTGATAGAAAATGATTTTAGCACGAATGTGACAAAATTTGGAAATGATTCGACGGGCAATTTTTCTATTTTGGAAAGCCCTGTCAAAATCAAAAAAGCCAATTTTTCAAGTGATGAAATCGAGAAAAAATTCCAAGAATCGCAGCTTTGTTTTGATGATTACAAGCGCTATATTCGCTGTGATAGTGATGCACATCGCACACAGTCAGGAACTGCTTTTGCATCGTATACGAATATTTTTCCAATGTATTTTGGAAGTGGCGCGACGGGAACAACGACGATTGCCGACGAAAATGATAATCCGCAAGGATTTATCCTTGATGCACGAGTGATTGTTCGCGATGGGAATGTGTATCGTGAATATGATGCCAAAACTGCGATTACTGATTGGCAACGATAGTCAATTTTTAAAATTTTATGAAAAAAAATAATTTCAGACATTCTCGTTCGGGTTTTACGCTCGTTGAATTGCTCATTGCGATGACGATTTTTCTGATTATGAGCGCGATGACGATTTTGATCTATTTTCATGTTTCAGAAAATTCTCGACGGCTTGCTTTGTCGCGCGAAATTTCTGAAACGGCGCGCCAAATCACGGAACGATTGGCTCAAGATGTACGCGCGGAAGGGATTTTTTTGAATGATGAAGAAAAATTTGATAACGCGGGACTTTGGAAAGAAAAATTTTTGGAAGATTATAAAAATTCTGGAAGTGAGGTTTTGCCAATCGGAAAAACTGATGACGGAAAAGTCGCAAAATGGTACGCGTACGGTAAAAAAACAGATTCTGGCGGACTTGAGCCTTGTACGGAGGCCGACAAAAACGATATTGATGTGCATTGTGGCTTGTATTTGCGTGAAAATAATGAATATTATAATCTCGTGGACGCGTTCCGCAGCGATGAAAAAAGCAAGCGCGTCAAAATCACGGATTTACGATTTTTTGTCACGGGTGATGATTATAATACACGAAAAGCCACACTCAAAATGACGCTCGAATTGATGCGTCGCGATGGTGTACCACCTTCGCTTGTGCGTGCTACCAAAATGGAAGTCCAGACGACTTTTTCTGAACGACCTTATAAAATTCAATAATTATGAGAAAATTTTCAAAACATCGATGATTTTCTATCATCATGGCGCTCGGGATTACCGCGATTTTGATGATTGTGGTGACAGGACTTTCCGTGATGTATATGCGAGAATTTAAACTTTCGCGACTTTCGTATGATGAAGTGCTTTCGAGTGCGTCTTCCGAAGGAATGTTTGAATATGGAATGCTCAAAATCCGCAATCACGCGGATGGATTCGAGGATACGGTAGATTCTTCCGTTCAAGATTTGGACACGGAAATGTTTAAAATGACGATGCCACGCTCGGAGTGAATGGAGATGAAATACGAAATTCTGGCGCAGACAGGCTCATATTCTACAAAAATTGAAAAAAATGGATTTCTCGTGATTCCGCTTTTTGTGGGAACGGATGAAATTTTATCCAACAAATCCCTCAAACCGCTCAAATGAGATGAAACCAAGCCTTCTACTGGACTTGCTGTGAGTGGTCTCAATGCGGATTCTTCGTGGACGATTACCGCGATGAATGGCCAGCAGAGTGTAGCGTTGCAGGGAAGTGGCGCAATCGCGCGCGATTCCAAGGGTTCTATCGAACTCAAAGCGTATTTGTGTAGTTATGTAGTTGGCGATAATGTGGAAAAATTTGATTCTGACGAGCCTTGTGCTGAGTCTTCTAATCCCAAAAAAACCGCCTACAATTCTGCTTCTGAGAATCAAAAAGAAGAACTTCTCTATGTATATCGTATTGACAATGTAAGTGTGAATGATTTTTTGGATTCAAGCAAAGAAGAATTTAGAAGTGGAGATCAAAAAACCAAACTCAAGCGCGATTTTCCGTATTTGATTGTTTACAACAATTC
This sequence comes from uncultured Candidatus Altimarinota bacterium, assembly GCA_938036655.1. Taxonomy (GTDB): domain Bacteria; phylum Patescibacteriota; class Gracilibacteria; order BD1-5; family UBA2023; genus GN02-873. The sequence continues at coordinate 5,786 of CALHQS010000041.1, forward strand.
TCCTGCCGATTTGTCCAATGTGCAAGTGACGGCCGATTCGCCATTTACTTTACCAAAATATCAAGTGACAGCGACTGCTACCAAAGGTGACGCGTCTCAGGTTTTCCGCTTTTCAGAAGACAAATCTCGTGTCTATGATGCACTCAAATACGGATATTATGGCACGGAAGACTTATAATTTTTCTCAAAATTCCCGAAAGGGAATTTTTTATTTTCTTCACAAAAAATTTCTCTTCACAAAAAAATCACAATAAAAATTTTGGAAATTTTTCAAAATTCGTATACTGAAAATCGTGAAACTTTCTATCAGTATTCCTCTCAATATCGTTGTAGTGCTGATGCTGACGCTTCTTCTCAATGTTGTTGGGCTCAAATTTTCTTTTGAAACGCATTTTCCAACATATATTGCCGAGACGCGAGATCAGTTACAGCCAAATACCGCTCTCAATCCTGAATGATTGCAGGCGCTTTTTTCGATAAATTCGCTTGACGGTGAGACGAAAGCTGATTATCAGAAAGCACTATCTGAACTCTCAAACCTCTCATCATCACTCAAAAGTCTTTCTGAAAATCCTGAATTGTATGTGATTGAAGGGAAAAATTCTGGACAAAATTCTCCCAACTCGTTTCACATTTATGCATACAATGATATTGTGGAAAAGGCTACTGGAAATGCTTTATTTAAAGTTTTTCAGCACCCGTTCGATATCAATCTCAATACGCCGGATGGGAAATTTATGCTTGCGATTATCAAAAATTTTCTCATTCTCAATGTCGCGTGGATGACGATAATTATTTTGGTGTATATGTTTTGGCTGCGGCGGATTTTTCGGCCGATTCACCTGATTATTGATACGCTGAAAAATTTTTCTGTCACAAAAACTTCCAAAATTTTTTACAAAAAAAATGACGAATTTTTGCCACTGATTACGACGCTGAACGAACTTTCGACTTCGCTTGGCCGGCAAGAAAAAATTCGAAATCAATTTTTATCGGATTTGTCGCACGAGATTCGCACGCCAATGACCGCGATTTCTGTATTGCTCGAAGCGATTGATGATGGTGTGATGGAACTCGATAAAAGCACGATTTTAACGCTTCAATCGGAGATGCGCCGCCTTGTGGACATCACGGAACACATTATGAAAGGAGAAAATTTTCTCGCCAAAAATGCTGATGAAATCGTGCGCCAAAAAGTTTTTTTGAAACCGATGGCACAAGAAATTATTCTGCAATATCAACCCACAATCCAAAAAAATCATCAAAAAATTCTGGAAAATTTCCCAGAAAATGCGTATATTTTCGCCAATCGCGAGCAATTGATTCAGGTTTTGCATAATATTTTTTCCAATTTTTGCAAATACGCCTGAGAAAATGCGACGCTCGAATGTTCATTCAAAACACAAAAAACTTTCAATGTTTTGACTTTTTCCGATGATGGTACGGGCGTGAGCGATGAAGAATTGCCTTTCCTCGCAGAAAAATTTTATAAATCAGACACTGGACGAACACAAAATAGCGATGAAATGAGTATGGGAATTGGACTTTCGCTCGTTTCCAAAATCACTTCGTTGCACGGCGGCTCTATGCGCGTAGAGCCAACTAAACCGCACTGATTGACTCTTATTTTAACTTTTTGAAAAAATGAATAAAAAAATTTTTGCCTTCGCGGCAGTGGCTACTTTGGCTTTGGGAACACCAAATTTGCATGCGCAAGAATTGCTTGCGCCTCCATCACTTCTTGATGTGATTCAACAAAATGAGGCGAATGCTTATCGGCAAGCCCACCAAACTGATGTTTCTACGAATAATTTTGGCTCCATTTCTCAGAATTTTAATAATTTTCCGAATCTATCAGACGGAAAACCGCTGGAAATCACATATCGAAAAATCCACGAAGGGAAGGCAATTACCATTTCTCGTGCCAACGAAGCGATGCTTTGGGTTCAGGAAATCGACCTCTCAAAAGGGGCAAGCCTTGATTCGTCACTTGAAGTGATTTCGTACAACGAAGAAACTGGCGAGCCACAATTCAAGAAAAAATCCATCACAGAAACGCTTTCTTCGCTTTCAGAAAAGCCATTTAGTCTCATCAATGGACAATTTTTTAACCCAAAAACACAACCATCAGAATTGTCGTTTGGGCTCAAACAAAATGATACAGTTCGAACGGCGGGCGCTGATAATCGTTCTTCTTCCAAAAATATTTTGCGAGTGAATGGCCAGATTGCGGAAATTGTTCCGTATTCTTGGGAAAATCTCAATAGCTCGACTGGAAATTTTGCGATGGTAAACTTTACTATGAATAATAAAAGTTACACAGATCGCGCAATTGGTCGAACATATATGTGTCTCAAAAATCCAGACGCCAACAATCGTTCATCCAAAATTTTGACTTTTGTGGCGACGGACATGACAGAAACTGAAATTGAACGAGAAATTCTCAAAAATGGCTGTACAGAGGCTTCAACTTCACAACTTGATTCGAGTGGTTCAAGCCGTCTTTGGTACAACGACAATTTTATTTTTGGAACTGGACACAAAGGCGAAGCAGACAAACGAAAAATTCCTCACTATATCACATTTCATGACGCAAAATAAATTCCCAAATTGGGTTTTTATTTTTACAAAAATTTAAAAAATTATAAAAATTGAAAAACAAAAAAGGAAGCAGAAATGCTTCCTTTGGTGTATGAGAAGATTCAAGATTTATCATCCAAATCTACTTCTGTGAGAATGCGAGCGCCTGTACATGTCACAA
>CALHQS010000042.1 GCA_938036655.1 uncultured Candidatus Altimarinota bacterium
AGTCAGGTAAAGGTATAACAATTGTTTCTAAGTCTAATATAGATAGATGAGGTATAACATTTCCTTTATATCTATATTTTAAATATTCTATTCCTTGATCACTTCCAAAGAATGCAGCTAAATACCAAGGGTTTATTTTTAACTCATCCAATTCAATTATAAAAAGATTCCCATTTGCTAGAAGTTTTGTTCCATTATCTATTTGAGCAATAGCAAAATTATATGGAGGTGTTCCAATTTTAGCTATCAAAAATGAATTATTTTTTATGCAATACTTCTCCAATTTTTCTGGTATCATTCTAAGATATTGCTCATTGTTATCAAACTCTATAATTCCATCATTTATATTTGTTAATGTCAAATATAGATATGGAGTGACTTCATCTGATTTTAACTCTTCTAATTCACTTAGTCTTAACTGACTTCCTCTTGTTATATTTTTTATAACAGCTTTAAGTTCTACTCCTTCTTTTAATTGATAATTTTCTTGAATATTCTTATTAACATTAAGATTATAGTCATTTTTTATAATCTCCTGAATATCTTTTGAAATCGTTTTTTTACTATCTTTAGATAAAAGTTCTAAAATTTCTTCAATATTTTCACTTTGAAAAACAGGAACAGTACTTGGTTCTGGGAGTGAAATGTTATATTTTGTCAAAGTTTTTTTGTACAAGTCAAAAATATTATAATAATTATGAAAAGCGGGTGTCTCTTGAAAAGAATGAATATATTGTTTTTGAAAATGTTCTATAAAATTATCATATCAACCAAAAAGCGACCAAAGAAGATTATCTGAATATGGGTCACCATGAGAAATTAGAAAAAAATTGGATCATAAAAACCCAAGATAATAACATTGCTTATCAGCATCATTAAAAAATGACCAATAAATTTTTTCTGAAGAAACAACATATGAGGAAAATGGCGCTTTATTAGCACATTGTCGATTAAGGGTAGATATGTCTGTTTTTTCTGGAACTGATGCAGAACAAGAAAGCAAAAAAACGAACAATAATAAAATCAAATATTTTTTCATAATAAAATATTCCCCTGCAAAACATAGCTCGATTTTGCAGGATGAGAGCTAAAATTTATTTTATTATATGAAATTTTATGAATTTGCAAAATTATAAAATATTAGAATATATTTCTGATTTGTTATCAAATTTTCTCAATAAAAACATAAAAAAATTTGATTTTTTGAGTATTTTTCGATAAAATCGTACTATAAATTTTGCATTATGGAAATAGAAAAATTGGACTACACGCAGGCGGACATTCTTGCGCACGAACTCATCAAAATCGCGCAAAGTTATATCAAAACACAAACTCCCGAAGAGGTGGAAAAAATTATTTGGGAGACATATATTTTTGCGCGCGAGGCTCACGGAACGCAAATTCGAAAAAGTGGTGAACCGTACATCACACATCCACTCGAAGCGTCCAAGATTTTGACGATTTTGAAGCCTGATTTGATCTCGATTCAGGCGTGTATTTTGCATGATGTAATTGAAGATACAGAACGAACAGAAGATGATATTCGCGAAAAATTTGGTGATGATGTCGCCAAGATTTGTCAGGGTGTTTCCAAGCTTTCCACGATTCGATATCAAGGCGAGGAACGAAGTATTGAAAGCCTTCGAAAAATGTTGCTTGCGATGACCAATGATTTGCGTGTGATTATTGTCAAATTGGCGGATCGCTTGCACAATATGCGTACGTTGCATTTTCATCCGAAGCCTGAAAAACGCGAACGAATCGCACTCGAAACGATCAACATTTATGCGCCGATTGCCGATCGTCTCGGTATTTTCCTATTCAAAGAAGAACTTGAAACCGAGTGTTTTAAAATTTTGCATCCAAAAGAATACAAATATATCACGAACGAACTTGCCAAGCTTGAAAAAGAGCAGGATTTTTTCCTTTCCAAAACACAGGAAATGATTCAAAATATTTTGGGAAATAATGTTGGCGTAAAAAATATTAGTTATCGCGTTAAATCGCCGTATTCGATTTTTAAAAAAATTTCTCGAAAATCTATCGAATACAACGATGTTCATGATTTGTATGATCTTTTTGCGGTGCGAATTATCACGGACAACATTCGTCATTGTTACGAGATTTTGGGGATTTTGCATAATGCGTTTATTCCGATGCCAAAGCGCTTTAAGGATTATATTGCGCTTCCAAAAGAAAATGGCTATCAGTCGCTCCATACGACGGTGGTGGGACTTTTTCCAGAGCTTCGTTCGCAGCCGACAGAGATTCAGATTCGAACCGAGGCAATGCACGAGCACGCGGAACATGGTGTGGCGGCGCACTTTACCTATTCAGAAACCGGAAAATCGGGAATGTCGAAGGATAGTTATTGGGTAGAAACGATTAAAGATATTCTCGATGATGGAAAAGATGGTGGCGAATTCATGAGCGATATGTCGGTGAATGTTTTTGCGGATCAGATTTTTGTGTTTACGCCAAAAGGTGATATTATCACGCTTCCGCGTGGTGCGACGCCAGTGGATTTTGCGTATCATATTCACTCAGATATTGGAAATACGATTGCTGTCGCAAAAGTGAACGGAAAAGTTGTTCCGCTTGATTATCAGCTTCATAATGGCGAAAGTATCAGTATTGTTCGCGACAAAAATAATAAACCAAAACCGATTTGGCTTTCGTTCGTGGCGACGAGCAAGGCGCGCGAGTATATTCGCCAATATATCAATCGTGAGGAACGCGAGTTTTTCATCACTAAAGGGCGCGACATTCTCAATGCATATTTGGAAAAAAATTATGGAAAAGGTCTTGATAAAGAGCTTTCTATTCTCAAAAATGTGGACGGTGCAGTGCTCGACACCAAGCAAAAAGAAGATATTCTTGTACAAATTGGAAACCTCTCTCGTAAGCCATCGAGCGTTCTAAAAGTCATCAGCGATCAGATAATTTCGGAAGTGTTGGGCGAAAAAATTTCTGAAACACCTGAAAAAAAGGAAAAAACTGAAAAAAAACCCGAAAATTTTTCAGAAAATTCTACGGAAATCCTGATTGGAAAAGAGAAAAATATTCCTCACAAAATCGCACAATGTTGTCATCCAACGCCTGAAACCAAAAAAATTATTGGTGCGATTGGACAGGGAACAGTGACGATTCACGCGCTTGATTGTCCGAATGTTGAAAAAATCGATTTGGATCGTCGAATCCCAGCGCAATGGGCCAATCAGCCACTGGAAAAAGATAAAATTACGATTGTGATGGAAGTGATTTTCAAGGACAAGCGTGGTATCTTGATGCGCCTTACCGAACATTTTTACAATTTCAATATTAATGTGCTGGACTTTAAAATTGAACCGATGGGTGGCGGGCTTGTGAAAGATATTTTCACGCTCGAAACGGAAAATGACGACTATTATATTTTTGAACGATTGGAGCAGCGTCTCAAATTTGATATTCCAGAAATTACAGAAATGAATCTTTTATCACTCAAATAAAATCCTACAATTTGTAGGATTTTATATTTGAAATTTTTACATTCCGCGAAGTTTATAACCCGCGTCAGCAATTGTCTGGATGATTGATTCTTGAATATTTTTGGCTTCTTCATCAGAAATCGTTGAATCTGGGCTTTGCACCACGAAAGAAAAATTCACGCTGCGCATATTTTCACCAATTTTTTCCGAGTCTTCAAAAATATCGTCCACTACCACGCGAGAAATCCATGGATGTACGGCCTCGATTTTGTGCGCTACAGAGCCAATTTCTGTATGTTTTGGAAGCAAGAAATTGAGTTCGCGTGTAATCGGTTGGTACACAGAAATTGGTTTGAGATGCTTTTCAGTATTTTTTTCAAGTTGAAAAATGGCTTCAAAATCAATTTCAAAATAAATCGTCGCATCAGGAATGTCAAAATTTTCAACCACTTGTGGGTGGATTTTCCCGAATCGTGCGAGCAACACGCCGTCATGAGAATATTCGCCAGACACGCCTGGATGCAAAAACGGAGCGAGAGAAGCGCCTTGTGAAACCGCTGGAATAAATCCGAAAAGTTCTATAAAGAACGCGTCAAGCACATTACGAAGTGAAGCAATTGTTTCAGAAGTTGTCACGCCCGCAAGCTTTGTTCGTTCTGGAAAAGGCAAATTTTCTTGACCAACAAGCAATTTTTCAATTTTACTATCGCGTTCAAGATTTTTGGCGTAGATTTTTCCAATTTCAAAAAATTCGAGATTGTCTTGATGGCGAAGATTTTCTGCGATATTGATAAAAAGTCGCGGCGCAAGACTCGTTCGCATATGCGTGAAATCCTCAGTATATGTATTCTGGATCGCGATGAGCTGGTCGTGATTTGCTGATAAAATCTTTTTTTCGAGTCCAAGATTTGTGAACGAATAATTGTATACTTCATTCCAGCCTCGAGCTGAGAAAAAACTCAAAATACGATTGGTAAGCGAAATCTCAAGATTTTTGGCCTGAATGGAAAAATCGCCAGAAAGGGCAATCGCAGGAATATTGTCATATCCATAAATGCGCAAAATTTCTTCCACAATATCTTCAGGAATATTGATATCCTTGGTTGCGCGCCAAGACGGAACGCGAACAGAAAAATTTTCTTCTGTGATATTTTCAATCACAAAGCCCAATTTTTGCAAAATGTGGAAAATTTTTTCTTGCGGGATTTTTACGCCAGATTTTTGTTCCACAAGCGCAAAAGGCACGAGAATATCAATTTCTCGCACAGAATCGGTATTGATTCCAGAAAATTGTCCTTTGATTTCAGGATTTTTCCCCAGAAATTCGAGATATTCGAGTACTCGAGGGAATGGCTTGAGTGCGAGCGTTGGATCAAGCGATTTTTCGTAGCGAGTTGATGCGTCCGTACGAATCAAGTGACGCTGCGCTGTGAGTCGTACGCTCGTTGCGTCAAAAGTCGCAGATTCCCAGAAAACACGAGTGGTTGTCTCAGAAACCGCAGAATTTTTCCCGCCGATCACTCCAGCAATCGCGATTGGACCACTTTCGTCTGCAATAATCAAATCTTTGTCAGTCAATTCGTATGTTTCGTCATTGAGCGCCTCGATTTTTTCGCCATTTTTCGCCATGCGAACGGAAATTTTTCCAACGATTTTATCAGCATCAAAGGCGTGCATCGGCTGACCATATTCCGTCAAAATCATATTCGTGATATCCACGAGGTCAAGTTTTGGGTTGAGTCCCGCGCGCTCCATCATCATGCGAATCGCGAGCGGAGATTTTTCTGCCGTGAGATTGTCTGTTTCAAGAAGCGTGTACGCAAGACATTTGTCCGATTCTATCGCCACATAGAGCATACGATTGGAAAGCTGAACTGGCGTCGCTTCAAGCGGAAGTGGATTGGTAAAATTTTCATCAAAAATCGTCGCCCATTCGCGCGCATTTCCAGTCACAGAAAATAAATCTGGACGATTGGTAATAAATTTGTTATCGATTTCAAAAGTCGTATCACGAAGCGGAATCTGTACGATTTCACCGCCAATTCCAGGAAAATCGATCGAAAGATCAAAAACTGATTTTCCAACCATCGTTTCCAAAAATTTTTCATCCCAGATTTCTTCTAGAATCATAATTCCCGCAGCAACCTCGCTCACAAGCCCAATCTCGTTGTCACCACAAATCATTCCACGAGAAATCATTCCCGCCATTTTTCGCTCGTCAATCACAAAATCTTCGCCCAAAACCGCGCCAACCGTCGCAACAGGAACATATTTGGCATTGACAATATTTTCTGCGCCTGTCAAAATCGTCTCTTCTCCGAGATTTTCTCCCAAAAATACTCTCACAATCGAAAGTTTTTTCGAATCAGGATGTTTTTCGCATGAAATAACTTTACCAATCACGATTTTATCCAAATCGTGTGTCAAAATATCATCAATTTCTGCTGTGTGAATCGAATACAAATGCGCGAGTTCTGTAATGCTTTTTTCCTTTAAAATAGCATTTAATGGAGTATACACAGAAATCCAAGAAAGTGGAGTTTTCATGAGAATTTTTTAGAAAATAAAAATTTGAAGCAAATCCTGAAAAAATTCATAAAATTTTCGGTCAGAATTTTTCAAAAATCCCTTGTATAATAAGAAAAAAAACGATTTTTTCAAATTTTTTTCAAAGTTTTTTCGCGAGTATTTTTCAATAATTTTTCCAAAAATAAAAATCGCAAAAAGTTTGTGTTTTTTGAGAAAATCGGTTATAATGCTTCAAACTCAAATTCTTTCTTATGAAAAAATATTTTTATAGCGCGTTGGCATTTTTGTCAATTTTCGCCTCCAAATCAGCCTTTGCGCAATCTGGAACCGCAGCCGCGATCAATAATTCGCAAGAATCGATTCTTGGAATCAACGACGGTGATTTGCGTGCTGGGAATGTCAATATTGACTCGATTCCCGTGGTAATCGCGACGGTAACAGAAGTGATTATTGCGGTGGCGGGAACGATTTCGATTTTTATGCTGATTTTTTATGCGGTACAAATGCAGCTTAATTCGGGGATTACTGGTGATAGTACAGGTGTAGAAAAATCCAAAAAAGGAATGATTGCTTCGGGTGTTGGTTTTGTGATTTCTATTTCTGCGTGGTTCGTGGTAGCGCGAATTATTGATCTTCTTAATATTGCTGTATAATATGTTTTCTTGGGCACTTTCAAACAAAAAAAATCGCGGGCCAATGTGGTACATTATTGCGATGATTGTAATTGGTTCGTTGTTTATTTTTGGCTTGGTGACGCAACTATATGTCCTCTCGGTGGTGGTCATTCTTTTTGCGGGAAATTTTTTGCTGATTGAAAATAATTCTTCGCCCATCACGGAAGTGGAAATTTCTGAAAAAGGCCTCAAAGTCGGTGCCAATAATTATTTGTGGGATGATTTTGTGACTTTTCAAATGGTGGAAGCTGGCGGCGCGCCCGTTTTTCTGCGATTTATTCCCAAAAAACGAATGTCGACCGTCATCGATATTCCGCTCAACCCCGAGATTGATCCCGATCTTATCAAAAATTTTCTGCTCGCATTTTTCCCAGAATGAAAAAATGTGGAAATTTCCAATTCTGATGCGCTCATTTATATGTCAAAAATTTAAAATCTTCCGTGGGAGGATTTTTTATTTTCTAATTTTTTAAAATTTCAAAAAATTGCTCCCGCGTAAAATCAGAAAAATCGCTTTACTTTTCAAGAATTTTTCATATTATTGTGCGGAAATAAAAATTTTTTATGACGTATAATTCAAGTAATATTCAGGTTTTGGAAGGGCTTGAGCCCGTGCGAAAACGACCTGGAATGTATATTGGTTCGACGGATGAACGCGGTTTGCATCATCTTGTTTGGGAAATTGTCGACAACTCGATTGATGAAGCAATGGCTGGGCACGCGAGCCATATTATTGTGACGATGCACGCGGATGGTTCTGTTTCTGTGGAAGATGATGGGCGCGGAATTCCTGTCGATATTCATCCAAAAACTGGAAAATCAGCCCTTGAAACGGTGATGACTGTCCTTCATGCGGGTGGAAAATTCGGTGGAGATGAGTCAGGATATAAGGTTTCTGGTGGGCTTCACGGTGTGGGTGCGTCTGTGGTGAATGCACTTTCTACCAAAATGCAGGTTTGGGTACATAAGGATGGCAAAATTTTCACACAATCATACCAAACAGGCGTGCCTGATGGGCAAGTAGCTCCAACAGGCGAGACAACTGATAAACACGGAACAATTGTTCGGTTCTGGCCAGATGCGACAATGTTTACGACAGTGGCTTTCAATTATGACACCATCAAGATTCGCCTTCGTCAACAGGCTTACTTGACCAAAGGGATCACCATCACTCTGGTGAATGAATTTGAAGATACCAAATATCGATTTTTCTTCGAGGGGGGTATTGAATCATATGTTCACTATCTCAATCGTACTTCTGAGGTTATCACGGATGAAGTTTTTTACGTTGACAAGCAAATTGACAATGTAGCCGTAGAAATCGCACTTCAATACAAAAAAGATGACTACACAGAAAAATTGATTTCTTTCGTAAATAATGTGATTACGCCAGAGGGCGGAACGCATGTGGTTGGTTTCCGAACGGCACTCACGCGAACAATGAACAAATATGCTCGCGAACAAGAAATTCTCAAAGAAAAAGATCAGAATCTCACTTCTGAAGATATGATCGAAGGACTTACGGCGATTATTTCTGTTAAAGTTCCAGAACCACAATTTGAAGGACAAACCAAAGGAAAACTCGGAACACCTGAAGCCAAAGGGATTACTGATCGCGTGATGGGGGAGGCTTTTTATGATTTTTTGCAGGAAAATCCTCGCACTGCCAAAGTAATGATTGAAAAATGTCTTTTGGCGGCTCGAGCGCGTGCGGCGGCTCGCAATGCTCGTGATACTATTATCCGAAAAGGTGTGCTTGAAGGGGCTGGTCTTCCAGGGAAGCTCGCTGACTGTTCAAGTCGCGACAATACAAAAACGGAATTGTACCTTGTGGAGGGGGATTCTGCCGGTGGTACCGCCAAGACTGGTCGTGACCGAAAATTTCAGGCGATTTTTTCACTTCGCGGTAAAATCCTCAATACAGAACAGGCTCGTCTCGACAAAGCCTTTGCTAATGCTGAAATCAAAGGATTGATTATGGCACTTGGAACGGGTGTAGGCGAAAGTTTTGACTATTCCAAATTGCGCTACAATCGTATCGTGATTATGACCGATGCCGATGTGGATGGAGCACATATCCGTACGCTTTTGCTCACTTTTTTCTTCCGATATTTTAAAGAATTGGTTGAGCGCGGACATATTTATATTGCGAATCCTCCACTCTATAAACTTTCTCGTGGAAAAAGCACTTGGTACGCCTACAATGACGCTCAGAAAGATGCTTTGATTGCGGAGCATGGTATCGTGACAGACGGAATTCAGCGTTATAAAGGGCTTGGAGAAATGAATGCGGAACAGCTCTGGGAGACAACTCTTGACCCAGAAACTCGAAAAATGTTCCAGGTAAAAATCGAAGATGCTGAGCGTGCTGATGAAATTTTCAAAATGCTGATGGGTGAAGAAGTGGCTCCACGAAAGCACTTTATTCAGTCTCGCGCCAAAAATGTAATGAATCTTGATCTCTAAAATTCCCGTTTTGGGAATTTTTCCACAAATGGAGAGTTTTTTAATTTTTCAAAATAAAGTATGAATCAAAAAATACAATCAACCGAAAAAATCTCTCAGGATTGGAAGAAAAAATTTTATCTCATCTGGACAGGGCAGGCCTTTTCGATTATTAGTAGTTCGGCGGTGTCTTTTGCACTTACGACTTGGCTTACACTCGAATATCAGTCGGCGGAAGTACTTTTGACTTCGGCGCTTGCGTGGCTCTTGCCGAGCGCTATCCTTTCGCCTTTTGCGGGTGTATATGTAGATCGTTGGAACAAAAAATGGACAATGATAATTTCTGATGGTCTAGTATCAGTTTTTACAATTATCATGGCGATTTTTCTGATGCAAGGCGGAGATCAGCTCATGGTGATTTATATTTTGATGGCGCTTCGTTCGATAGCAAGCGCGTTTCATGGGCCGTCAATGCAGGCTTCGATGCCACTTTTGGCTCCGCAGAACGAGCTTATGCGTATCGCAAGTGTCAATCAGATGATTCAGGGGGTTTCGAGTATTGCAGGTCCAGCCCTTGGTGGTGCGCTGCTTGTGCTTTTGCCAATAAGCCAAATTTTATTTTTGGACGTTCTCGGTGCTGCAATTGCGATTACTTTTTTGCTTTTTGTAAAATTCCCAAAAGAAGAAAAACAAAAATCACAAAACAGTGTGAAACAAGTTTTGATCGAAATGGTAGATTGATGGCGTGCGCTTCGTGAAAATCGTGGAATTTTTTGGCTTTTCGTTTATGGTGTACTCTCATCGTTTTTTGTCATGCCAGTCGTTATTTTGCTTTCGCTCGTGATTAAAACACATTTTCATGGTGGTGAATTTGAAATTACTGTTTCTAATATTGCCTTTGCAATTGGAATGATTGCGGGAAGTATGCTTTTGTATATAAGAAATTTTAAAACGCACAAAGCCAAAATCGAAATGTGGTCGTATGCTTTTTTTGGTTCATTTTTTATTATTTCAGGATTACTTCCAGAGAATTTTTTCTGGCCATTTGCGATTATTATGGGAATTATTGGGGTGGTAATGTCTATCACACAATCCGCATCCATGGCACTTATGCAGGAAAAAATCCCACAAGAAAAACTTGGGCGCGTGTTGTCGCTCTATATGGGGCTTGCCAGTATTCCGTCAATTATCGGACTTTTGGTAGCTAATGATTTGATCAAAATTTTTGGTGGTGTCATGAATCTGATTATTTTTTCAGGAATTGGATATATCGTGATCGCAATTTTATTAATTTTTAATAAACCCGTGAATGCTATGATTGCGGACGATATTGCTCAAGAAGATAAAAATTCTCAAAAATCAGAATAATTCTGATTTTTATTTTTTTCTTGCAACTCGCCAAAAATCCGTATAATACAATGACTTTAAAAATTTTTGATTTTCTCTTATGGAATTATTTTGATATCCGATTTGGCTTGTAATTGGCTTTGCAGTGCTGATTCTCATTATGCTTGCGATGGATTTGGGTATTTTCAATAAAAAAGCACATGAAATTTCCAATCGCGAAGCGCTCATTACCTCGATTATCTGGATTTCGCTTGCAATGGCGTTTTCTGGGCTTATTTGGGCAATTCATGGGCCGCAAGATTTTGCGAAATTTCAGGCGGCATATTGGGTAGAAAAAGCGCTTTCTGTCGATAATTTGTTTGTATTTATTTTGGTTTTTGGTTTTTTTAAAATTCCAAAAAAATATCAACACGAAGTTTTGTTCTATGGTGTGCTTGGAGCGATTATTTTCCGCGCGATTTTTATTTTTGCGGGCGTTGGAATTATCGAATTAACACAAATTCCACAACATGTTTTTTCGCTTCCAGCTCAGCACGGACCACTCAATCCGATTATGCTCGGATTTGGAATTTTCCTTTTGTATTCGGGTATTAAGTCCTGGGGTGAAGAAAAAGAGGAAAAGCCTGATATTTCCCACAGCTTTGGATATCGTCTCGTGAACAAATTTTTCAAAGTTTCCAAAGATTTTGACGGCGACAAATTTTTCACGATTCAAAACGGCATCAAGATGGCGACGCCACTTTTCGTCGCACTGATCATCATCGAATTGATGGATGTGGTTTTCGCGATTGACTCGATTCCTGCGATTTTTTCTATCGCGCCGCACGATCCGTTCATTCTCTATACTTCCAATATTTTTGCGGTTCTTGGGCTTCGTTCGTTATATTTTTTGCTCGCCAATTCACTCAATTTGTTCTCCAAATTGCATTACGGCCTCGCGATTATTCTCTCGTTTATCGGCCTCAAAATGATTATCGCGCCGTGGTATCACTTCGACATCATGTATTCGCTTGCGTTCATCGCAGCGATACTCGTGGCGACGGTGATTTGGTCAATCTATTCCAATACGCATTCTGAAAAAACTCCTTCATAAGGAGTTTTTTTGTTAATTTTTTTCAAAAATTCATTATTGCAATTTTTCGCATTAAGAAAAAATTCGCGAAAAATTCGATTTTTTAAAAATATTTTGTTTGTTTTTGAAAAATTTTTTATTTTTTGGTGCAAATATTGGTCACAAGATAATTTGAACATTGACATGAATGAAAATTTTTTATTATTTTTTCATCACCTTTGGTATTGGAATAATAGTTTATTCAGCTTTCATTGGTGCACATATTTGGCGTGACATTGGTTTCAAAACAATCAGTATCCACTTCGCAGATATGTGTGCGGTGCCAGTCTTTTATAAGATCGTACCAAATGGGAGAGAACCATAAAATACAGAAAACAATAAACACTCAAAAACCTAACAAAAGTAATTTTAAAAGCTCTGTTAATATTTTTATGAACATCACGAAGAAATAATTCTAAATATATTAAATTATAAGAAAAGTTTTTAAAAATCAAAATTTTTTAACATGTTTTATCATTATCTTGATTCTATTTTCGTCATAGTAAAATTTGCTTGAAAAAAACATTTTTTCCCATATAATTGGGAAAATTTTTTAAAATTCTCATCAAATGAAACTAAAATCTATTCGAAATTTTTGTATTATTGCGCATATCGATCACGGAAAATCAACCTTGGCGGATCGTCTGATGGAAATCTCTGGAACAGTGGAAAAACGCGAAATGGAAGAGCAGAAGCTTGATTCTATGGACTTGGAACGTGAACGTGGGATTACAATCAAGTTGACGCCCGTGCGCATGGACTGGAAGGGGACTGAGCTCAATCTCATTGATACTCCCGGACATGTGGATTTTCAGTACGAGGTTTCGCGTTCGCTTGCGTCCGTAGAGGGCGCCGTGCTCGTCGTGGATGCGACGCAGGGAATTGAGGCGCAGACGCTTTCCAATGTATATTTGGCGATTGAAAACGAGCTCGAAATTATTCCAGTTTTGAATAAAATTGACTTGCCGAGTGCTGATGTGGATAAAGTTTCTGAAGAAATTATTTCACTCTTGGGCTGCAAAAAAGAAGATATTCTCGCGGTTTCTGCCAAAACAGGTCTCAATGTTGAAACGGTTCTGGATGCCATCGTAGAGCGAATTCCTGAGCCGCGAAAACTTTCCAAAAATTCTGAAATTCTGCCACATGAAACAGCTGAAAATGACGCAGAAAGTGTGAAGGCATTGATTTTTGACTCTCAGTACGATATGTATAAGGGAGTTGTAGTCTATGTAAAGCTCTTTTCTGGTGAGATCAAAAAAGGCAGTAAACTTGAATTTATCAATACAGGTGCCAAAATCGAAGCACTTGAAGTAGGTTGCTTTAAGCCAAAATATTTCCCAACAGGCGTTTTGTATGAAGGTGAAATTGGCTACATCGTGACTGGCCTCAAATCCCTTCAGGATGCCCGCGTGGGTGACACTATTTTTGCTGGAAATCCAGAAAATAAACACGCGATTCAGGGATTTAAATCCATTACGCCATATATTTTTGCAGGAATTTATCCAGTAGAAACTGATGAATATCCAAAAATGAAGGACGCGATTGAAAAATTGCAACTTAATGATTCCTCATTGGTCGTGGAACATGAGGCGTCGCCAGCGCTCGGATATGGCTTCCGTGCAGGGTTTTTGGGGCTTTTGCATTTGGATATTGTCAAAGAGCGACTTTGGCGTGAACATGCGATGGATGTGATTATTACGAGCCCGCAAGTAACATACAAAGTACTCATTCCTGGTGACAAAAGTGCAGAATTTCCACGACTTCATCCAGAAACCATTGAATTTGAAGGGAAAACTTGTACGTATCTCAATATTTCTAATCCAGAAGAATTGCCAAAACCAGGGACATATATTCATATTGAGGAGCCGATTGCGCGCGTGGAAATGATTACGCCGAATGCGTATATTGGAAATCTTATGCAGTTGGCGCAGGAACGCCGTGGAATTTTCAAAAATCAAACATATCTTGATTCTGATCGCGTGATTTTGCATTATGAAATCCCGATGTCGGAACTTGTGGGAGATTTTTATGATGATCTCAAGAGTCTTTCTTCCGGATACGCAAGCTTGCATTATGAGCCATTTGCATACAAAATTGATGATATTGTCAAGCTCGACATCAAGGTTGCGGGCGAAAATGTGGACGCTTTTTCCATGCTCGTGCACCGATCTCGCGGGCGCCATATTGGTGGGAAAATCTGCGAAAAACTTAAAGAATCGATTCCAAAGGCGCAATTTGCGATTGCGATTCAGGCGGCCATTGGGAATGATATTATCGCGCGGGAAAATATTTCTGCATTGAGAAAAGATGTGACAGCGAAGCTCTATGGAGGCGATATCACGCGAAAACGAAAGTTGCTCGAAAAACAAAAAGAAGGAAAGAAAAAAATGAAACAATTCGGGAAAGTATCGATTCCATCAGAAACTTTTGTAAATATTCTGAAAAAATAGAATTTGACAAAAATATAATTTTACTTATATTGACTTGACGATTGTGATTTTCTGCAAATTTTTTGTTGGGATTTTACATTATTACTATCAATTTTTTTCTGAAAGGAAATAATATGAACGCTGTTGAGCGTGTTGATGCTTTCAATCGTTGTTTGAGTCAAGTTGACTCTGGAATTTGCTCGCATTGTGGTGAAGAATTTTTTGAACCCAGCGAACGCAATCCGTTATTTGATTTAACGAGCTCTTCTATTTCTGGTTATTTGCCGCTGGGTGAATCTCTCATGTGTGCGAATTGTATCCATGAATTGGGTCATGAATGTGGCGATTTATCTGATATAATTATAATTGGCGAAGAAACCAGGGGCGAGTTTATAGATACAATCACTTGGGAATATAGCGAGAATTGATTTTTTAAAGAAGCTTCTTATTCAAGAAGTTTCTTTCTTTTTTTAAAAAAAATTTACAAAAATTAAATTGTGATTAAACTATTTTAGTATGATGAACTTTT
>CALHQS010000043.1 GCA_938036655.1 uncultured Candidatus Altimarinota bacterium
TAACACCATCAATTTCATCTATCAATTCCAGACGATGCGGAAGTCCTGAAATTTCTTTAAGAATTGGAGCAATTTTTTTAAAATCAAGCCCCATTTCACGCAATACAAGCAAAACCGAAAGCAAATTCATAGCATTATGTGCACCTGAAAAATGTGTTTCTGAAAGCTTCATTTCTCAAAAATTCTTCACAAAAATTTTCTCGCCATCCGTCCAGCTTTCCGTTTTTTGTGATTCAGAAAAATTTTCTGTATTCGAAAAATTTTGAAAATCCAAATTTTTATTTTTTATAAAATCGTATACTTCTGGATTGATAATTGCTCGTTTTGAGGTATTTTTTATCAAATTCATTTTTGCGTCACTATATTCTTGTAAATCACGATGCCAATTGAGATGATCTGTTTTGAGATTGGTGAAAATAGAAAAATCGCTAGTAAAAGACTTTTTTGAATTTTTTCCAATCCAATGCAACATAAACGACGATGCCTCAAGGACAATAATTCCCTCCTTTTCATTATCTTGAAGAATTTCAACGATAGTTTCAGAAAATGGGATCTCAAAATTTCCTGAGAGATAAATTTTCTTCTTGCCAAAAAAGTACTTTTGTAGTATACTGAAAGCCATCCAGGTCGTCGTAGATTTGCCATCCGTTCCAGTGATTGTCACGATTTGAAAATTTTCTGGCAAAAATTGGTATGCAAAATCGAGCTCGGAAATAACTTTCCCGGTCGAATAAATCCGATGCGTTCCAGGAATTCCAGGCGATGGAATAATGGCTTCAAATGAAGAAAAATCTGAAATATCATCCGCATCATCAGCTATTTGAAAATCCAGGTTTTGTGCGCGACAGAGCGCAGCAATCGCATTACCTACGCGACCCTTTCCGTAAATCAGATACATAATTTTTTTTAGAATATGTCTAGTATATACAAAATTTTTGAAGTGCAAAAGTTTTTTGCAGCAAACCCGAGCGCATCACTCGGAAAACACATCGGAACGCATTTTTTTGATAATGCAGACGATGAGCGTTTTCAGGAAGCTCCTGGTGCATCATGGAGTTCTTTCGCGCGCAATAAGAACATTGAAGGGACGTTACATGATTTGTATACCATTCCAAATTTTAATGAGCCGAATGATATTATTGCCTTTGTTGACAATATGGAGTCAGAGCAGGCCAACAAAAAAATTCAGAAAAATGCTAACCAAAATCAAGAATATAGTGAGCACAAGAAAAATATTGAGCGTGCTCTCATTTTGGCATCGAAAAAAACGCTCGAATATTTGGAGGCGGAAAATTATCATATCACGCCAATGCTCAGAAATTTTGAATTTTCGAGTCTTTCGAGTTTTGTGAATAATTATAAAGGACTCTACAAAAAGGCACAAGCCAATATTTCGGTACGCATCAGTCTTTGTACATACCTCAAAGAATTGACTACTTTTTTTAAAATTATTCGATATCCTGGTTTTCAGGTCAATTACGAAACAGGAGAAATTGATCTCAAAAATAATGATTTTATCGAGGAGATTGAAAATTTTTTTAATGATAGAGAAATTTTTGAAGTCAAAAATGGCGAAGCTTTTTCGAAAGATTCTCCGTATATGCTCGGCGAAACGATCTTGGATGGACAACAAATCCCCTTTCAGGTTTCGTTTGGTGTAAAAAGTGTGGAAAGTCTCGCTGAAAAAATTGATGGACAAGCAAAATATCACCTACTGGATGCAGTGAATGATTTGCATCGAATGCGCATCGAAGTTACTGACACAAAACATGCAATGAGCATGGGAAGTAAAATTTTTGAAAAATTGGGTGGAAATTTTCAGATTCGAGTGATAGGAAATATGATTTCGCCGGAAGAAGCAAATCTGCATATTGATCAATTTTTACAAGGAAATGAACAAGAAGAACTCCGAACAGCTTTTAAAGAAATAAAATTTGAAACCAGCGGAAAATCCACAAGTGCTCCACGAAAAGAATTTCGCCTTGTTCGCGATGGGAAAAATCACGCAAATCATGCACTCGAAGTACAAATTGTTTTGAGTGATAATACGAACGAAATTGGCTTTGCACATCATGATATTTATCGCATGAAGCGAAAAATTAGCACAAAAATTCGACTACAAAGCTACATTAGACACGGAGAAATTATTTCTATTATCAATCGAATTTTTGGGGAAAATGAGAAAAAATACGGAACAATAACGATTCCATTTTCTCAAGAGCGCGTCTTGGAGTATATTTTGGAAGATATGACGAAAAAATGAGAATTGGTCGAGATTTATTCCCAAAAAACAAAACACTCAATAAATCGAAGTTATTCAAATGCTCGAATGATTACACTTTTTCAAAAAAATTATAACGCAACGACGGAAAAAAGTAAAATTTACACAATTCAACAAACCAAAAAGGGTGAAGTTCATGAATTGATCAGATATTTCAAACCACAAAAAAAATAACCCAAAAGGGTTATTTTTTATATCCAACGAGAATTTTTGGATTTTTAACAAATTTTGCAGTAAAGGCGATAAGCGCGCGAGAAATCCACATTGCCGTGAAAAGTGAGAGTAAAATCCCGACTCCAAGCATAAATCCAAATCCTTTAATCAATGAAACTCCGACAGCAAAAAGGATAAATGCCGACAAAAATGAAGTAATATGAGAATCCCAGATCGCTGCCCAAGAATGTTTGAAACCTATTGAAATAGCTTTATTAAGTGGCATTTTTTCATGCAGCGCCTCATGAATGCGCTCGAAAATCAAAATATTCGCATCAATCGCGAGTCCAATCGAGAGAATGACTCCAGCAATGGAGGCAAGAGTAAGAGTTACGCCCGTCATTTTCACGATTGCAATCAAAATAACAGCATAAGAAATGAGTGCGATACCCGCAAGCAATCCACCAACTCGATAAATAATTGTCAAGAAAAGCACAATCACAGAAAGTCCCACCACACCTGCAAGCATAATTTGTTCAAGCGCAGCGTCTCCGATTTTCGCATCAATCGTTCGTTCGCTCGTTAAATAAATCGGTGCTGGTACAATCCCTGTGGTGATATCATCGGCCACTGCTTTTGCTTCTGCAAGGGTCGCATAGCCACCAGAAATCTCAGCATGACCATTTGAAATCGTATCATTTACACGCGCATTCATCACCATTTCATCTCCCACGAAAATCGCAAGAGGCTGACCAATAAGTCGTTTTGTAATTTCTGCAAAAATTTTCGCACCCTCATCGTTGAATGTGAGTGATACTTTTGGTTGAAAACTCGCAGAATCCAAAAATGCTGAAGCACTCGTCAAATAATTATCATTCAAAATTTTTCCATCCGCCGATTTGGCTGGTGCCCAAATTCCTGGATCACGATTCACGCGAACATAGGAATATTTATAATTATTTTCAGAAATTTTTTGATCCAAACGAAGCGCTACATAGCCCACATTCGTCTGGGCCTCCGCACCGCTTCCAATCACTATTTTTTCTACTACTTCCTCAGCATCAAAAATATGAGGAAAAGTGTCAGCAGAAAATTTTTCTAATGCCGAGATTTTCGCTTCTGGTGGAATTTCTCCTGTTCCCGTTTTTGCAACAATATTATCATTCGGTTTATGATATTTTTGAGAAATAATATTGAAATCGAGGGTTTTGAGATCTTCACTCGCTTCGCTCGCTAATTTTTCACGAGCCGCATATTCTTCATCGCTCGTACTCGTACGAAGTTCACGGAATTCAAGGTCAACCACCTTCCCAATCACTTCTTTCGCATTTTTAATATCCTGTTGTTGACGTTTTTCTCGTTCTTCAGGCGACAAATCGCTATACGATTCTGTAGGAATTTGTACGACAATATGCGTATCAGTTCCATATTTGAGTGTTTGAATATTTGGTTCAGAAAGTCCAAGCGAACTTACACGTGTATCAATAATTTTTTTAAGACCTTCCACAACAACGGATTCATTATTGGCTGTTGCAGAATTTGGATGGTTCGCAGAATCATTATTTTCGTCAGTTTTTAGTGCTGACAAATCCACTTGATAATCCAGCTCTACCCCACCCTGCAAGTCTAATCCAAGCGTATACTGCTTATTCAAAAATTCATTATCAATCGTAATTCCGACATTTTTCCACGGAAAAATATATAATGCTGAAAGCACAATAATCGCTACAGCAAAAATAAAACGCCAAACAACATTCATAAAAAATAATATAAAAACGCTCCGATTATAAAAATTTTTCAAATATTTGCAAGAAAAAAGAAAATATGTTACAATTGGGAAAATTTGTTTTATTCTTATGACGACTTCACTCGTAGCCAAGGCACTTGAATACGTGACACCACTGATTTCTGAAAAATGCAAAAATCATCATTTTCATAATATTCATCACACCTTGAGCGTTTTTGATCGTGCCACATATTTGGCCATGAACGAAGATATTTCGCAAGAAGATACGGAAGATTTGCAGATTGCGGCGCTTTTTCATGATACGGGTTTTATCAAACAATATGCCAAAAATGAATACGTTGGTTCGCAAATCGCGCGAAAGTGGCTTCAAGAAAATCATCATCCCGAAAATCGCATTCAAAAAATCGAGCGAATTATTATGGCAACCGTGCTTTTTAGTAAGCCAAAAAATATTCTCGAAGAAATCATTCAAGATTCAGATTTGGATAATATTGGTACCAAATGAGCGTTTAAAAATTCTGAACTTTTGTATCACGAAATTCGTGAAATCGGAAATGTAGTCGTAACCGATTGTGCTTTTTGGCAATTTACGTATCGCCTGTACACAACTTTTCGATTCAATACAAAAACGGCACGCGCCGAGCGTTCTCATCAAAAAGAACTCAACCAGCAACTCATTGAATCATACCTCAAAATGCTCGAATGTGAGGTTCCACACAATACGGATTTGGTAGAAAAAGTGGTATAATTTTCTCCGAAAAAATATTTATAAATTAGCACTTAAAAAGTCAAGTGCTAATTTTTTGACTTTTTATTTTTTTGAATATAATGTTTTTGTTTATTTTTTATAAAAAATTATGAGCCTTACAACTGAAATGATTGAAAAAATTATTCCGCTTTCTGATCGCGTTTTACTCAAGCCGATTGAAGCGGACAAAATTACAGCTTCTGGAATTATTTTGCCAGATAGCGTTAACAAGGAACGACCTTCACTCTACGAAGTAGTGGCGGTTGGTCCAGGAAAAATCGATAAAAATGGAAACTTTGTGGCAATCGAACTTCAAAAAGGTGATCGCGTGATTAGTGGCCAATATTCTGGCGATGATGTCAAAGTCGACGATTTGATTTACAAAATCGTGGCGTACGAATATATTCTCGCCAAAATTTCTCAATAATTTTTAAATTTCAAATATGTCAAAAAATATTCTCTTTGGTGACGAAGCTCGCCTCAAAATGTTTGCCGGAATGGAAAAAGTCGCTAAAACCGTGGTTTCAACAATGGGACCAAAAGGGCGAAACGTAATTTTTTCAAAATCTTTTGGTGCGCCACAAGTGACTAACGATGGTGTAACTATTGCCAAAGAAATTGAACTGGAAGATAAAATCGAAAATATGGGAGCAGAACTCATCAAAGAAGCTGCTTCCAAGACGAATGATTCTGCGGGTGATGGAACCACGACCGCAACACTTTTGACCTATGCAATGGTAAAAGAAGGGCTCCGTGAAATTCGCTCTGGAATCAACGCTATAGAGCTAAAAAATGGAATGAAAAAAGCGGGAGCACTCGTAGTAGATGAACTTGCGCGCCTTGCAACTCCGCTTAATAGTCAGGAAGAAATCGAACAAGTGGCGACGATTTCTGCTCAGGATGCAACGGTTGGAAAAATTATTGCTTCAGCGATGGAACAAGTTGGAAAAGATGGTGTCATCACTGTGGAAGAAGGCCGAACTTTTGGTCTTGAAATCGAAGTTACTGAGGGAATGAAATTCGATAACGGATATATTTCTCCATATATGGTGACTGATACAGAAAAAATGGAATCTCGTGTAGATGATGCTTTCGTACTCATCACTGATAAAAAAATTTCTTCCCTCAAAGATATTATTGGAGTTCTGGAAAGCTTAGCAGAAAACGGAAAGCGTGAGCTCGTAATTATTGCAGAAGATATTGATGGCGATGCGCTTACTGGGCTTATCCTCAATCGCCTTAAAGGGTCACTTTCGGTGTTAGGAATCAAGGCTCCAGGATTTGGAGATCGTAAAAAAGATATTTTGAAAGATTTGGCGATTTTGACAGGCGCAACGGTAATTACCGAAGAATTGGGTTATAAGCTTGAACATGCGGATGTTTCTCATCTTGGTCGTGCCAAAGCGATTCTCGCAACCAAAGATCACACAACAATTATTGGTGGCGCTGGCGACAAATCTCTCATTGATGCTCGCGTTCGCGAGATTCGCTCACAGATTGAACAGAGTAATTCTGACTACGATAAAGAAAAAATGGCAGAACGCGTCGCAAAGCTTGCTGGCGGAATCGCTGTTATCAAGGTTGGTGCTGCATCAGAAATTGAAATGAAAGAGAAAAAATTGCGAATCGAAGATGCGCTCAACGCCACCAAAGCTGCGGTTGACGAAGGAATTGTTGCGGGTGGTGGTGTGGCTCTTCTTCGTGCCAGTCAAATTTTGAAAAATAATAATTTGAATGCAGAAGAAAAAATTGGTGCCGAAATCGTAGCGCGCGCACTTGCCTATCCGATTCGCCAAATTGCTGATAATGCTGGGAAGGAAGGCGCTGTCGTTGTGAATACTATTATGCAAAATCCAGAACAAAATTTTGGATATGATGCTGGGTCTGATGAATACAAAGATTTGGTTCGTGCTGGGATTATTGATCCCAAAAAAGTTGAGCGTTCAGCCCTTCAAAATGCGATTTCTATCGCAGGAATGTTCCTCACAACAGAAGCACTCATTGTTGATGTTGAAAAAGAAAAGTCTGAAATGCTGATGCCAAATCCAGGAATGGGTGGAATGGGAATGTATTAAAAAATCCTCACGAAAGTGAGGTTTTTATTGTGTAAAAAATTTCTCAATAATTGTTGCATCGTGCATTTTCGGTAAATTTTCTCGAGAAAATAATTGCAATTTTTCATGCTTCTCTGGTTCTTGATTTTGCATATTTTCCCAATTTTCCGCATCACAAACAAAATATATACCAAGCCAGTGTGTATCAGCCAAAATAATTTTTTGATGCGCGAAAAATGAAATATTCACAATTTTCAAATTTGTTTCTTCCAAAATTTCTCGAGCAAGCGCATTCTCTAAACCCTCTCAAAATTCTACCGTTCACCCTGGCAACAACCAGTCTCATCATCAAATTTTCTGATCGCTTCTTTTTTTTAGAACCAGAATATCATTATTCTTATTAAGAATAATTGCACGAGTATATATTTTAAAATTCATACAAAAAACTTAGAATTACGAGTAATATACAAAAAAACGCCCCTGTCAACGCTTTTTAAGCATAAATAAAAATCCCACAAAAGTGGGATTTTTATTTTATTAATTCATATGTATACAGAATTTCATCATCAATGGCATCATCTAAATATTCATCAAAATATCGAACTTCTTGCCATTCCCCATCGACATATTTGCGAATCGGCGTATATCCAAAATATTCGACCATAAGTGAAATGGTGCTTTTTTTGTGTGAATATTCCTTTTTGGGAAGCGAAAAATCAGGATTTTTGTAAATTTTTCCATACATTTCAAAAAGCGAATACAGTATTTTTCCATATCACTTTTCGCGAAATTGTGGGTGAATAACGCTTTCAAGATGAGAATCTTTTTCCAGCCCATGGTACGAATAATGTCCTGGTCGTATAAATCCGATTTCATCATGTTTTTCATCTGTGATTCGCAATGATTTTTCTTCAAATTGAATATGAATATTGTGGGAATTTTTGATATCTTCAATGCATTTTTCAAATTTTTCTGGCGAGGAAATATCAAGAATATCGGCCACGATTGATGACTGTTTTTCTCGATATTGATCAATATCCAATAATCCAAGCCCCTGATCTTCCAAAATCTTTTCCCACTCATTAGCAAGTTGATCATTATTTGCGAGCATGAATATTTGGG
This sequence comes from uncultured Candidatus Altimarinota bacterium, assembly GCA_938036655.1. Classification (GTDB taxonomy): domain Bacteria; phylum Patescibacteriota; class Gracilibacteria; order BD1-5; family UBA2023; genus GN02-873. The sequence continues at coordinate 8,106 of CALHQS010000043.1, forward strand.
TTATTTTTCATATTTTCGGTAATGCGACGACGGATTTCGGCCTTGAGCTGTTCTCCGTGTTCTGATTTCATGAGCAGCATCAAAAAATCTTCTTTGAGAAACACTTGCAATTCTGCATCTTCAACTACCTCAATAGTCGCTGTACGAAGGTCATCCGTAATAAGCGCCATTTCACCAAAAAATCCACCCTGTCCAATAGTCGCGCGCTCTTCTCCATCAATTACCACGCGAACTTTTCCAGAATTAATATAATACGCACAACCATTCGAAACATCACCTTGTTTCAAAATAATATCCCCCTTTTTTCGGAATTGTGCCTGTGTCATGAGCAAAAAATACGCCACAATCTCTTTGGAAAAACCATCAAAAATATAAAGATTTTCAATATTTGTAGACATAAGAAAAATTAAGAACACCTGAATTTTATCACGATTTTTCGGAAAATGCAAATTTTGGAATATTTTTCATTATCAAAAAATCCCCAAATGAGGATTTTTTAAAATTTCAAATTATTGCCAATCAAAAATAATTTCATTTTTGAGTGCAGAAATGGAAACAATTTTTTTCTTGGAATTGAGAATCATCGCGTCAGCAATTTTGTCCTCGATTTTGTCCTGAATAAAACGACGAACTGGGCGCGCGCCATATTCTGGAGAAAAAGTTTCTTCCAAAATCAATGAAATCAGTTTTTTATCATATGTCGCCGAAATTCCGATTTGCTTAAGTCGTTCAATCAATTCATCAAGTTGCAAAACAATAATTTTTTGTAAAATTCTCTTGTCAAGTGGACGGAAAACAATCGTTTTATCGATACGATTGATAAATTCTGGGGCGAAAAATTCTGGCAATTGTTTCATGACGCGAGCACGAATATTATCAAAATCCGCAATAATTTTTTCTTCATCTTTTTCAGAAGTATTGAAACCAATTTGCGCCGCTTTTTCGTTAAATTCGTCCGAACCAAGATTTGAAGTCATGATGATAATTGTGTTTTTGAAGTTGATTTGTCGGCCCTTTCCATCAGTCACTACGCCATCTTCCAAAATTTGCAAAAAGAGATTATAAATATCAAAATTTGCCTTTTCAATTTCATCAAAAAGCACGATAGAATATGGTTTTCTACGAACTTTTTCAGTAAGCATTCCACCCTCTTCATATCCCACATAACCAGCCGTCGCACCAATCAATTTAGACCCGCTGTGGCGCTCATTAAATTCGGACATATCAATCTTGATAAGTGCTTTCGGGTCAGCATAAAATTCTTCAGCCAAAGCCTTTACCAATTCTGTTTTTCCTACACCAGTCGGCCCCAGAAAAAGAAAACTTCCAATCGGGCGTTCTGCACGAGAAATTCAAACACTCGAGCGCTTGAGTGAGCTTACAATCGCGTCAATCGCTTCATCTTGCCCAATAATATGCTTTTTGAGAGATTTATCAAGATTTTTGAGGCGCGTCAAATCTTCTTTTTGAAGATTTTTGAGAGGAATTCCTGTGATTTGATGTAAAATTTTCTGAACATCTGTTCCAGTAATTTTTTTGCGATCTTTACGCGGAATATTGTGTTTTTTCTTTACGCTTTCAAGTTCTTTCAAAAGCTGTTCTTGTTCGCGTTTTTTGGCAAGTCCCTTCGCATATTGCTGCGACATGAGCATATCCACACTTTCTTTTTCAAGTTTTTCAATTTTTTCTTTGATTTCTTGCGCTTCGGAAGACACAAAATTATATGTCATACTTTTCGCGCTACATGCTTCGTCCAAAAGATCAATTGCTTTATCAGGCAAAAATCGATCTGTAATATATCGTGAAGAAAGTTCTACGGCGTCAGAAATCGCCGAATCTTCAATAATGAGATTATGAAAATCTTCAAAACTTTGGCGAAGTCCCAAAATAATTTCTTTGGCGACTGATTGTGTTGGTTCTCCAACATCAACTTTTTGAAAACGACGTTCGAGAGCACTATCCTTTTCAATATATTTTTGATATTCAGAAAGTGTAGTAGCACCAATCAATGAAATTTTCCCACGCGCCATCGCTGGCTTCAAAATATTAGCCGCATCCATAGTTCCCTCAGATGAGCCAGCACCAATAATTGTATGAATTTCATCAATGAACAAAATCACCTCATTTTCAAGTGTTGAAGCCTCTTCGATAATCATTTTGATACGATTTTCAAATTCTCCGCGATATTTTGTTCCGGCAAGCATTCCTGGCAAATCAAGCATTACAATGCGTTTGTTTTGCATAGCAAATGGCACATCGGCAGAAGCAATACGACGCGCAAGTCCTTCTACAACAGCCGTTTTTCCAACTCCCGGTTCACCAACAAGACACGGATTGTTTTTTGTTTTTCGATTCAAAATAGAAATCAGGCGATCAATCTCAGTATTTCGGCCAATCACAGGATCAAGTTTGTTGGTTTTTGCTTCCGCCACCAAATCTGTTCCAAAAAAATCCAATGCTGGTGTGCGAGACTCATTTTTTTCTTGCGGTGCATTATGTGCAAATGGTGTATCCATCGGCTGATTCATATTCGGATTCTGATTTCCAAAATGATCCTCAATCATATCCATAATTTCATCAATTGGACCAAAAATCGGGTCTTGATTGTTCATCGGGAAATTTTTCATTCCCTGCGGCGAAGTCAAATGATTAAAATTCGTTACTTGGCGCTCGAACATATTCACATTCACGCCGACAAAATCCAAAAATTCTACGAACCATTTTTCGTCTGGTGACTGAATCAAGGCAAGCAAAAAATCCTCCACACCCGCTTTTGGTTTATGGAAACTCGCAGCCATTCGTAATGACGCCACAATCAGCTCACGAAGTCGCTCAGAAATCCCAATATAATCACCATCACGATTCTCAAGTTCTTTCGTCCAAAATGGCGGACGAGAAAAAATATCTAAAATCAGGCTTTCATTCACGCCGAGCGTCTGCAAGAGCTCCGCAATATTCCCTTTGGTAAGGCGAGAAATCTGCAAAAGCACATCTTCTGGCAAAATATTTTTGTGTCCAAATTTTTTCGCCCGATTTTCGGCATCGAGCATAATTTGCTTATATTCGTCTGTAAATTGATTGAGCATAAAAATAAATTAACTCGGACATTATACACATTTTTTGAAAAAATGGGAATTTTTTTGCTTGCAATAATCAAAAAAAATGGGATAGTATTTGATTTTTTAAATTTTTTGCGTACACTTGGCACATTCTGTTAAAATTTTTATGACAAAAATTCTTCTGATCGAGGATGATTCTGGCATTATTTTGCCGCTTTCCGCTTACATAAAAAAAGAAAATTACGAACTTTCAACCTGCCAAGATGGCGCTGATGCTATTGAAATTTTTGATGGTTTTAAGCCAAATTTGGTAATTTTGGACATCAACCTTCCACACCGAAATGGCATTGAAATCTGTGAAGAAATCCGAAAAAAATCAAACACGCCCATCATTGTACTTTCTGCGCGCGACAGCGAAGTTGATAAATTGACACTTTTTGAACTGGGTGTGGACGATTATGTTGCAAAACCTTTTTCTGCGCGAGAATTGATGGCGCGAATTGCAGCCGTTCTCAAGCGTGTTGAAATACAAAAAAAACCAAAAAATAATTCCAAATTATTGACATTTGGACCGCTTGAAATCGATCCCAAAAATCATACAGTATTGTGCAATCAAGTAGAAATTATGTTTACCAAAACGGAATTTTCTATTTTAGAATATTGCGTTCGGAATGCACAAAATATTATCAAGCGCGAAGCGATTATGCATGATGTAATGGGATACGAAAATTATATTTATGATAGAACCATTGACACCCATATCAAAAATATTCGCAAAAAATTGCCAGAAAAAATCGCCATCGAGACGATTCGCGGCATTGGCTACCGATTTGAAATTATTTCTTAAAAAAATCTATGCTTCAAATTCACTGACCTCAAACAACGAGCGGAATTGTTGAAATTTCTGGCTCAAAAAACGCAGCACTTCCATTGATTGCCTGCGGACTTTTTTTCAAAAATTTTACTTTACATAATGTCCCGAGAATTGGCGATGTATTGACTTTTTTGGAAATTATCGAGTCACTCGGCGTAGATGTTCGTTTTGAAGACAGTACACTCAAAATGAATACTGAAAACATGTCGCTTGCGAACCTCAATCGTGCTTTGATCAAAAAAATTCGTGTAGGAATTTTCCTGTTTCCAGCCCTTCTCAAACGATTTGGTGAGCTCGAAATCCCATATCCCGGGGGTTGTAATATTGGAAAACGACCAATTACAGAACATCTCCGCGCCTTTGAAATTTTTGGTTACAACGGAGAAAATTCTGATGAAAATATTCATTTTTCAGGAAAAGAAGGAACGAACGATGTGACACTTTCGGCTGGATTTGCAGTAACAGCGACTGAAAACGCAGTTATGATGGCTGCTTTCCAACCACGAAAAACCACGATTCACCTCGCTGCCATTGAACCGCATGTAATCAATCTCATCGATGTTCTCAAAAATATTGGTGTAAAAGTTACTGTATCATACGACCATACTATTATTATTGAAGGAATTGCCAGCATTCCTGAAAGTACAGAAGCACGCGTAATTTCTGACTATATTGAGTCTGGAACTTTTATTATTCTTGGTGCTTTGAGCGGAAATCCATCGATAACTGTACGAAATGCAAGAATTCAGGACCTAACACTCTTTCTCGAAAAATGTCAAGAAGCTTGAGTAAAAATGGACTTGGATCATGAAAAAGACGAGATTGTGGTCTACAATTCCCGTGAGCATTTACGAAACATCAACATTCAAACGAATATTTTCCCAGGCTTCCCAACCGATCTCCAATCGCCTTTTGCACTTCTCTTGACTCAAGCCGAAGGAACATCTCGTATTCATGAAGTTCTCTTTGAAGGTCGACTGAATTGGCTCATTGAAATTGAAAAAATGAAAGGACATATCGCCATTCTTAATCCACATGAAGCGCTTATTTTTGGAAAAACTGCCCTTCGTGGATCTACCGTTTCAAGCTGGGATTTACGAGCAGGAGTCACCATGATTCTTGCAGGACTCATCGCACAAGGAACGACACAAATTACCAATGTTGAATATATCGAGCGCGGATATGAAGATATTGTTGGAAAGATTGCGAAACTTGGTGCCACTATTGAAAAAATATAATTTTCAGACAATTATCATTTAATAACTGTTCAAAAATGTGATATTGAGACTATTTTCCAAATGGGTCTGGACAGCATAAAAAACCACTCACCAAGGAACAACTCCGAAAAATGAGAGAATCCTACAAAAAAGGGGATTTGATTCGTGAACATGTTAAGCAGCTAGAATCCCAAGAAGAGGAAAAAAATCAAAAAAATCTCGACCAAAAACTTGATTCCCTCTTTTTATAAAATTTATATTTGAACAATTGTAAAACTATAATTGTTCATTTTTTATTATTAATAATTTTTTGCACTTCTCGAAAAATTCAGTAAAATGCTCTAAATTTTTTATTATTATGTCTTTTGAATCTCGTTACAATAACCTCAATTCTAAGCAGAAACTGGCAGTTGATACAATCTTCTGACCAGTTTTAGTTATTGCCTGACCAGGAAGTGGAAAAACCGAACTTCTTGCCGTTCGAATTGCCAATATTTTACGGCAAACTGACGCGAATGCTTCCAATATTTTGTGTCTCACTTTTACCGATAATGCAGCCAAAAATATGCGCGAGCGCCTTCGGAAAATTATTGGACAAGAAGCATATAAAGTCGCCATTCATACCTTCCATACTTTCGGCATGGAAATATTGAATCGCTACCAATACAAGTTACAAGAAAGTGCCGAATTGAAGCCTATTGATGATATTTCAGCATCCAAAATTTTCCATGAAATTATTTCAAACCTCGAATGGAATAATTCTTGGAAAAAAACTTCTTCACTCCCAAGTCTTCGATCAGCCATTAATGATCTCAAAACTGCTGGAATTACTCCCGATGACTTTTCTGCAATTATTTCTCAAAATGCACAAATATTAAATGATATTTGACCGATAATAAATAATTATTTTGAAAAAATAAGTACACTCGGACGAAAAAAAGAAGATATCACAATGAAAATGTCACTTTTTGAGGAAATGACAACAAATTTGGTAGAAATTCTTCAAAAATATCCATCGACACACAAATTTCAAGATTCTCTCGCAAAAACCATTCTCTTATCACTCGAAGAAGTAGTAGTTTCTGGTGACTCAAAATTACTCACAAAATGGAAAAATTCTTGGCTCGAAAAAGGTACAAAAGACACCTTTGTCCTGAAGGATGTTGAAAAAAATAAAAAATCGTCTGAACTTTTAAATATTTATCAAGAATACACGAGAAAACTCAGTGAACAGAATTTGATTGACTTTTCGGATATGATTCTTCGGGCTATTCGGCTTGTAGAAACTGACGAAACGGTACGTGCGAATATTTCTGAGCAATACCAATGGGTTTTGTTGGACGAATATCAGGACACGAATGATGCACAATTGACGCTCATTACCACGATTGCAAACAGTGTTGATGATCCAAATATTTTTGCAGTGGGCGATGATGATCAGTCAATTTTCAAATTTCAAGGTGCGAGCGTTCGAAATTTGAGCCTTTTTAAGGAATTTTACCCAAATACAGAACTTATTATTTTGGAAGAAAATTATCGATCACGCGCTGAAATTATTGATTTTTCACGAAGTATTCTTTCTGATCAGGATAGGATTTCTAGTATTTTCCCGGAAGCTGAAAAAAAATTTCATGCACATCGAGGCGATGGTGGGCTTATCAAAAAATTTCAATTTGAAACCGAATTACAAGAGATTACTTGGGTGGCGAAAGAAATTACAGAAATTGTGGAGCACGAAAAAAATAACCCAGATTTTTCATTGTCCGATATTGCTATTATTACGAAAAAAAATTCAACCCTTGAGGCTATCGGAAAAGCGCTTCTTGAAGAAAATATTCCAATCGAGCTCTCCAAAGATGAAAATATTTTTGATAATGAAGTGGTAATTCTCGTCAAAAATATGTTGCTTTACATTCATTCTCTGCGAACCCAGAGTGACCGCGATGATATTTTGATTGAGATTTTGTCGCATCCAATGTGGAAAATTCATCGTCTTGAAATCTGGGAACTTTCCCGGCAAATTTATCAAGCAAAAAAGTGAGAAAATAAAGTGTGGATTGAAGCATTACGAAATCATTCGAACAAATATCTATCGAAAATTGCTCATTTTTTTATAGAATTATCAATTCAAGCGAATATGTTACGCTTGGAAGATTTAATTGATATTATTACAGGGGCAAACACGATTTTTATACCAGATGATTACAATGAGGATTCATCCAATCGAGAACAATTCAGTCTTTTTATTGATGATGAAGAACAAAATTTTACTTCTCCACTCTATGAATATTATTTTTCAGAAGAAAAATTGCATCAAAAACCTCTGATTTATGCGAACCATCTCGCAAATATTCAAAAAATCATAGAATCGCTTCGTGGATACAAACAACAAAAACCACGCCTCAATTTGGATGATTTTGTCGAATACATGAACCTTATTGATGAATATGAAATTCATCTCTCGACATCAGCACTCATAGGAGCAGAAGACTCAGTGCAATGTATCACGGCACACAAATCAAAATGATTGGAGTACAAATATGTATTTGCTGTTGGTTTGACGGAAAAAAATTATACACGAGGTCGAAATTCGAGCAATCCATTCACTTCAAACCTCTCTCTCGCACCTGAAAAGGACAATAATGAAGATTTGGAACGACTGATTTATACGATTTTTACACGAGCAAAGGATGTATTGTATGTGACATATTCAACCATGAATCTGTTAGAAAAATCAGAATCCCTCGTATCCGTTCTTGGAAATGTTACTGATTTTGAAAAAAATGAACAGATATCAATTGGAAATTGTTCAAAAATATTAGAAAATGTAACAAAAAATATTATAGAACTTCCTTTCACGGGTGACGAATCAATATTTTTAAAAAGTCTCGTCGGGTCAAATCTCAAATTATCAGCAACCTCCGTACAAAATTTTCTTGATGTCACGAGTGGTGGGCCGCGATACTTTTTGACGAGAAATCTTTTGCAATTTCCGCAAGCAAAAAATGAAAGTGCCACATACGGAAGTGCCATCCACAAGGGCTTGGAAGATTTTTTCAAAGATTATAAATTCAAAAAAACTTTCAATAAGGAAATATTACTCAATTCTTTTACGGAATATCTCAAACGAGAAGGTTTTTCTGAAAATATTGAAAAAAACCTCATCGCTCGCGGAATTGAGAATCTAGAATCACTCTATCCGCATCTCGTACATGATTATGGCGAAATTCATTTGGAGCAACGATTCAATCAGGAGGGTAGCGGAACATACTTATCAGATATTCGTCTCACAGGAGCGATTGATCGCATTGAACTCACATCACAAAGCAAAATGATTGTAACTGATTATAAAACCGGCAGTAGTTTTACAACTCTCGAATGAGGAAGTGGTTATGAGGCGATCAAAAAATGGAAATACAATTTGCAACTTATTTTTTATGCGATTTTGTTTAACGAAACGCCGCGCTGGGCACCTTGGAAAGAACGTGAGTTTCAATTATTTTTTGTTGAAAAAAATAAAAAAGAAGATCAATATCACACGATTTCAAAATTTGTGCAACAAGGCGAAATTGAACGACTGGAAAAATTGGTACAAAAAATTGCCGAACACATCAAAAATCTTGATTTTCCAGATGTGTCGCATTATTCGCAAGACGTGAGCGGAATCAGGCAATTTGAGGAAGATCTCCTGAATGATAAAATTTAAAAAATCTCAGAAAACTGAGATTTTTATTTTTGAAAACGACCTGATTTTGAGAGTAAAAACCACCAAACCACACCCCACACAGCACCGAAAAAATGCCCAACAAAAGAAATTCCCGCAAAAATTCCGATGGCAATATTGATGGCAAGCAAAATCATCATTTCCTGCGCTTGTGGATGACGAATTGTATACAGATCGACACACAAATACGCGAGCAAGGCGCTACAAAATCCGGAAATTCCAAGCGTAATCGTTCCAGGAGTAGAAAAAATAAGCAACGCTATCACCAAAAAAATCGTAGTTGAAGTAAAAAAATACAAAAATTGGTTGCGCGACATTCTCGCCTCAAGTGCTGGACCTGCCGAATACAAAAAATACGAATTTGCCAGCAAATGTAAAAAATTTCCGTGCAAAAATTGGAATAATATTGATTGCATTAAAAAATCAAAGACCCCATACGAAAGTGCATTCCAGTGGAATGCATACAAATATTGAAACGGTAGATGCACGAAACCAATCACAGAAACAATCGCACACAAAATAATCAAAGCGTGCGAAATATATTTATTTGGGAAAAATGGAATTTTCATAAAAAGAAAATAGAAAAAATTTTCAATAATTGTATATTTTTTCTGAAAATAGTCAAAAATTTCAAAATTAAAAAATCCCCTTTCGGGGGGATTTCAATTATTTTCGAAGACCAAGTTTCTGAATAAGTGCTACATAGCGTGCCTCATCTTTTGATTTCAAATAATCAAGAAGTTTACGACGTTTTGCAACCATCATTACAAGTCCACGACGAGAGTGATTATCTTGTTTGTGTTCACTAAAGTGTGATTGAAGATTTTCAATACGAGAAGTAAGAATAGCAACCTGAACTTCTGGAGAACCAGTATCTCCTTTGTGTGTTGCAAACTCTTCCATGAGAGCTTTTTTTGCTTTGTGATCCATAGGACAAAAAGTATTTTAAGAAAATAAACGGCTAACCAGAAAATACACCAGTAAAACCTCTGACACTATATGAAATTTTTTGCAAAAAGCAAATTTTTTTCAAATTTTAAAGAACTTGACGAAGTGCCGCAATATTAAAGGAATAATCCATCTTGATAGAACCAATAATTCCAAGATATCATTCATATCCATTGAGCATAAATTTTTTAGCAATAATCGTTGAATTTTTGAGGTCGCCACCAATATGTTCTTCACCGATAAAAACGGAAACTTTTGGAGAAATTTGCAAATGTTTGAGCGTATCAATGAAAATTTTTTTATTTTCCAAAAATCGCACAATGTGATACACATCACTCCCCTGTCCTTCGCTCATATTTTCGAGCAAATGTGTAATTCCCAAATATAAAAGCACACCTTCTGATGGAATACACGCAAAAGTTACCTCGTGTGTTCGATGCGTTAGGCGCTCAATTAGGCTATACAAAATATCATCAATAAGACCATCTCGCACAAAATTTGGAATATTTCGCTCATCATCCAAAAGAACTGTTGGCAATTCGTCCATCAAATAATCCACAAAAACGCGAATTCCACGATCCGTTGGCAATCGTCCAGCACTATTGTATGGCTGAAAAATAAGCCCCATTTTTTCCAGAGCTGCCATATCGTTACGAATCGTAGCACTCGAAACTCCGAGATTATATTGATCGAGAAGCGATTTTGAGCCTAAAACATCGCCCGTCTCAAGATACCGCTCAACAATATACTTTAAAACTTGAATTTTTCTGTTATCAACTTTTTTCATTGGAAAATTTTAATTTTGTGCCATTTCAACGATAAAAATCGACCCACGACGATCTACAATTTCGACCAAATCTTTGTCTTCCAAATCATCATCACATACCACCAAATATTCCACGCCGTCAAGTTTTATTTTAAAATCCTCATCCACTTGGCGAACGCGACGACGCTCACCAATATACATATCAAGTCCCTGTGGTTTTTCCTCTGAAGATTCTGGCGATGAAGCAAAAAATTTTGGAAAAAAATAACATGTTACGAGCGCAGTGCCAGCAAAAATCGCACCCTGAATAATATCAACATTCGAGGAGTTCATAATTGCCGCATAAATCGCTACGATAAAAGCCGCAATCGCCAAAGAGAAACCATAAAATGTTGCCGTGATAAGTTCTACAATAAGGAAAACAATTCCGAATCCAATCCAAAAAAGTACCATAATAGATTTTTTAAAAAATTATTTTGCGTTGCCAAAAATTTTGGAAACTCCTGCCAAAATATCGCTGTCCAAAATGTATTTTGTATTCTGACCAAGCGCCCCCTCAATAACTTTCAATTGCTCTTTTGTTACTGCTGCTCCATTGAAAAACTGAACCGCGGCCGTCGCCTCAAGTTCTAGGGCTTTTGCTTTGGCTTCAGCAAGAGCAATTTCTGCACTGGCATCACCTTCAGCCTGCAAAATTGCGGCCTGCTTTTTTCCTTCCGCCTGCAAAATTGCTGACTGTTTGTCACCTTCAGAACGAGTGATTTGAGACTGGCGATACCCTTCTGCTTCAAGAATTTGGGCTCGTTTTTCGCGTTCAGCCTTCATCTGCTTACTCATCGCATCCTGAATATCATCTGGCGGATCAAGGCGTTTAATTTCTACACGAAGTACCTTCACTCCCCATTTTCCCGTTTCTTTGTCCAATGAAGTCAAAAGTCGTGCATTAATCGTATCACGATTGGAAAGTGTTTCATCGAGGCTCATTGTTCCAAGTACACTACGAAGGCTTGTTTGTGCAAGAGAAACAACCGCCATAAAAACATTATTGACATCATACGTTGCCTGAAATGGATCCGTAATTTGCACATAAATAATCCCATCCACTGCCATCGAAACATTATCCATCGTAATAATTTGCTGTTCTGGGACATTTACCACTTGTTCACGAATATCAACGCGACGAAGCGTCTGCACTCCTGGAATCAAAAAAGTGAGCCCAGAATTTACTGTTTTTGTATATTTTCCGAGAGTTTCAATCAAACCAACCTGTCACTGCTGCACCTGTTTTACGGATACAAACACCAAAATCAGCGCCAAAATGACGAGAAAAATGAAAATTTCCATAAAAAATTTGATTAAAAAATAAAAACACTATAATTATATGCACAATTTTTTAAAAAGCAATTATGAAAAAAAATATTGTCGCCATTGGTGGCGGCGCTGGAACTTTCAATGTATTGTATGGACTGAAAAAAAATCACAATTGTAATTTGTCAGCCATCATTTCTGTTGCGGATAACGGCGGAACAACGGGATCAATTCGTGATAAATATGGAATTTTGCCACCAGGAGATTTGCGACGCGCGATTGCAGCACTTGCCAAAGATACTGAAATGGTGCGAAAACTTTTTGAGTACAGCTTCAAAGAAGAGGGAGTTATTGGGTCAAATAAAATCGGAAATATTTTGCTCACAGCGCTTGTTGATATTGAGGGTGATTATGAAAAATGACTCGATGAAATGTGCAAAATGTTTGATGTGACGGGGCGCGTAATTCCTGTAACACTGGAAGATGTGCATTTGGCAGTGCGCTTTGAGGATGGAACCGTGATTGAAGGTGAAAAAAATATCGATGTTTCTGATAAAAATCCGGGCGAACGAACGCACAATATTGATCAAAATATCGAGGATGCGTGGCTTATTGGCGCAGAAGGAAATCTTAATCCTCGGGCTCGTGAAGCTATTATGAATGCGGATTATATTATTATTGGACCTGGCGATTTGTATACGAGCGTTATTCCAAATTTACTCTCCAAGGGGATGCGCGAAGCGCTTGATGCGACGCCAGCAAAGCTGATTTATGTTTGTAACGCGATGACAAAGCGCGGTGAAACGACAAATATGGAAGTCAAGGATTTTATTGAGGCGATTGAAAAATTTATTGGACCAGCGGAATTGGATTATGTTATTGTGAATAATGGAATTATCGACGATGAAATCGTGGCAAAATACAAAATTGAAGAAAATAAAAAGCCGGTGAAAATTAAAAATATTCTCGACTTTGCT
>CALHQS010000044.1 GCA_938036655.1 uncultured Candidatus Altimarinota bacterium
TAGATGCTGACGTAGAAGAGGAAAAATAATTTCTCATAAAACTCTCAATTTTTGGGGGTTTTATTTTTTGAAAATTTTTTGATTGACTTTCATGACTATTTTGATAATGTGAGAAAAATGCAATATTTTTTCAATGTGACTCATTATTTCATAAATACTTAAAATGCCTCAAGAATTCGAAATTAAATTTATCAAAATTGATAGAAACCAAGTTCGCGAAAAATGCAAATCTATGGGACTTGTTTGTACAACGGACGAATTTCTCATGATTCGAAAAACCTTTCATCCCATCACCACGGAAAAAAATGAATGGTTTCGCATTCGCCAAGAATCCGATAAAATTACTATGACATACAAATGCATTCACAATGATTCAATTGATGGTGTGGAAGAGCACGAAATTATCGTAGATGATTTTGATGTCGCCGCAAAAATTTTAGAAAAAACAGGACTAAAAAATACTTCTACACAAGAAAATTATCGAGAAATATGGAAAAATAACGAAATTGAAATTTGTATCGATACTTGGCCAGGATTGGCGCCATATATCGAAATCGAGGGGAAAAATGAAGAAATTGTCAAAAAATATGTCGAAAAAATGTGATACGATTTTCACGATTGACTCTTTGGTGGCTCAGAAGTGATTTATGAAAAAGAACTAGGAATTGATCCAAAAATTCTCATTTCTCTCCCAGAAATTACTTTTCAAAATCCTCCGAAAATATTATAAGCATCTAAGTGCATAAACATTTTACAATAAAAAAATATAATTATACTACTCAAACTTAATTTATAATTATTAAAAAATATGAATAAAAATATTGCTGGATTGAAAGTTACAACAACAAATAAAGATGGAAAATCAGCTCAAGATTTGTACCAAATTTGGAATAAATTTATGGAAAAGGATTTTATAGAATCATTACAAAAAATTGCTAAAAATCCTATTAATTATGCAGTTTATACAAATTATGAAAAAGATTTTTTTGAAGGAAATTATGATGTATATGTTGGAAGGGAAACAGAAAATTCTGAAAATAATTTTGAAAATATTTTGGTGGATTGGGAAAAATTTGAAATTTTTGAGTTTGAATATACTTCACCAGAATCAGTTTTTGATGCTTGGAAAACTATTTGGGAAAATAAAGATTTAAATCGTGCTTACACTTATGATATTGAA
>CALHQS010000045.1 GCA_938036655.1 uncultured Candidatus Altimarinota bacterium
TCACCAAGCAGGCGGAGAATTGGAATGATGGACATGCTGCGGGTTCACTCTTTCAGTGGGCGCGCTTGGCTGATGGCCACGAATTAATGTCTTATGATAACGCGAGTCGACCAGTGTCTAAGTATTCATCTACTACCGACTTTGCAAACTCTATTATGCCGTTGAGTAATATGATTTACCTTGGCCCAACAAATGGAGTTCAGTCATGGATACAGAACTCACTCAACAACTTGCCTCAACTTGGTATTAGAGACATGTATGCTCGCTCAGCATGATCATGAAGGTATAGGACAGGAAATCCATTCCATGCATGTCCATCTCCATGGCTTCCAGCACTTGATGATACTGAACGCAGCAATTTGCGTACTACCAACATTCTTCCAGATGGTTGGGAATTTGGAGCACCAGGAGATACTATTCGTTTGCCAAGTGTGGCTCTATGAGTGCGTGATAAAATTGTTGCCAATGGGGTAACGAATTACTGGACTCTATTTCACACAAGGCGTGTCAATGAGCCAGCATTGCAACCAAGTTTCTTCAAGATGGTTCGTGGAAAATATACAGAATCATCTCGTGGATTCATGGTTTCTGGTCGAGCACCAATTCGTTGTCTTATAGAATTTGAAAATAACTTTTAAAAAGCAAGTTTTCTTATCGATCATCCAGTCATTGTATTCGTAAATATCAAAAAATAACCTCATTTGAGGTTATTTTTTCTTGCGAAGAGCCATGAGTTGATCGCGGATTTCTGCCGCTTTTTCAAAATCCAGATTGGCTGCTGCCACATCCATTTCGAGTTCCAAGCGCTTCGTGAGCGTTTTGATGCTTTCTCGCGTCATATTGCCACCATCAAAAATTTCTGTTTTTTTGTTGGGAATGGAGAGTTCTTTGATGCTCGAAATCACGGTTTTTGGCGTGATATTATGCTTTACATTGTAGTCATGCTGGATGGCGCGACGACGATAGGTTTCGGAAATCGCGTCACGCATCGCACTCGAGACGGCAAGATTTTTTGCGGCGGCTTCTTGAAGGCACGGAATAATCGAAGTTTCGTCAGTTTTTTTGTCGGTGTGTTGCGGATTTTTTTCATGAACATACATCACCACGCGACCATTGGCATTACGCGCACCGCGTCCAATAATCTGCAAAAGTGATGTTTTGGATCGCAAAAATCCGATTTTTTCCGCATCAAGAATCCCGATAAAACTCGTCTCAGGCAAATCGAGCCCTTCTCGCAAAAGATTGACACCCACGATGACATCGATCTCGCCCAAACGATAATCTCGTAAAATTTCTAGTCGTTCGATGGTTTCAATTTCCGAATGTAAATATCGCACCTTAACGCCATTCTCTGACAGATAGAGCGCCAAATCTTCAGAAGATTTTTTGGTAATCGTTGTGATGAGTGCGCGTTCGCCGCGAGCGATAACCTCGGAAATATTTTTCATCAGACTATCTACCATGAATTCCATCGGTTCAATGCTGATTTCTGGGTCGAGCAATCCTGTCGGACGAATAATTTGCTCAGCCACCGCCTTTTGATGTTCAGCTTCGTATTTGTTGGGTGTGGCGGATACAAAAATTGTTTGTCAGATTTTTTGTTCAAATTCATCAAATTTGAGTGGACGATTTTCAAGCGCGGAAGGCAATCGAAATCCGTATTGAATCAAATTTTCTTTACGAGCGCGATCTCAGGCGTACATTCCACCAATTTGCGAAATCGTGATATGCGACTCATCGATAAATGTCAAAAATCCGCCATCTTTGTTCGATTGTCGGAAAAACTCTATGAGCGTCGCTGGCGCATCGCCTGGATTGCGCCCACCGAGATACATTGAATAATTTTCAATTCCGTTCACATAGCCAACTTCAGCCATCATTTCCATATCGTATTCAGTGCGCATTTTGATGCGTTCTGCCTCCACGAGTTTTCCATTTTTTTGAAAAAATTCAACCTGTGATTCCATTTCAGCTTTGATTTTTGGTAAAACTTCGTCAATAATTCCTTTCTCGGTCACAAAATGCTTGGCAGGAAAAATCAAAATTTCTTCCAAATTTTCAAGACGTTCATTTGTGAGATGTTCGATTCTCGTGATATTTTCGAGCTCGTCACCAAAAAAATCCAGTCGAATAATTTCTTCGCTCGAGCTCGGCCAAATCTCCAAAATGTCGCCTTTTACAAGGAACATTCCAGGCTTCCATTCAGCCGTCGAACGAACGAATTGCATCGCCACGAGTTCTTGCAACAAATTTTCCAAAATATAATTTTTTCCGACTTCGATTTTGAGTGCCTGATCACGATACTGATCCACCTCACCAATCCCATAAATACACGAAACCGATGCCACAATGATCACATCTCGGCGTGTCAAAAGACTTTCAGTCGCTGCGTGCCGTAATCGATCAATTTCTTCGTTGATAGTCGCCTCTTTTTCGATATATGCGCCCGTTTTCACGACATAGGCTTCCGGCTGATAATAATCATAATAACTCACAAAATAATGCACCGCATTGTTTGGAAAAAATTCTTTAAATTCCTGTGCAAGCTGAGCAGCAAGTGTTTTATTGTGCGCAATAATGAGCGCAGGACGATCCATCTCGGCGATAATATTCGCCATAGTAAATGTTTTTCCTGAGCCCGTCACCCCGAGAAGTGTCTGAAAATCGAGTCCTTCACGAAGTCCTGCCACGAGTTTTTCGATGGCTTGTGGCTGGTCGCCCGTCGGTTTATATTTGGAATGCAATTCAAAAAGTCCCATAAAATCCGAAAAATCTGAAAATAATTTGCCAAGTATAATTATTTTTTTGATTTTGAAAAATAATTTTTAACATTTTTCTCAAATTTTTGTGAAAATTTTTTCAAAAAACTTTCGCTTTTTTCAAAAAATTTATATAATGCCAAAAATTTTTTGTCCAATTTTTGCAATATGAATATTCTTCGTTACGCTTTTAAAAATATTTTTCGTAATTTTTTCTTGTCGATTTCATCGATTTTAACGATTGCATTACTCGTTTTTTTCGTAAATATTTTGCTTCTGGTCGTGCATTCTTCGGAAACTTTTATTGCCTCTGTGAACGATAAAATCGCGGTGACGATCAGTTTTCAAAAATGATACAATAATACGCAGATTCGCCCACAAGAATTTTTGTCTGGTGCTAAGGATCGTTTCCCAGGAATTTCGGTGGCGTATATTTCACGCGAGGAAGCATGGACGATTTTTGCCAAACGACATGCGGATTTGGCTTCTGTAATTGAAGATGCAGAAGAAAATCCACTCCCAAATGTGGTGCAATTTTCTCAAATTCCACTCGAAAAATATGAAGATTTCAGCCGATACATTGAGTCGTACAAGGATATTATCACATATAAAGAAGGAGATATGCAGCAACAATTGATTGATTTTCAGACGCAGTATCAGAATATTATGAAAACAGTAGAGTTGCTTCGATTGCTCACACAGGCGGTATATGTGCTCATCGGATTGTTTTTGATAACAATGTTTGTGATGGTGCATATGACGATTCGAAATTTTGTATTTTTCATGCAAGATGAGGTGCGCATTATCGAACTCGTGGGAGGTCGTCCGTCATTTATTTATGGACCGCTCATGGTACAGGGGATTATTTATACAACTTTGGCAGTGTGTCTCGCATTTTTGATTTTTTTCATATTTCAAGCGACGGGCGGTGTGCAGATTTTGCCGGCCGATATCGCGACAATGTTTGCAGGTTTTTACAAAAATTTGTCCGAATTTTTCTTGCCAGCCGAACTTTTGGCGGCCATTGCGGTGGGAATTCTCTCAGCGATGCTTGCGTCGTACAAATATATTCACTCCACTATTCGTGAATAATTTTCCAAAAAAATGTCCATTCGGGCATTTTTTTTTGAACAAAAATTTTGATTTTTTGCGCCAAATTTCTCAAAAAAACCAAAAAATTTAATTTTTTTATGCTGAGTTTTTCGCTTGCCAAAAGCAAAAAATATTTTCTTCTCATAAAAAATCTTGCTTTTTTGAAAAAAATATTTGCTTTTTTAAAAAAGTTATATATACTACGCCAGCACTTGCGATTATCTTTCACAAATGCTTGGTGCTATAGCTCAGTTGGTTAGAGCGCTGCCCTGTCACGGCAGAGGTCGCGAGTTCGAGTCTCGTTAGCACCGCCACATATATTCAGTGGGGCCTTAGCTTAGTTGGTAGAGCGTCTGTTTTGCACGCAGAAGGTCAGGAGTTCGACTCTCCTAGGCTCCACCATTTTTGAAAAGTTAATTGAACCGGGAATTGTGCGATAATTCAGGTTCATTTATAATTTCAGTACTTTTTATTTTTAATTCTTTTTCGTATGTGACTTCGAAATAAGCGTCCACGCAGTCTTGTCTACTCAGTGAAAAGAAAGGGTGTATATTCAGGACGAAAAATCAAAAATGCCATCAAGCACTACAAGAACCTAGAAAAGCGTATCGCTTTCGAAGGAGAAACACTCTGGCTTAAGAATGCTAAGGAGATAGTTCTTGCAAAATTCAAAAAATATTCTATCAATATTAACAAGATCTAATTTCTTTTTATTCTTTAAATATTTTTTATTATGGCTAGACTTACTACGTACGGACGCAAAAAAATGAATAAAGCGATCAACCGTATTCGTAAAAAAATGCGAAAAACAAAGAAATAATTTTGCTTTTCTCAAAATTTCCATTATAATCTCAAACGCTTTTTATATTTTTTAATTTAATCTTTTCATATGGCTACATTTGATAGATCAAAAGCACACATGAACATTGGTACTATTGGACATGTGGATCACGGTAAAACTACTTCTACTGCTGCCTTTACAATCGTTCTTGCAAACAAGTTCGGTGGTGAAGCTAAAAACTTTGCTGAAATCGACTCAGCTCCAGAAGAAAGAGCTCGTGGTATTACTATTAACACTGCTCACGTAGAATACCAGACAGATTCTCGTCACTACGCTCACGTTGACTGTCCAGGTCACGCGGACTACGTTAAGAACATGATTACTGGTGCCGCTCAGATGGATGCTGCGATCCTCGTAGTTGCTGCTACAGATGGTCCTATGGCTCAGACTCGTGAACATATCCTTCTTGCTCGTCAGGTAGGTGTTCCTTACATCGTAGTATGGATGAACAAATGTGACATGGTTGATGATGCAGAAATGCTTGACCTTGTCGAAATGGAAATCCGTGACCTTCTTTCTTCATACGATTTCCCTGGTGATGACACTCCAGTAATTCGTGGTTCTGGTCTTGTAGCTCTTGAAAATCCTACAGACTACGAAAAACCTTACGGAGCTAAGGCGGTTCTTGAACTTTTTGAAGCTATCGAAAACTATGTACCAGTTCCAGAACGTGATCTTGACAAACCATTCCTTATGCCAGTAGAAGACGTGTTCTCTATTAAGGGTCGTGGTACAGTAGTAACTGGTAAAATTGAACAGGGTGTTATCAAGATTGGTGATGAAATTGAAATCGTTGGTATCCGTGATACTCAGAAAACAACTGTTACTGGTGTAGAAATGTTCCACAAACAACTTGAACAGGGACAGGCTGGTGATAATGCAGGTCTTCTTCTTCGTGGTATTGAACGTACTGATGTTGAACGTGGACAGGTTCTTTGTAAACCAGGTTCAATCAAGCCTCATACAAAATTTGAAGCTGAAGTATACGTACTTACAAAAGACGAAGGTGGACGTCATACTCCATTCTTCCAGGGTTACAAACCACAGTTCTACTTCCGTACTACAGACGTTACAGGTTCTATTGAACTTCCAGCTGGTGTAGAAATGGTTATGCCTGGTGATAATATTCAGATGACTATTACTCTTGGTGCTCCAATCGCCATGGATCAGGGTCTTCGTTTCGCGATTCGTGAAGGTGGACGTACAGTTGGTTCAGGAGTTGTTGCTCGTGTAATTGAATAATTTGATTTGAAAATATAAGTATTTTCTCTTGTCTTGCTTGATTCGTCTGGCAAGACAGAGAAGGTCCTTATAGGAAATGTCATTGCATCTCTCGAGATGGTAAGACCTTACATTCTTTTATTTTTTATACTTTTTATGGTAGCAAAAGCAAAAAAAGCGTCTTCTGCAGGGAAGATTCGTATTATTGTACAAGCATTTGAACACCGAATGGTTGATGATGCAGTTGGAAAAATTATCGCAACTATCAAGGATAGCGGAGCGACTATTGCTGGTCCAGTACCACTTCCAACAAAAATTGAAAAAATTACTGTAAACCGCTCTACATTCGTAAACAAGGATGCTCGCGAACAGTTTGAAATTCGCCGTCACAAGCGTTTGATTGATGTTCTTGAATCAAATCCTCAGACTCTCGAAATGCTTCAGTCTATCAATATTCCTTCAGGAGTCGGTGTAGAAGTAAAGGTTTTGTAAAAATTTTCTATTTTTGATAATATATAAATTATGTCTCGTGTTTGTCAACTTACTGGAAAAAGAACTTCCGTAGGAAATAATGTATCACACTCTGTACGCCGTACAAAGCGTCGTTTTTATCCAAATCTTTTTTGGAGAAATATTAAAGATCCTGAAACTGGTCTTGTTCTTCGTATGCGTCTTTCTGCAAAAGCAATCAAGACTCTCAAGAAAAAGGGTATTCTCTAGTTTCGTGTATCCATTTCAGAAAAATCCATTTTGGATTTTGCCCGGGTGGTGGAATGGTAGACACGAGGGACTTAAAATC
>CALHQS010000046.1 GCA_938036655.1 uncultured Candidatus Altimarinota bacterium
AAAAAATTATAAAAAATAAAAAAAATAAAGGCGTTCGAGTGGCTATCAACCACGAGCCGAAAGAAGAAAAGGCCTCGCCTGACTAGAACTTTCCGAAGTCGCAAACCTTCGTTAAAAAATAAAATCGAGCACAGCTTTGGGTGGTAACTCAGGATTTTTTCCTGCCAAAAGCACACATTTTTTGTGGGCTTTTTATTTTTGAAAATTTTAAAATTGTATGCAAAAAATTCTCACACTTCGAATTTGTGGCGATGGATTCAAAAAACTTGTCACGGAAGGCTGTTCGCATCGCTATCGCGAAGCCAAGCCCTTCTGGGAATCGCGTCTTTTTGAAAAAGACGGCACACCGAAACATTTTGATGTCGTGCACATTGTCAACGGCTACAAAGCAACATCTCCGACCGCTGTCATGGAATATCGTTGAATTCTGGGGATCGAGGAATTTAACGGAAAAGAATGTTTCAAACTCGGGCTCGGAAAAATTCTCGAAATCAAAAATTATACGCTTTAATTTTTTAAAAATTTATTATGTCACATTTTCCAAATATCTCACCAAAGCAATCATTTCCTGCTTTGGAATCAGAAGTTCTCGCTTTCTGGAAAGCAAATGATACGTTCAAAAAATCGATCGAATCTCGTCCAGAAGACAATCCGTATCGTTTTTATGATGGACCTCCATTCATTACGGGAACACCGCATTATGGTTCACTTTTGTCATCAGTTGTAAAAGATGCTGTCGGGCGATATTGGACCATGCAAGGACGACGTGTGGATCGCGTTTGGGGCTGGGATTGTCATGGTTTGCCAATTGAAGAAAAAGTTCAAAAAAAGCTTGGACTTGCTTCCAACAAAGAAATCGAAGAACGCGGAATTAAAGAATTTATCGACGGATGTTATGATTATACTCGCACCACTTCGGCAGAATGGGATTGGTACATTGACAAAATCGGTCGTTGGGTTGATATGGATCGCGCGTACCGCACTATGGATCAGGATTATATGGAATCCGTGATGTGGGTTTTTAAGCAGCTTTGGGACAAAGGGCTCATCTACAAAGGAAAACGCGTTTCACTCTATTCTTGGAAACTTTCAACACCAATTTCCAATTTTGAAGTGGCGATGGATGATACTTATCAGGAAGTGAACGATCCAGCCATCACGGTGCGTTTTATTCTTGAAAAAAATGATAAATTCCCAGAAAATACCGCGATTCTCGCGTGGACGACAACGCCTTGGACGATTCCTGCCAATATGGCGCTCGCGGTTGGTGAAAATATCGAATATGTTCTCGTAAAAAATAACGACGAGCATTTTATCGTTGCCAAAAATCGCGCGGAAGCTGTATTCAAAGGAAAAGGCGAGTACGAAGTAATTCAAGAAATGACGGGGGCGGACCTTGCAGGACTTTCATACGTTCCACCATTTGATTTTTATAAAAATAAAACCAATAATCCTGCCGATCATCGTGTACATATTGCGGATTTTGCGACTGATACAGATGGTACAGGTATCGTGCATACGGCTCCAGAATTTGGTGATGTCGACTATTTGCTTGGGAAAGAAAAGGGAATTACCATCACTGAAGCGCTTGATGATGAAGGGAAATACACAGCACAGCTCGGACATTTGGCAGGAATGCATTATCTTGATGCCAACAAAGCCAATACAGAAACAATGAAGGCTAATGGAACACTTTTCAAAAATGAATCTATCACGCACCGAATTCCATTCTGTCCACGCTCTGGCACACCGCTCGTACAACGCGCGCAGGATAGCTGGTTCATCGATATTCAGTCACAAAAAGAAAAACTTCTCAAAGCCAACGAGAAAATCAATTGGTTCCCAGAATATCTCAAATATGGCCGTTTTGCCAAGGGTATCGAATCTGCGCCAGATTGGTGTATTTCTCGAACACGATTTTGGGGTGCTCCAATGCCGATCTGGATTGGAGAAAATGACGAAAAACTCGTAGCCGCAAGTCGCGAAGAAATTTTCCAGCACAACAAGCCGTTTGCACAATTGACAAAAATTATTTTGGTTCGTCATGGTCGTACAGACTACAACGATGCCAAAAAACAAGATTCTCTCAACAAAGCAAATCTCACAGATTTTGGAAAAAATCAGGCCGAGGAAATTGCCAAGCTTCTTGAAAAAGTAGAAATTGACGCGATTTATTCAAGCCCATTTAATCGTTGTCTGGATACTATTTCTCCGCTTTCAAAAGCCAAAAATCTCGAAATTTCAAAAGTCGAAAATTTCCAAGAATTACAAAAACCAAGTTGGCAAGACGCAGAATTTAAATGTTCTGATCTCAAGTGGGATGATGCGGTTGCTGGCGACGAAACCCTTCCACAAGCCGAAGCACGCATTCGTGAGAGTTTTGAAAAAATCATCAAAGAAAATGCTGGAAAAACAATCGTGATTTGTACACATGGCGATCCATTTGTTTTGATGGAAAAAATTCTCTTGGATGAATCATACGAATCTCTCAAGAAAAAAATGCCGTCCAACAAAGGAAAGGTAGAAGATTTTGTGCGAACATATTTTGCATTTTCAGACCGAGCACAAGCACTCAATTTGCACCGCCCATACATTGATGAAATCAAACTCGCCTCACCAACAACAGGAAGACCAATGACACGAATCAAGGAAGTGCTCGATGTTTGGATGGATTCTGGATCGATGCCATATGCGCAAATGCATTATCCATTCGCTAACAAAAAAGAAATGGAAGCAAGCTTCCCAGCTGATTTTATCGCAGAATATGTCGGGCAAGTTCGTGCATGGTTTTATGTAATGCATGTTCTCGGGGTTCTACTCAATCCAAACAACGAAACTGAGCCAACACCAAGCTTTACCAATGTGATTACCACGGGAGTCATTAATGGAAATGACGGCCGAAAAATGTCAAAAAGCTTCGGAAACTATCCTGATCCGCGCGCCACTATCGAAAAATATGGGGCCGATCCGATTCGATTTTATATGCTCAATTCGCCACTTTTGTCCGGTGGAGACATGGATTTTAAGGAAGAGGGAATTATTGAAACCATCAAAAATGTGATGCTTCCAATCTGGAACACATATTCTTTCTTCACGACATACGCCAATATCGATCATTGGAAAAAGAATGAAACAGAAATTTTCTTCGCGCGACATGGAGAAAGTGAAGCTAATGTGCTCGGAAAAATGAGCGATGGAACCGATGATCCAAATCTCACAGAAAAAGGAAAAAAACAAGCCAAAACGGCTGGCGAAACCCTCAAAAATCAGGGAATCAATTTTGATGTTATTATCCATACGGACCGAATCCGTACGCGCGATACGGCGCATATTATCGGGGAAGAACTCGGATATACAGGTGAATATATCGTTGATAATGGATTTATCGAGCAAACAGCTGGTGAATACGCCAACAAAACAATAGCAGAAGTTCGCGAAATGCTCGGACTTTCTGAATCAGAAGCCGACATGGTAACACTTCGCAAAGCGTACAAAAATAACAGTGTCGAAAATATTGAACAATTTGAAAAAAGAATTTTGGCAGCGTATGAAAATATTCTTCAAAAATATGCTGGCAAAAAAATTCTCATCGTAGCGCATGCTGGAACGGCTCGTCCAATACTCAAAGAATATCATGGACTTGATGCTGAAACAGTATATTACAATTGCAATATCCAAAACGCAGATCCATTCCGCTTGATGACAACAAAAATTTGTAATCCGCTTGATCTCTGGATTTTGTCAAAATTACAGATTCTTATCGGAAAAGTTCATGACGCAATGCACGCGTATGATGTTTCTCGTGCGACTCGTGCGATTGTGGATTATATGGGAGAATTGACAAATTGGTATGTACGACTTTCTCGCCGTCGTTTCTGGGGAACGGAGATGACTGCTGATAAAAATTCTGCATACAATACGCTCTACACTGTGTTGGTTGAAGTTTCAAAATTGCTCGCGCCATTTATGCCATTCATGGCGGAAAGTATGTTCCAAGGGCTTACCAAAAAAGAATCCGTACACCTTGAATATGTAACTTTACCGAACAAATATCTTATTTCGTCCGAACTCAATCGCGATATGGAACTCGCGTCAAATTTTGTTTCTCTTGGACTTTCGCTTCGCTCTCGTAAAAATATTCGTGTGCGCCAGCCGCTCGCAAGTGTGACGATTCCAACAGAACTTTCCCATTATTATGAGGAAATTATCAAAAATGAACTCAATGTAAAATCCGTAAAATTTGAAAATCCAGAAAATCTTGCCAAAAAAATCTGTAAACCAGATGCGAGAAAAATTGGTCCAAAATTTGGAAAAGATGTTCAAAAAATTATTATCGCTGCTAAAAATGGTGATTTCACGGAGAATGCGGACGGAAGCATTCAGGTTGGAGAATTCCGATTGGAATCAGGAGAATTCACGATTGAATATACTGCAATGGAAGGCGTAACTGATATTGAAGGCGGCTATGGAACGGTGATTTCGATGGATACAAATCTTACGGAAGAACTCTTGTTGGAAGGATATGCGCGCGATATTATCCGTCAAATCCAAGATATGCGAAAAGAAGTGAATTATCAGGTTACTGATCAGATTTCTTTGCACATCTCAGCACATCACAACGACGAAGGAACAGGAAATCTCGAAATTTCTCAGATTCTTGAAAAATTTGGTACGATGATTACGAGTGAAACACTTTCTACGCTTACTAATCGTATTACTAGCCCAGATCTTGGAA
Source organism: uncultured Candidatus Altimarinota bacterium (assembly GCA_938036655.1). GTDB lineage: Bacteria > Patescibacteriota > Gracilibacteria > BD1-5 > UBA2023 > GN02-873. Next base: position 4,736 of record CALHQS010000046.1, read on the forward strand.
AAACTTTTGAACTTGAAAATGGTGCAAAGGTAACCATTCAAATCCAAAAATAATTTATAAAATAAAATCCCAATAAATGGGATTTTATTTTTGTGGGAAATTTGTTGCACTAATAATCATAAGCAACATAAAAAATATTAATCTTTTAAAATCTTTTTTCTTTTTGTAATTTTTTCATATAATCATCGAAATTTTTAAAAATATGAAATTTCAATCACTCAAATAATATTCGCCTGTATATCTCAAAGAACGAATCTATGGTTCGATCACGATTTTGGCGCTCAATATCGGTTTTTATGCGCATATCGACCACTCAACGAGCACAGATATGCTTTTTGCCATTCTCACAACAATCGTGGGACTTTGGCTTGCAAGCCTTATTTCTGATATTCTCTCAGAAAAACTGATACACCCAAAAGAAAAAATTCCGCGCCACGAACTTGGCGAAATGTATCGTAATAGTACAGGAATTCTCCATTCTTCACAGATGACTATTTTAGTTTTGGGACTTTCTATGCTCGGCGTTATGTCAGTCAAAAGTGCTATGCTCATCGCGATTATTCTTGGAAGTTTTCAGTTTGTGGCTTACATTTTGCTCACGAGTATTTATCGAGATCGTTCATTATGGGGAAATATTATTGTCATTTCGATTTAATTCGCATTGCTCGCGATTATTTTGCTTCTTAAAATCCATCATTAAATCAAAAAATACTTAATACAAATTTTTGCATTAAGTATTTTATATTGCGAAATTTTGCAATAATAATTTTTGATTATTTTTTCCCAACCATCATGCCAGCAAATGCTGGAATAATCGCAACCACAAGATACGCGAGTAGTCCAGTAATTTTGATGTTATCATAAAATGAATCCGTGATATAAATCATCAAAAGGGAAATCAAAAATGATACCAGTCCGAGTGTCAAAATATTGAAAGGGAAAGTGATAATGCGCAAAATAGAGCCAATCACAAGGTTGACAAGCGCAAGGATAACTGCGAAAATCAGCGCAGAAATATACGTATTTTGCCCCGTAAGCTCAATACCAAGCGACTGACCAAAATGTGTCGCCGCAAGCCAAATAAGAAGCGCTACCAAAAGAAAATATCCGATTGCTTTCATAAAAATTTTTTAAGAAGTAGGTTTATTATAAAGTTTTCAAACGAAATTACAACCGAAAATTTGCAAAAGCAAAAAAAATATGCTAATATAAGAAAAAACTATGCAAAAGAAAATTTTTCTCATCCTCGTCGCGCTTATTTCGTTCGCTCTGAGCACAAATTTTGCGTACGCAGATCTCGACATTCCTGGAAAGGAAATTCTCAAAGAAGTTTCGATTCATTCGGACAGTTTTCAGGATACGAAAAATGTGAGTATCAGCGATGCTCGAAATTTTGGCGGAAGTCTTCTGTCTATTGCACGCCTGGTGGTTGCAGGTTTTGCGCTGATTTATATTGTTATTATTGGTGCCAATTTAATTGTTTCTTCAGACGATGAAGGGGTTGTTGCTAAGCAAAAAAAACAGCTTTTTTATTCAGGAATTGCTTTTATTTTTCTTAATATTCCTGATGTTGTGTATCGTATTTTTATGCGAACGGACAACCGAAATATTGGCGCTGGAACTTGGACAGACGTATCGAGTCAATCAGTTTTTTGGAATTTTTCAGGAGTTTTCGGTGCAGATAATTTTATTTCTAGCGTCATTAGCTTTTTGAAAGTTGTTGCTTTCGTGGCAGCAATATTGTCATTTATTTGGGGCGCGATTGGCCTCATGACTTCTCGCGGACAAGATGAATACAAAGAGAATGCCCAAAATCGTATGGTGTATGGTGTCCTTGGGCTGTTGTTTCTTGGAATCGTTGAAGCATGGTCGTACGCCTTTACACAAACAGGACTTCAAGCAGAAATCTCAAAAATCGCTGGAAATGTCTTTGGGCTCGCATTTTATTTTGCAGCGCCAGTGGCTGTCTTCTTCTCGATTCTCGGAGCATATTATTATATCACTTCCGCGGGCGACGAAGATCGTGCTTCCAAAGGAAAAAAAATATTTTTGTACACATTTTTGGCATCAATTATTTTGCTTGCCGGAGCAAGTTTCTTGAACGAAATTATCGGATTGACAAAATTTCTCGGCTAGATTGGTTAATTGTTACTTATGAAAAAAAATATCATCTCTATCATCATTGTGTTATTTCAAATTTTTGCAATAACAAATATTGCTTTTGCGCAAGGCAACAATTCACAAGGGACAAATAGTGCTCAGGTTGGCTCTGGATCGGTCCTTGTTTCAGAAAAACCTCTCGGAGCAAAATGTCAGTGTGTGCGAAAAGAAGAAAAAGGGGAGCAAACGCAGTATCTCGTTCAGGAAGAACAAATTTGTACGCAAAAACCTCAAAATCGTCTCTATGTCTGTGAAGTTCCGACTTTCACCAAGCTTATTCAGGGTATCGTAGGTTGGATTATTCAAATCGCGCTCTTGCTTGGAGTGCTCGCAACGGCGGCGCTCGGTGTGGCATGGACTATTGCTGGTGGTGATAACCCAGAATACAAGAAAAAACTCAAAGATTGGCTTGTGGGACTAATTGTCGGGCTAATAATTATTTATGGATTCCAATATATTCTCGGGATTTTCGGTTGGATTTATGTGACAAATCTTTAAAATCTTTTTGCTGATTTACATTTTTGATTATAATACACCTATGAATGAAGGTGTATTTTTTGTGGTTGAGCCCGTGAGTGGGCCATCAATTTTCATTCTCGAAAATATTTTTCTCGCACTGGGGGCGAGCATTTTAATATTTCTCGTCTTTTTTGTATTCAAAAAAATTCAAAAAAAATCATCAAAAAATATTCCAAAACGAAAAAAAATTTCATATATTCTTCCAG
>CALHQS010000047.1 GCA_938036655.1 uncultured Candidatus Altimarinota bacterium
TGAGAAAAATATTCCACCATGTCGTTTTTGCTTGATAGCACAAATGCGCCAGGCACTACTTTTAAATATATCAATTTGCAAAAATACTAAAATTTTATATAATTTAAAAAAATTTATTATCAGTATGCACCTTTCAGAATCCGATACAAGAGCAAAATTTATAGATCCTCAACTTAAAAATGATTGATGGAATGAAAAACAAATAATTCGTGAATATGAATTTACAGATTGAAGAAAACTTCCCGGAAATAAAAGAGAACAAAGGAAAAAAGCTGATTATATACTTACTTATAAATGAGTAAAACTTGCTATTATTGAAGCTAAAAAATACAAAAAAGAAGCAACAGATTGACTTGAACAAGCAAAACAATATGCAAAAATTCTCAATATTCGTTTTGTTTTTTCTACAAATTGACAAAAAATTTACCAGTTTGATATGCAAACTGGTTTTTGAGGTTTTGTAGAAAATTATCCAGAGCCTGAAAAACTCTATGAAATGGTATTTTGATCAGAAAATATTACAAAAAATATTTTGCTTCAACAAAACTATCTTGTTTCAGACAAAAAACCTAGATATTACCAAGAAATAGCGATTCAAAAAACGATGGAGGCTATTGCTGAATGAAAAATAGAATTTTGCTCAATTTGGCTACAGGAACTGGAAAAACGGTGATTGCTTTTCAGATTTGTTACAAACTTTTTGAGGCAAAATGGTCGCTTGATGGAATTGGGGAAAGAAGGCCAAAAATACTTTTTTTGGCTGATAGAAATGTGCTTGTAGATCAGGCTATGAACACATTTAATTATTTTGAAAAAGATTATAAAAAAATCAATTGAAAAGAAATCAAAAAAAGGTGAGGTGAAGTTCCAAAAAATGCCAATTTTTTCTTTGCAATTTATCAGGCTTTGACAGGATGAAATCTTTCTGATGATGATTGACAAGAGGAAATTTTGGACGAAAAATATTTTGAAAAATACGAAAAAGATTTTTTTGATGCCATTATTATTGATGAGTGTCATCGTGGTTGAGCCAAGGAAGATGGAAATTGGGCTGAGATTTTGAAATATTTTGATAGTGCTGTGCAAATCGGGATGACAGCCACTCCAAAAAGAGAGGAAAACAGAGACACTTATAAATATTTTTGAAAGCCTGTGTATGAATACAGTCTCAAATCTTGAATAGATGATGGTTTTTTGACTCCTTTTAAAATCAAGAGAATTAAGCTTAATATCGATGAATTTGTATTACAATCTTCTGACACCATTGTTTCTGGAGAAGCAAAGAAAAATATTTATGATGTCAAAGATATGGATAAAAATATTATTTTGGAGGAAAGGTCTGATTTGATTGCTGAAATGATTTTGAATCAAATAAATAAATTTGATAAAACCATTATTTTTTGTGTAGATCAAGGGCATGCACTTCGTATGAGAGATGCTATAAATAAATATAAAACAGTTAGAGATCCTGATTATTGTGTGAGAGTGACAAGTGATGAATGAGAAATTTGAAGAACTTTTTTGGAAAGATTTCAGGATAATGATGCACACATTCCAGTGATTTTGACAAGTTCTCAGATGCTGACAACAGGAGTTGATGCCAAAAATGTGAGAAATATTGTTTTGGTGAGAAATATCTGAAGTATTGTGGAGTACAAGCAAATAGTTGGTCGCGGAACAAGAGTTTTTGATGGAAAAGATTTTTTCACAATTTATGATTTTGTTGGTTCTTCTATTCGTTTTATTGATGAGATTTGGGAATGACCAGCTGATAATATTGAAGAAATAAATGAAAAAGAAGCCAAAACAAAAAAAGAAAAAATTGAAAATATTGATGAAGTAGAGTCGATTGAAAATCCAAAGGAAGAAAATCCAAAAGAAAAATTGGTAGTGATTTTGTGAGAAAATAGAGAAGTAAAGGTGATAGATATTGAGACATATTATATAGATCCTGCTTCTGGAAGGCTTCTTTCTACAGAAGATTTTTTGAAAAAACTTTTTTCTGAGTTGCCAAAACTTTATGAAAATGAGCATCAACTTCGTGTGACTTGGGCTGATCCTAATAAAAGAGAGGAATTGCTCAGAAAACTGGCTTCTTTGTGATTTGACAAGGAACAATTTGCTGCTTTAAAAAAGATGTTTTGTGCTGAAAAGTCAGATATTTTTGATATTTTATCATATATATCATATGAAACAGAAATAAAAAATCGTAAACAAAGAAGTATTTTCTGAAAGCATTTTGCCAGCAATTATACCAATCCTGAGGCAAAAGAATTTTTGGAATTTTTGACAGATTTGTATGAAAACAATGGGATTTTAGATTTTGCCAAAGAAAAGCTCACTGCCAAAGTCCCTTTTGCGACTTGCAACTGCTTCATTGTTTTTCTCGTCGCCGCATCTGCGAGCTGATCAATCTGCGCAGGCGGCAACCACGCAGCTCGTTTTCTGTAATCATCCGCGTAATGCTGGCGTAGGATAGGCTTTAGCATCGCATTTCGCTCATGGGCTTCTCCGACAAACCCAAAGTTCTTTTTCAACTCGGGGAATCGGGAAAAAGCATCATGAAGCCCTCTATTCCACGCATTCGCTGTATCCACGTCACAGCCCTTGTACGATACATTGGGTATTCCCAAAATCGATCTTGCGTAATCTTCCGCTTCGCTAATCTTCTTTGCAGGAATGAACGTATGTATCTGATTTATATTCATTGTACCACTTTTCGCGCCCTCTTGCGAGAGTCTGCTGTCAATTTTTTTACCACCGTATCCGCGTGCTTTCTGCGTCCAGCTGATTTTCCCGTCCATCACATCCTTTGCGCCATGAATCCCGAGGATCATCTGCCGGTGGTGCAGATCGACGCTGTCAAGATACTCTCTGCCGCCCTCCTCGATGCGGTCAATCGGCGATTCGTTGTCGATCATCCCGCGAATAACAGGCTTGAGAAAGCACATGCAATGCGGATGCGCGGGCAAACGCGGGACTTTGTCCTTCGGGAACACACCCGCACCCATGCCGTAGAGATTTGCTTTTGCATACAGATCGCATATATCATAGCGCGGATGCCGTCCCGACAGTTTCCATTGGTACGCCACGCAGTCATCATTATTATCCCATCGGAGCAGGAAGCCGTCCTGATACGCCCGCGCCATCTCCGTCCGTGCAATACGGTCGGCGAAGTAGCGCGTCCGCTCCTGCGTGGCAGCATATATCGCTTTATTCAGCGCTTTTTCGTTTTGATCTTCCAGCGCATCGACGAGCTGCGAATATGCTGCACGCATT
>CALHQS010000048.1 GCA_938036655.1 uncultured Candidatus Altimarinota bacterium
ATCTCAACTCTTTTCTAGGAGATGTAGTAATTGGTGGTGGAAATAGTGATAATTCTGCTACTCATACTAGTGCTGCATATATTTTCCGTAATACTACTGCTTCGGGTCAAATTCAATTTAATCGAGATGCCACAGCCAATTATATTCAATCAGGGTGGGAGAGTGTTGCAAATAGCGCGAAAGACTTAAGATTTTGACCTATTGGCACATCCAATAGTCATATGGTGCTTACTGCTTCTGGAAGCCTTGGGGTTGGGACGATGAATCCAAAAACAAAGCTTGATGTCGCTGGAAAAGTTCGTATCGCTGATGGTTCTCAGGGTTCTGGAAAATTGCTCGTGTCTGACAACGATGGTATTGCTCGTTGGGCAGCCGCTTCTACGCTTGGCATCGGTTCTGGTAGCAATCCAAATGATTGTAGTGCTACGAACAAAGTCGTGAATGGACATTCATACCCAGTTGTGGCCCTTACTAATGGGAATAATTATATGTCCGTATTTGTCGAGAGCATCGCTAATGGGCGCCGTCAGTGGTCGCAAGAATTCTTGTGTACAAAGGGAAATCTTGGTGCGCTCGGTGGAGAGCGTTCGCAACTTTTCTGTAATAATGGATATATCTCCAATGGAACGGCATGTATTCAGCCGTCAGGGGATGCTGCAACCAATTGTAGTGCAACCAATATGACCATCAATGGGAAAACATATGCTGTTCCAAGCATCAAGCACAATTTTTCTGCGGTAGTCTATACTCATAAAGCCATTGCTAATGGTACAGAAAATTACAAGCAAACATTTGTATGTAATAATGGAACGGTCGAAGCGAGTGGTCCAGAAGAGAAAATTTCTCAGACATGTAACGCCGGATATTCATGGAATGGAAGTCAGTGTGTGGCTGGTGGTGACCCTCAGATTAATGATATTTTCAAAGATACGAGCTGTAATACGGCCAATATTCGGGTCGTGACGATCGCGCCTGGTGTGGATAAAATCCCAGAAAATCTCAACGCTGATACTATGTACAAGCTCTCCTCTGGTACCTATGAGATTACCAAGAAAATTAACATGAATACATGTAGTGCTATCGTCGGGGAGGGCAATACCAAAACAACGATTCAGTACGCTGGTCTCTCGTTCGGGACGGAAGATCTCATCGGTATCGCGAAGTCCAATGCTGTTGTCTCTGATGTGAAAATCACCGGAACAAAGGCTGGGGCTGGTACGGTAGCCAATCTCATCAAGGCGTCAGGAAATATCTCCAAAGTAATCATTCAGAAATCGAATCTGGAAAATGCAACACGATCAGGAATTGACTTTGAAAATGTATCAAATAGTAAAATAAATAAGGTGGAGATAAAAGAAATCAAGAGCACTTCAAATGCAGTAAATGGAATTCAGCTAAGTAGTAGTAATAATAATACCCTTACAAATATTACCATATCAAATATTTCTGCTTCTTCTAATTCTTCTTCCGGAATTTATCTGAGTAGTAGTGATAGTAACACTTTGACTCATATTACTATATCAAATATTTCTTCTAATTCTTCTAATTCTTCTTTCGGAATTCATTTTGCCTCTGACAACAATGCTCTTTCAAATGCAAGTATTTCATATAGTAAGCGTTATGGAATATCTGTGCAGAATGGAAAAATAAATAACACCCTCCGCAATGTCGTGGTTTACAAAAATTGACAGGTTGGTATTCAGGTGGATGGCTCCAACACAACATTTTCCAATGTCTATTCATATGCCAATGGTGGTGCAGGTATAGCAGGGAATGGTGGTTCCAACTTCTACTATGACAAGCTCGTGATATTTGGAAACGCTGGTGACAACACGGTTGGTCCGATCAAACCAGGGCTCGCAAGTCACTGGCTCGGTGGCTTCAATAATGGCGTTCTCACGAACGCTGGAACATTTGGTGCTGCGTGGGCGATTGTTCCGACCAATGTGACAGGATTTAACATCAATACGGTTGGTGCGCAGACAGGACTGACTTGGCCTGCGACGGTGAACTGGACATTTGGTGCGAACATTCCCAAGCAGATGGCGCCGGTGATCGCGTCAGATTGTACGCTTTCGGCGACTTCTACGACCAAGTGTCGCCCAACTTTTGGTGGTACGACAACCTATAACGCTGCCAAAAAAATTGGTGAACGATAAAAATTTTGAAACTCTGGAAATCTGAAATTTTTGGTTGAAATTTTTCAGATTTCCAAGATTCTTTTGATAGACTTTAATATATTTTTATGAAAAAATTTTTCCTCCTTATCGGACTTTTTCTCATTGCGTCGTGCAATGTTGGTAATACGCAACAGCCTGCATCGGTTCCATCAGAAAATAAATCTGAAACGCAAACCGCACAAACGACTGAAACGCAGAAAACTTTTTCTGATGCGGTTGGTGAGCAGATCTCGGCGGACCCAGGTTATGCGCAGTGTATCGCAACTTCCAAGATAACTTGCGCAACCAATTTTATCAATAGTTACGCAGTGAATAATTCGAGTACGGAAATTTGTGGACAATTCGCGGATGAATCGCTTCAAATTGCGTGTCGAGAAATGGTAATCACGGAAACTGCCAAAAAAACACTCGATCATGAGCGTTGTAATGAACTCGCTGACCAAAACAAAAAAGCGCTTTGTATTCAATCTGTGGTACTCGCGAAGTGTATCAAAAATAGTGATCCAACGGTTTGTAGCAATTATGTACTTTCTGACGAAGATACCGATTCGCTCGAAAATCTCAAAGATCGCTGTGTAATGCACATCATCGACCAACTTGAACCGACAGAAAAAACCAAAGGACTCTGCGGCTTGATTATTTCGAATGATTTGAAGGCATCGTGCGAAACTCGGATTCAGGAATTTATCGATTTTGCAAAACAAAATCCTGTAAATCCAAAAACTCCTGCTGAATAATTATAAAATCCCAAATTGGGATTTTTATTTTGGAAAAAATTTTTTGGAAATTTTGAAACTACGAAAAATCTTGAAAAATTCTAAAAAAGAAAAAATCTCCTTTTGGGAGATTTTATTCGAGAGAATCGACTACGACAAATTCTTTGCGAGTAGATTTTTCTGTTCCATCAACATAACGAACAGTGAGTGTTACGGTATGCTTTCCAGATTTCGCAAAAGTGTGAGAAACCTGATATCCGTGGCTCACAGGCGTGTTATCACCGAAATTCCAGAGATAATCCTCGATTTCACCAGTCGTTCCTGTGGCTTCAAAGTCTACTGGAGAATTTTTGATGCCAGGCGAAAGGCTGGTTGTGAAATCAAGATTTTTCGGAGTATCCTTGAGTACTAGCACTTGCTTGGCAGTTGCTTGTTTCCCATTGGAATCAATAATCGTCACGGTGATAGTTTTTTCACCAGGAGTCGTGTATTGGTATGTCTGGATAGCATCACCCTGTGCTGGCGCTCGTCCTTCACCAAAGTCATACACAAATTTGATAATTTCAGAATATTCTGAGTGCGATTCTGAGGCGTCTACTGTCACGCGGGCTGGCACATAATCCGATGAAGTATTTACTTTGAGAGTGGCATAGAGTTCTTTGCGCTCCAAGTCCAATCGTACTGTATCAACCGCAGTTCGAGTATCATCATCGCGTCCAGTTTTGATATTTTTTTCAAATGTATATTCTGCCACGATGCTGTATCGTCCTGCACGAGTCACATCAAATTCTATTTTTGTGCCATCACGATTTTCAGATTTATTATTTTCTGAAATAGTCCATTTGACATCTTTGAGTGTGTAACCAGGATTGTCAGAAATTACATCGCGCGCATCAAGGAAAATCTTTTCTGGTGGAGTAATATCTTTGACAACATATGAGCGCGTTTTGTAGTCATATGTCGTCTCAGGATTGAGGAGTTTTCCTGTTTTGTCTGTGACTTTCACATGGCGTTCAAGTACGATTGGCGCATCAATCTGGAATGCCTTGGTGACTTTTTTGGTTTGACTACCAATGAGGTTGACCGTAGCTTCAATTGTGAATTGTCCATAGGAAGTGAATACATACGCACACGAAGCACCTTTTTGATTGATACAAATATCGTTGGTATTGTTGAGTTTCCAGTCAATTGAGATGATATTGTCAGGATTGCTTGTGATATCTTCGAGGCGGAAAATATATTCTTGCGGATTGGTTGGATTTTGTGTGACGATAATATTCCCGTCACTGTTTTTGACATTAGAATTCTGCACGATGAAAGTGCGGCCGTATGTGATTTTTTTGGAATTATTGTCCAAATAAAAATGCAGAATCACCGGCGTATCAGTTGGCGAAAGGGAAATATAATTTTCTGTAATAATCCTATCACGGTCGGAATCAAATACCCAAGTTGGCGTCCCAAGCTGACGAAGCGTCGATGCATCGTATGTCCGCATAAGTTTTCCGTCTTTGTTTTCTTGTTCGGTGATTTTTACTAGGCCGCGGATTTGTACGGGTGTAAGCGGAATATCGACCTTTGATTTTTTCCCGTTGTAATCAATAATATCGTATTGACCACTCGGTTCATAATTTTTGAGTTGATTGAATGTACAAATGATGTCAGATTCGTTGACTGGATCGCCACCTTTCGCAATCGATGTGCCATTCGCACAAACCGCGCCATCAAAATCGATTTCATAATTTTCAATTTTAATTCCATTTCTTTTGGCAAGTGTTTTCGCGTTATCGCTGATATTGTATCGCAGCGTAATTGGTCCTATGAGATTGTTGAGATTAGTGATTTGAGAATCTTTTTTTGTTTTTTCATTATTGAACAAATCGTTGTCATAGACGAGAATATTTCCATTTGGATTGGCAAAATTGGCTGCTTGTACTTGTGCGAACAGAAATGCCCAGAAAGCCAAAACTGTGAAAAAAATAATCCCCGAAAAACCAGCAACGAGCCAGAGCATTAGTTTTTTTCGTTTTTGTTCTTTTGGCGTCCAAAATGCACGAAAAAGTGCTACGATGAAGACAATCGAAATAATCGTCGAGAGAATTCCGAAGCTGACATTGATGAGTCCAGAAAGCACATTGGCAACATCGCTCGGCAAAATCCCGAAAACGCTCACAAAAAAGCCAGCCTGATCAGGATTAAAGACGATATACGCCAAAAACATTCCCATAAAAATGAGAAATACCAAAAAGAGCGTTCCAATGAGCTTTAAAATAGTCGCTGTTGACATTGGTTCGCGTGGTTTTTTCGGCGGTTTTGGCTCTGGTGGCATACCATTCGCCGTCACAGGATTTACTGGATTTTGATTCGTGCTTTCATTATTCGCGAGAATCTGATCCAGAAGGGAAGGAGAATTATTATTTTCCATACAAAATAATTATTTTCGCTATTATACAGCATTTGCCTTCTTTCGTCAAAAAATTTCAGAAAAACGGCTTGATTTTTGCGTTTTTTTCGGAATAAAAAATGAAAAATAAAAACCCAAATCGGGTTTTTATTTGAGCCATTCTGGGATGTTGTCATGCGGATTTTCTGATTCATCAGAATTTTGTGAATCCTCAGATTGTTTAGCAGATTTTTCAGATTTTTTGATAGCTTTGGAAGAGGATTTCTTTGGTTTTCGAGTTTTTTGCTCGATTTCTTTTTCTATTTTTTCTTCAAATTTTTTGGTAATATCGTCTGTTTCATTATTCGGATTTTCAGTGTTTTCTTCCGATTCTTCCGTATTTTCTAGCCAATCTTCCTGAGTTTTTGGAGGATTTTTGATCCAATCTGGAATATCCACCGCCTCAGAATTTTCTGTGTTATTTTCAGAATTTTCCGGAATTTCTTCGCTCGCTTCGAAAGAATTTTCTGCATTCGTTGCTTCCAAATCCTTTGCCTGATTTACGAGCCAATCAGGAATTGCTGTTGCTTCGGTCGCAAGATTTGTTTCAGAATTTTCAGTCGTACTTTCTTCTGAAATCTCAGAATTTTCCGTCGCGTCATCCAGGTTTGGATTGAGCCAATCCGGCAAATTATTTTCATCAATATTTTCGCTTGGTGTCGGAATTTCCGTATCCTCGGTATTTTCAGAAATACTTTCGGATTCAGAATTTCCAGCATTGAGCCAGTCTGGAAGCGGACTTTCGTCGGTATTTTTTTGCGATGTGTATGAGAAATTTTTGTTGATATCCAGTGGGTTATTTTCTGAATTTTCCGGAATTTTTTCTTCTACGATTTCTTCTGTTTTCTCAGGATTTTCGGCAATTTCTGTATTTTCCGTTGGCGCTGCAAGCCAATCAGGCAATCCACCTTCGGTGTTCGGA
>CALHQS010000049.1 GCA_938036655.1 uncultured Candidatus Altimarinota bacterium
ACTCACATTCCGAGCTGGAAAGGGTGGGGATGGAATTGTCTCTTGGCGACGCGAAAAATATATCCCAAAAGGTGGACCATATGGCGGCGATGGCGGCGATGGCGGCGATATTATCCTAAAAGCGACAACGCACGAAACAACTTTAACCAAATTTCGACATTTGCGAAAAATCGAAGCAAAAAATGGCGAACGCGGTGGAACTTGGGAAAAACACGGCGCGAGCGCTGAAAATCTCGTCGTTGAAGTACCAGTTGGAACGATTGTAACCGACGTAGAAGATGGCGAAATTATCTGTGATTTAGAATTTCCAAATCAGGAATTTTTGTTGTGTAAAGGTGGGCGTGGAGGTTTTGGAAATGCGCACTTTACATCCAGTACACGCCAATCTCCGCATTTTGCCGAACTCTGAGATGTTGGTGAAGAAAAATTTGTAAAAATGGAGCTCAAACTCGTGGCTGATGTTGGGCTTGTTGGGCTTCCAAATGCTGGAAAATCGACACTTATTCAGTCACTCACGAATGTTCGTCCAAAAATTGCTAATTACGCCTTTACCACACTTATACCCAACCTTGGCGTGATGGAGCACAAAGGCCGTTCTATGGTTATTGAGGATGTTCCTGGGCTTATTGAAGGCGCAAGCGAAGGAAAAGGACTTGGTTTCCAATTTTTGAAGCACATTGATCGATGTCGCGCCATTATTCACCTGCTCGATGTATCGGCTGGCGAAGATGAAGTGATTGCGAATTATCAAACCATTCGTCGTGAACTCGAGAATTGGAGCTCAGAAATGGCCTCAAAGGATGAACTTATTATTTTTTCGAAGGCGGATATTATTGATGCTGAGCACTTGGATGAAATTGTAAAAATTTTTGAAGAAAAAACTGGGAAAAAAGTATTTTTGACTATTTCTGCTGGGGCCTTTATCAGAATTGACGAACTCAAAGATGCCCTTATTGAACGAATTCCAGAAAGAATTTTTGAAGCACCAATAGAAGAAAAAATCGCTGAAACCACAAAATACGACCTTAAAAAACGCACCGACCCAAAACGCTGCGAAATTACTCGCCTCGAGAATGGTGATTTCCGTGTAACAGGCGAACGAATCGAAGAAATCGCTCGAATGACAGATACTCGCTATCCTGATGGAGTTGGGCGCGTGTATGATGTACTGGAGCGCCTTGGTGTCATGCGCCGTGTGAAGCAAATTTTGCACGATGAAATACTCACAGAAAATACTGGATTTTTCGAAGGTGAAGACGATATTCCAACACCAAGTATTTGGATTGGCGAGAAAAAATTTTCACTCGAAGGGCTGATTTTTATGCGAGAAGGCCGATAATTCTGATTTTTGAAAAAAAATTCCCCAAATGGGGATTTTTTCTGATTATCCAAAATTATCCAAAAAATGAAATCTTATCATTATTCGGGTCTGGGCCATTTTTATTATTTCATGCTTGACCAAGACGACTACCAAAGTATACAAACACCAACAATAATAATGCAACATATGCATATACGCCTATTATCCAAATTAGGATAAATATAAATATCCAATACAATGTCTTAAAGTCCACTGAGTCATTTAAGGAGATATCACGAAATCGCTTGTAAAAAATAGCATAAAAAGTTAATCCAACTACATACTCAATTATGAATGGTATAAAAAGATGAAATATTCCTGTTTCCCATGCAAGGCGCTCCATTATCTGCCATATCCAATCCCAAAACCCTAAAGGAACAAAAATAATAAACCAAATTAATAATAACCATGTCGCCCGAACAGCGAACTGTTCTCGACCAATACGAATCTCCGGCCAGATTTTAAAATATTTTTGATACAAAGAATATTTTCGAATTTCTGGTGAGAGATTGCGTTGTAAAAAATTAAATCCCAACAATGATTTGAACAAAGATTTTTTTGTTTGTTCAGAGTTTTGGTCATTTTGATTTTCTTCTTTTTTCCCTGGAACGCACAATAAATACAAAAATATTAATGGCGACAAAAATATTAATGGCAACAACAAGTATAACAAGTATATTGGAAATAATATAATTAGAAATAATATATAAAAAATCACTACAAAAAGAAATCATGAATGAGGAGAATTATTTCCTGTAATATCCCGCATTCGTTTTGCGGAAATAACATAAATCGGAACAACTATCAAAAGTATGTAAATTTTTAGGAAAAGTGACGCAAAAAAGAAATCTATAGGATATCAAAAAGAATCATAAATAAAATCATAAATTCCCTGAAAAAATAATTCTGTTGACTGAAAGTAATGGATAATTGAGAAAAATATCACACTCCAAAACCCAAAAATTATCATCAGTCTGAGAAAAAATTGCAGACGATTAATTCTTCCTTCTGGTTGGATTTTGAAAAATTTTTCAAAAAATGAAAATTTTTGTGATTTTTCTGATGTATTTTCCATAAAATTTAGACAATTGATTGGTTAGTTGTAATTCATTGTAGCATACTCAGATTTTTTTGCAAAATTTTTTATATTTTTTCAAAACAAAAATTTTATTGCCTTTCATGAAAAATTTTATATAATCAAATTACTTAATTTTTTGTTATGAATCAAGAAATCGTCTATCTCGAGGAAGGAAATATTTCCATCCGACAAAATTTTTGGAAAGAAATTGAGCGTTCAAAAAAACAATACGCGCACATTGTGATGATTGCGACAAAACCCGATATCATCAAACAGGCACCGTTGTATCAGGAACTTCAAAAACGCGGAGAATTGTTGATTTTGGTGCACACTGGTCAGCACTATGACTACAATCTTTCTGAAGGTGTGCTCGGAGAATTTGGAATGAGAGTGGATGTAAAACTTGGAATTAGCGGAAAATTGCACGAAAAATTTTCACAAGTGATTGAGCGACTTGGAAATTTTCTTGATAAGCTCGCGAATGAATACGGGAAAATTCCTGTTCCGTACGTTCATGGGGACACGATGACAGCCACGACAGCGGACAAAGCAGCCTTTTTGAACAAATTTGCGGTGGTGCATGTAGAAGCCGGAATTCGAACTTTCACGCCGAATGAACATTTTTTCAATCGCGTTTTCACAGAATTCCAGCATGGAAAATTTGACTGGGAGCAATATTATACCTTTTTGCAAGACCAGCGAATTTATGAATTGGGGTCAATCGAGCCGTATCCTGAACAATTTGACACGCGCGGAATCGAGGCCTCGACAGGATTTTTTGCGCTTCCACACGAGTTATATAAAAGAACTTTGATGAATGAAGGATTTTTGGAGGATCGAATGGTGGTGGTAGGAAACACGGTTGCTGATGCGGTCAAAATTTCGTCTGCCAAAATCCCAGAATCCAATGCATTCGCGATGTATCCGAATATGAAATATAAAAAATTGATTTTTATCACGGTGCATCGTCGCGAAAATTGCGAAATTGAAGAACGATTTAAAGCAATTTATTTTGCCATCAAAAAACTGGTGCAAGATGGATTTCCCGTTTGTTTTTTGGGGCTTAATGCTTCAGAGTCAGCAATTGATCGCTACGGTTTGCGATCTGACATTGAACAACTTGTGGAGGACTATCGTGACAATTTTGCATATGGACCAGCACTTGCGCATCATCATGAAGTGATGGATATGCTCAGTAAAGCAGGCTGTGTGATGACCGATTCTGGAAGTATGCAGGAGGAAGCGAACATTATTGGAACGCCATGCGTAACACTTCGTTTTGGCTCTGATCGTACGGAAACAATTCTCGCTGGGGCGAATGTCATTGCGCCGCCAGTGAATTCTCGATTGATTGTTGAAATCGTGAAGGGCGCGTACGACAACCACAATATGCGAAAGCCAAATATTTATGGTGAAAATGTGAGCGAAAAAATCGTAGATGGCGTGTTGAAAATTCTTGAAAAAGATGGAAAGCTTTTCCGACTTGATCACGAGCGCCTCAATATCGAACAATTTTTTGATTTTGAGATTTAATTTCTTATGACTCGTCAAGCACCCGAAAAATCATTATTTGATGATGGTTATATGAAATATGCACAGGGCCATTTAATTCGTTTTTAGCGCGAAATAATATAGAATTGAAATTCCCAAGCACGGCTTGTTGGCGTGGTTATTATGGAACTTGGAAAATTCGTGGCAAAAAATTTTTTCTCACGAATATCAAGGCTTATCTTGATTATAATCACATCGTGGGAGTTGAATATTTTTTCCATGAAAAAAGCGTGTTTTGGCTGATTGGTTTACAGGAACGCTCGAAATCAAAACCAGAAAAATCCCCTACCCTTTCTCAGTAATGGGGCCGATGAAATTTTTACGAGAATTACACATTTTTGTAGAAAATGAAACAGTCGTCGGAGAGGAAATCATTACGGATTAAAAAATCCCCTATTTTGAGGGATTTTTTATTTCTTGTTTCACAAGACGAGGAAAATCGATCAGTGCGGTTTTGATACGCTTGGCGCGGATTTTTGGCTGCATAATCAAACGATAGAGCCATTCCAGTCCTAAGTTTTGGAAAAATTTTGGAGCACGTTTTTGTAATCCCAGAAGAAAATCAATTGATGCACCAACGCCAAGTCCAACCACTGGAAAATCTGTTGGCAAATATTCAAAAATTTCACAAAGTCGCTGTTCCTGAACCTTCATTCCAATGCACGAAAATACAAAATCGATATTTTCTTGCTGGATGATTTCAGCGATTTGTTCAGGATTTTGTTCGCCGTCAAATAATACAAAAAATTCATTATTCGGATATTTTTGTGTCAAAATTTCTCACAAATTTTTCTGGATTTCAGCTTTTTTTCGTTCAAAATCATTTTTTGGTTGGCTATTTTTGCGATCAATAATGAGAATTTTTTTGGGTTTTTCCCATTCCAAAATATCGCGTGTCAAATCTGAACCTTTGATGAGTTCGCCGTATTTTTCGTATACTTTTTGCTTTTGAAAAAAAACTTTGAGGCACGCGCCAAAAAAACTTTTCCCTTCCTGCATCATCTCGGCCACATACAATCCGTTCGCATCAGGAACACTAAAAGTCGCCTTTTGCAAAATCTCAAAAAAATCTGGATCAAAATACGCACGATACAAAATTTCTGGATTCGGCGTAAAAACAAGCGATTTCTGAGTGGGGTTTTGGATTATTTTTAAAAAATCCTGATATTTCCCATTCCAAAGGGGAATATTAAAAATTTTCATACAACAAATATTATTTTTCAAGAAATTTTTTCAAATTGGCTATAAAACTCTCAAGCGAGAAAAGTTGAGCGCGCTGAACGCAATTCTCACGAAGTGCCAGCGCGGTTTTTTCATCAATTTTTTGTACGCCCGCAATAATATCAGAAACTTGAATTTTCGCAGGAAGCAAAATTCCAGTTTTCCCATCAACCACAGTTTCTCGAAGACCTCATTCATTCACACCAATCACAGGAACGCTGCACGCCATCGACTCAACCGGCGACATTCCAAAATCTTCATCGATCGGAATATAAATATTGGCAATCGCATTTTGTACGAGTCTGATAAAATCATCATCGCTCGGCGCTGGCATCGGGAAAACATTTTTCGCGTGCTGACATTTCTCCAAAATCTCATCTTTGAGCGGATCATTTCTCCCATAAGTGAAAACGAGATTTTTGTCTGGCATTTGCAAAAAAGCATCGACAACAAGCCCCACACGCTTTGGCGGAGAAAGTCGCGAAAATGACAAATAATAATTTTCTGGCAAATTTGGAAGCAGATTTTTGGTATTCGCTGGTGCAAATCGCGTCGTGTCGGTCGGCGGATACAAAATTTCAGAATTTTTCCCACAAAAATGCAACAATCGGTCGTGCGTATTCTGAGAATTCGTGAAAATCTGATCAATTTTATCAAGGAATTCTATATATTTTTTGGCTTGTTTGTCAAAAAAATATGAAATCATACCGCGAAAAATTTTTGGAAATTTATTCAAATACATTTCACGAAAATCGAACAAATATCGCGGCGGCGTGTGACAATAATAAAAAATTTTTTGATTTGGCTTTTTGGTAAAATTTTCCAAAACATCAAGACAATTGCCCGACAAAATAATAATTTCATAATTTTCGAGCAACTTGGTGGCCTTGCGAAAGCGATTTTTTAAAATAAGATGCCGAATTCATTTTTTAAAAACAGGCTTACCGAGCGCAATTTTTTGCCCAGAAAATCCGAGTTCTTCCGGCACAAAACTTCATTCGGAAAAAAATCCAGAAATCAAATCCGCATCTAATGCCTTTGCCATCAGGGTTACAAGGCGTTCACCGCCGCCTCGATACAAGAATGCGTCGTGCAAAACAGCAATTTTTTTGATTGTCATAAAATCCGTTAATTATGAGCATTGTATGGTTTTTTGATATTTTTCAAATTTTTTCACAATAAATTTTTACAAAAACAAAAAAACTCGTATTATAAGGGAAATTTTTGAAAATTATGAATCATTTTCACGACAAAAAAATTGCAATTGTGGCGGATTGGCTCATCGATTTTGGTGGTGCAGAACTCGTAATTGAGGAGCTTCTCGCACTTTTTCCAAATGCTGAAATTTTCACGAGTGTTTGTTTTATGAAGCACAAAATGCTCGAATGACGCAAAATTCACACAAGTTTTTTGCAAAAAATGCCTTTTTTTGGTCACAAGCACAAATTGGCTGGGATTTTTCGGCCGTACGCTTTTAGAAAATTTGATTTTTCCGATTTTGATATCGTGATTTGTTCGAGTAGCGCCGAATCCAAAAATGTTGCGCTCGCGAAAAAGTGAAAAAATACGAAAGTTTTTGTGTATTGTCATACGCCGATTCGCTATTATTGGTCACATTATAACGAATATTTGAAAATGATGGAATTTGGCAAAATTCTCAATCCAATCGCAAAATTTGTGCTTCCAAAAGTGGTAAATTGGATGCGAAAACTTGATTTGGAAGCGGCTGCTGCGGTTGATGTTTTTTGGGCAAACTCAGAGACAACAGCGGATCGAATACAAAAATTTTATCATCGCGAGTCAGAAATTATTTATCCAGGAATTAAAACTGAGGAATTCTCACCAACAAGCGAAAAATGAGATTTTTATCTTGGCATCGGACGCTGCATTCCTTACAAAAAATTCGATCTTTTGGTTGATGCCTTCAATCAAAATGGGAAAAAATTGATTCTCTGCACCAACACAGACAATCTTTTGTATCACGAATTAAAAGCAAAATCAAAATCCAACATTTCGTGGATTTTTGCGCCCACAAAAGAAAAGCGCAACGAATTGTACGCGCAAGCGAAAGCTTTTTTGTTTCCGCCAGAAGAGGATTTTGGACTCGTACCAGTGGAGGCGATGGCATCAGGAACGCCTGTTATCGCCTACTGAGTGGGGGGAGCAACCGAGACCGTTATTGAGGGAAAAACTGGTTTTTTTTTCACACCACAAACACCGGACGCCCTCAATCAAATTATTGAAAAATTCGAAAATTCTTCACTTAATCAGCACGAGATTATCGCGCGCGGACACGAATTTTCGACAGAAAATTTTGATAAAAAAATTCTAGAAAGCCTTCAAAAATATGCATAATTTACAAAAAATCATTCAGGTTTCGCCTTTTGCATTCGAGCATATTGGTGGCGTGGAAAAATATGCTGAGATTTTGGATAAAATGTTCCAGAACAAAATCACGACGCTTGAAGGTGGAAAGCATTTTGAAATTTTTGGGCCAGTAAAAAATTGTTCGGTACCGAAATTTTGGCAGAAAAATTTTTGGAAAATCTGGAAAAATATTTCTCGCGAAAATACCAAAATCATAATTTCTCATATTCGTTTTTCGCCAACGACTTGGTTTGTTTTTCTGATAGCAAAGGCAAAAAAAATTCCCTATCTTCATATCGAGCACGGAACAGATTTTCTCGTGCATAAAAATTTTTGGATCAAAAATATTGCAAAAATTGTTGATTTGACGATTGGAAAAATGATTGTGCGGCGCGCAGATTGGGTGGTTTGTGTGAGTGAAGCATGAAAAAATTGGGTTCAGGATTTGACAAATCGAACCGAAAAAATTTCTGTTATTTATCGCGGTTTTTCCATTTTGAAAAAAGAAAAAATTCCAAATCCAATTCCAAAAATTGGTTTTGTTGGCCGACTTGTTTGACTTAAAAATCTCGAGATTCTTGTTCGTTCACTCAAAAATCTCAAAAAATATCCGTGGCAACTGGAAATTATCGGAGAATGAGAAATGCGATGAGAATGGGAAAATATTGCAAAAAATCTTCAAATCAATAATCGTATAAAGTTTTTGTGAACGAAAAATAATCATTGGATTTTGGAAAATTTTTATCCAAATATTGATATTTTTGTGAATCCAAGCCTGCAAGAATGACTGCCGACAACCGTGATTGAAGCGATGCTTTCGGGCGTAACAGTGCTTGCAAGCGATGTTGGTGGGACGGGCGAAATTCCAAATATCACACTTTTTGAGCCGAACGAAGCTTCCTTGACAGAAAATCTCAAAAATATTTTTGAATGAAAAAATCTTCCAAAAACACAAAATTCTCACCATTTTTCGCTCGAAAATATGAAAAAAGACTTTGAAAAAATTTTTAAAAATTTCTAAATTATGAAAAAAATCCTTCACAAAGCCATCAGTGCATGTATTCGTCCATTTTATGGAAGTGGGCTCGGCAATTATTTTCCATTCAAACAGCTCAATCATTTTCATCAAAAACTTGGAAAAAATTTACATTTTGGAGGAAAAAATGAAATAAAAATGCAGACAAAAGAAGGATTTTGGATGTATTTGCACGAAGGAAAAACGATTGATGATACGATTATAAATCTTGGTTTTTGGGAGCCTGATATTTCAAAATTGATTCGAAAAAATCTGAGAAAATGAGATGTTTTTCTTGATATTGGCGCGAATATTGGCTATTTTTCGTTGCTTGCATCCAGCATTGTTGGCAATGAAGGTGAGGTGCTCGCATTCGAGCCAAGTTCGAAAAATTTTGCAGAACTACAAAAAAATATTGCGCTCAATAATTTTTCTAATATTTCAGCAATTCGCCATGCTGTGAGCAATACCGCAACAACGAAAAATCTTTTTTATAATCCGACGAATCCGGGTGGTTCGAGTCTTGTGGAGAATCTGCATTCTGGCAAGGAGGGCGAAAGTATCGAAACAATCGTGCTAGATGATTTTTTGGGCGAGAAAAAAATTGATTTTATCAAAATGGATATCGAGGGATACGAATATTTCGCGATTCTCGGGATGAAAAAAATTCTTTCTCAAAATAATCTCAAGATGATTTTTGAATATTCACCAACTTTTTATGAAAAACTCTATCCGACTGATTTTGCGGAAAAATCCGTAGAAATGCTTGATATTTTGGCGGAAGTTGGCTTCAAATTGTACTACATTGACTATCGCGGTCACCTCAAGCCAATCAGCAATCACGAGCAATTTTTTGAAAATTTGTACACAAAGCGCGAGCAAGTTGATATTTTTTGTAGTAAAGAAAAAATATGCTAAAAATCCTTTTTGTATCAGGAAATCGGGGCGGATGACCGTGAGAATTATTCAAAAATCTCAGCACCAAATTATCACAAAAATTCGGTTTTTCATGTGAACATCATTTTTCAGTTAAAAAGTGGTTTTTGTTGCATTTTCAAAATCACGAAAATGCGATTATCGTGAGCAGCGTGCCGTTTTTGTGGCGTCCGAAATGCCAAAAATTTATTCTCAATATTCACGGAGATTTTCGCAAGGAACGAGGCTTTTCAAGTCCTGGAAAAATCCTTGCGCACTGGTATCCGAAAAATATGCAATTTGCAGATGAAATTATTTTCCCGTCAAAATGGCTTTCTGATCAGTTTTTTGATGAAAAAAATCTCGTTATTCATAACCTGATTGACGAGACAATTTTTGAAAAAAATATTTCACGAAATCCTGAAAATAATGAATTTTTTACGATAACAAGTTTTCACTTTTGGGAAAAATGACGCGGCGTTTTGGAAATTATCAAAAATTTGGAAAATCTCAAAAAACCATATATATTTCATATTTTTGGTGATGGAAAATTTCAAAAAATCATCGAAAAAAAACTTCCAAAAATCAATTTTGGAACCATCATTTGGCATTGATTTTCTCGCAAAAAAACGATTTTTAAAACCATTTCTCATAACGCAATTTTTATCTATGCGTCCGATCTGGATGTGATTCCAATGAGCATTTTGGAAACGATGCAACAAGACTTCCCTGTTTGCATCAAAAAAATTCCACAATTTCAAGAATTTTTTGATGACGCTATTTGTTTTCAAAATATGGGAGAATTTGTACAAATAATTGAAGAAATCCAGCAAAATCCCGAAAACAACAAAAAAATTTCTCAAACAATTTTGAAAAATTTTGATTCTGAAAAGATTTTGGAAGCGTGGAAAAATATTTTTTAGAAAAATTTTCGCAAGATATTTCGTAAAATTCCTAGCAAAAATCGGGAAATCTGATGAATCCCAGGCAAAAAATAAACATAGAGAAATAACGGTTTTATCGGGAAAATGTCTGGAAAGTTGGCACGAATCATCCGCCACATTCGTCGCATCATTTTCCGCTGAAATGACAAATCAATTTTTCCAGAAAAAGCCTGCTGTGTGAGACCATCTGCGAGATAACCGTTTGAAATCGTGCTTTTATGATGTATAAAATAAAAATTGGTTTTTGCGGAAAGTTCCAGAAAAAATCACCATTCTTCTGCATTTTTCACATCACGGAAAAATCGTGTTTCACCGAGAATTTCGGTCGAAATCCAGTGCGTTGCATCGCCAGAAAAATTGTTTCCGAGCAAAGAATCTCGAACATAATTATACTCTCATTCCCCATTTTTCGCCTTTGTAATAATATTCCCATTCTCAAATGCTCGCTCCGTCACAATCCACATTTGTGGATTTTTTTCAATTTTTTGAGCCATTTCTGCGAGCGCATTTTCTGCCAAAAAATCGTCATCATCCAAAAAAATAATATAATTCTGAAAATCAGAATCTGTATTTTGTATAACCCAATCGAGCGCACGATTTCGCGAAA
This sequence comes from uncultured Candidatus Altimarinota bacterium, assembly GCA_938036655.1. Classification (GTDB taxonomy): domain Bacteria; phylum Patescibacteriota; class Gracilibacteria; order BD1-5; family UBA2023; genus GN02-873. The sequence continues at coordinate 11,059 of CALHQS010000049.1, forward strand.
AATTCGCTCACTGATTCGTGTCGTTTTTGAAAAATTTTTGGCACGAATTTTCGCCAATTGATTGCAAAAAATCCCAAGAATTCGTGGTGCTGGAATCATCAATCACCAAATGCAGACAATGCGGATATGACTGCGAAGCCACGGAATTAAGATTTTTCTGAAGCAATTCACTTCGTTCAAAAGTTGGTGTGATAATGTAGAAAAAAATCATTTAATACAATTTTAAAAATCGCAAAAAGCGTTTCATTCGTGGTACCAAAAAATACAAAATCTTCAAATGAAACGGCACCCACGAAGCTTCGTGGTGATGAATAGCAACAGTTTTATCGGTACGATAGATTTCCCCAAATTCATTGATCGGCGAAAAAAATTCTTGCGGATAAATAGCAAAATTTTCATTCAAAATCTGAAACGAACTATCAGCGCGAAATTCAGGAAAATGTGTCGTCAAAAAATCTGAAATTCGCGCAACATTGGTCGTATAATCATTTTTAGAATTTTTTTGGAACGAAATGTTTTCGTATAATTGCAAAAAATCTCAAATCATCGGATTTTGAGACTCAGCCCCAATCACACAAGTCGCTAAAAATTTTCCGTATTCAAAACCCATAAAGGCGCCATGATGCAAAAAATTATCAAAATTTTGCACGACTTCAATATCAGTGTCGAGATAAATTCCTCCCTCATCGTACAGGATTTTGAGACGTGCAAAATCGCTTACAAAAGCATATTTCTGAGCTTCATACGCCTCACGCGCATACATATTTTGTGAAATATCAAAATTTTTCTCATTCCACTCAATAATCTCATATTCAGGCAAAAATTTTCGCCACGAATCGATACAATCAAGTATTTTTTGCGGTTTTGGATTTTTCCCGAACCAACAATAATGAATTTTTTTAGGAATCATGATGCATTTTTTGAATAAAATTCCAACCACTTGCAATCGCATCTTCTACCGAATTTTTGGCCTTCCAACCAAGTTTTTCAGTAATTTTTTGTGTAGACGAAAAAACGATTGCCAAATCACCCGAGCGGCGCGGCATCACTTTGTACGGGATTTTTTGTCCAGAAATTTTCTCTACCAAATCAATCATCTCAAAAACACTCGTTCCCTTTCCAGTGCCAACATTAAAAATTTCGTGCCCATTTTGCAAATTCTCATATGCGAGCAAATGCGCATCCACCAAGTCATTGATATCGATATAATCACGCACACCAGAGCCATCTTGTGTCGGATAATCATCACCAAAAACGCGAACCTCAGTGCGCTTTCCGCGCGCTACATCAAAAATATATGGCAACAAATTATTGGGAATGCCTTGCGGAATCTCACTAATAAAGCCCGATGAATGTGCTCCAATCGGATTCAGATAACGCAACGAAATCGCCTGCCAATCTTTGTGCGTCGTATAATCCTCAATCAATTTTTCGATGACAAGCTTGCACGTTCCATACGGATTTGTCGTTCCAGTCGGCATCTCCTCAACAAATGGCGGCAAATTTTTCTGATCATAAACGGTCGCAGACGACGAAAAAATCAATTTTTTTACACCAAATTTTTCCATCACATCGAACAAAACGATGCTCCCAAAAATATTTTTTTCGTGATATTCACCAATTTTTTCGCAACTTTCACCCACAGCTTTGAGTCCCGCAAAATGCAAAACACCATCAAAATGATATTTTTCAAAAATCGCCTCAAGACCACTGCGATCAGTAATATCGCACTCAAAAAAATCCACTTCGCGACCGAGGATTTTCGTGATTCCGTCAAGGTTTTCGCGGCCAGCATTGGCAAAATTATCCAGAATAATCACCTTATAACCCGCTTGAGCAAAGGCAACCGCCGCGTGCGAGCCAATATATCCCGCGCCACCCGTAACCAAAAGTGTTTTTTGCATACTAGAAAAATTTTTTAAAAATTATATTAAATGCGATTTTGACGCTATTTGATGACTTTTGACCTTTGTGAAGAGAATAGTCGGAATACAAAATTTTGACACTACATTCACGAAATGAGATTTTTTCCCTTGCAATAATATCCAAAATTTCTGACGCATGACTCATTCCATCCAGTGAAATCCGAATTTTTGGCAAAATATTTTTCCGAAAAACACGATAGCCATTGTGTGTGTCTGTTAAGCGAATTCCACTCACTAAATTGGTAAAAATGATGCCCGTTTTGAGTAGAATTTTTCGAAAAATTGGCATGTTATCAGATTTTTTCTCCAAAAAACGACTTCCCAAAACTACAGAAATTTCAGGGTTTTCCCGTAAAATCGCAAGCATTTTCGGCAAATCTGTAATATCCATCTGACCATCAGCATCAAAAGTCACTATGTAGTCAGCCTTAATATTTCATTGTCGAATATATTCAAAACCCGTTTCCAGAGCTGCTCACTGACCAAGGTTTTGAGCATGATGCAACACGCGAAGATTTGAAAATTTGGCGCTCATTTTTTGTAAAATGGCTGAGGAATTATCGTGCGAGCCATCATTCACAACAACAATTGCCAAATCTTTATCAAATTCAAAAATTTTTTCAATCGTCTGAGCCACAACAGATTCCTCATTGTAACATGCCATCACGAGAACAGTTCTGGCTGAAATAATAGGAAAATGGGTAGCATCTCGAATCGTCATCGAGCGGATCACGCGCGTAACTTTGGAAGAAAGAATAGAATTTCTCTGTAACAAGAAAACCACTGAATACAGCAAAACTGCCACCGATGCATACACAAGCAAATCAGCGCCACGCTCCAGGCCGAACAAAAGCCCTAATTTTTGCAAAATCGATGGAAACGCCGTAAACAAAATAAGCGACGCGCCCGTGAAAAAAATACAAAAACGGAAAAAGAGCGAAATTTTTTTCTGTGTATAAAAAATCGCTCCAAAAATAAGAATTATCCCGAAAAATGTTAATATAAAGCCAAAAGGCGACATATTATGCGTTATCATTCATGAACTGCCAAGCATCTTTTTTCTCGCCTGCAACCTCACAATAGAGCATCTCAAAACCATCTTCGCGCTTTTCTATCGAAGTTTTTCCGCCCTTCAATTCACAAAATTTCGCCGCTGGAGAATCCACAACAGTTGTTGGGTATGTCACATAATCCACCCCAGAAGGCATAGATTCACCTGACTGAGCGGCTGTTTCGGCAGCATTTTCTGAAGTGTTCTGAGGAGTGGTTTCAGAAGAATTTGGCTGACCACAAGAGGCAAGAGTGGCAACAAGAATGAGAAGAAGGAGTTTTTTCATATTTTTTGAAAAATAAATTTTACTTTTTGTAATTGCGATTATAATCAGAACTATATGAATGTCAAAAAACAAAATTTTTTTACCAAATCTGGAACCAAAATTCTCATTCAATCCGAGTGGAATGGCGACGCGGAAAGCATTTTTTTGAAAAATAGAAACTTAGAAAATATCGATCGAGAAAAATTTTTTGAGCCAAAAATTTCAGATTTGCACGATCCTTTTTTGATGCCAGACATCAAGCCCGCTGTGAAGCGAATTCTAGAAGCAATCGACCGCGATGAACGAATTGTGGTTTTTGGTGATTATGACGTGGATGGCGTTTCTGCGACTGCGCTTGTGGTGCGTTTTTTGGCAAATGAATTGGGCGCACAGATTTCGTACCGCCTGCCTCATCGCGCCAAAGACGGCTACGGCCTCAAAGAATATTTTTTCGATGAATTGGCTGAAAAAAATGTAAAATTGGTGATTACGGTGGATTGTGGAACACGCGATATTGAGCCAATTCGCCATGCTAAAAAACTCGGAATTGATGTGATTGTGACTGATCATCATGCCGTTCCAGACGAAATTCCGACAGAAGTTATTGGAATTCTCAATCCAAAACGCGCGGACAAAAATTATCCTTTTCCCAATCTTGCGGGTGCGGGCGTTGCCCTCAAGCTCATTCATGCAATTTTGTTGAGTGAGCCGAAATTTACTGGAAAAATTGAACAAATTCTCACCAAATATATTGATTTTGCGTCGCTTGGAACCGTTTCGGATTGTATGCCACTCGTGGACGAAAATCGTGTGATTACGACACTGGGTCTCAAGCAAATGAAAAATTCTGAATCAGCCGGACTCAGAAAATATCTGGAATGAAATGAAAATGTAGAGTGAAATGCTGATATTATCGGCTTTCAGATTGGGCCACGCATCAATGCATCTGGGCGAATGGATACCCCCATTACTGCCCTGCGTTGGCTTTTGGCAAGCGAAAACCGCTGCGATGAATTCTTGGAAGAAATCGAAAAACTCAATGCGGATCGTCGTGAAGTAGTGGAAAATTTTACAAAAACTGCGCTCGAAAGCATCGAGCTAGACAAGCCAATTTTATTTTTCTTGGACAAAAATCTCGAACACGGGCTCATTGGACTGGTGGCCGGAAAACTGACGGAATCATACAATCGCGTGAGTATCGTGCTTTGTGAGCATCATGAGGCGGATGGTAGTATTTCATATGTAGCAAGTTGTCGAGCGCCAGAATGGTGCAACATTATGGAAATTCTCGATGATTCAAAAGATTTTCTTATTCGCTATGGTGGCCACAAACAGGCGGCTGGCTTCAGTGTTTCTCCAGAAAATTTTGAAATTATTCAGTCACGGATGATTGCCAAATTTTACGAAATTTATGGAACTGGCGAACTTCCCGTGCCAACCATTCGCGTAGAAAGTATTTTGCCACCCAATGAAGCCACGCTTCAGCTCTTGGAATCAATTGAAAAATTTCGTCCCTTTGGAATCGGTAATCCAAAGCCATTTTGGTTATTTGATGATGTGGAAATTACCGAAGTACAAACGCTCGGCAGTGAGAAAAAACATATCAAAATTTTTACCAAACAACACCCGAGTTTGCCGATTATTATGTGGAATGGCGCTGAACACGAAGAATTTCAGATTGGTCGCAATATTTCGCTCATCGTTTGGCTCGACAAAAATGTTTGGAATGACAAAATTTCCCTTCAAGCCTTCATCAAAGAGATTTGTTACAAAGAATAATCGTACAGCTATCGTTTGATAATTGTACAAATTTACAAAATTTTCATGCAAAAAAATATAAGAATTCTCAGAAAAATCCCACAAGAAAAAAAACTTCCCTATCCAGCGATGAATCGGGAAAATTTTCAATTTTTTATTACTTGTCAGGCGGGCGTGGAGACGCTCGTGAAGCGCGAGGCAGAAAAAATTGGTCTCAAAAATTTTGATGTACAAGACCGCATCGTTCGCGGACAAGGAACTGAAAAAAATTTATACGAATTACTCGTGCAAAGTCGTTTTTCTAATCGCGTGTATATTGAGCTCGCGAGCGCAATGGTGAGTGATTTTGACACGCTTTTTGAAGTGGTCAAAAATATTTCTTGGAAAAATTTTCTGCGTGCAGGAATTGCGATTGTCACAGAAGCAACCGCAATCAAATCCACTTTGTCGCATACGCCGAGCATTCAGTCGATTGCCAAAAAAGCCATTGTAAGCCACCTGACAGACGGAACTGGAACGCACCATTTGTACGAAAATCGTGATGGTGATGAGGCGCATATTCAAATTTTTGTGATTGAAAATCAGGCGCACATTTTGCTTGATATCACCGGAAACCCGCTTCACAAACGCGGTTATCGCACCGAAAGTGGCGACGCGCCCATCAAAGAAAATCTGGCAGCCGCGATTCTGGCGATTTCTGGCTGGCGTTTTCGTGAAAAATTTTTGGATCCATTTTGTGGAAGTGGAACTTTTGCGATTGAAGCGGCAATGCTCGCGCGAAATATCGCGCCAGGACTTGGTCGACATTTTGCTGTGGAAAATTTTCCATTTTTTGAAAAAGAAATTTTTGATACCGTGCGTCGCGAAGCACGCGAAAAAATCTATCCGAGTGGCAATTATCAGATTTTTGCAAGTGATATGGATGCTGAAATGACAGAAATTGCCCAAAATAATGCTCGCCGAGCGGGTGTGGAAGATGATATTATTTTTGCGGAAAAGAATTTTTTTGATTACGAATTTGGCGAAAAAATGACAATTGTGACGAATCCTCCATACGGCGAGCGAATCGATGCTGAGGAGGAAATTTCAGATTTTTACGAAAAATTTGTGAAATTTTTTGAAAATGAAAATATTTCGGGTGGTTTTATCACGTCCTATGCTGAGGTAGAAAAATGGTTGCCGCGCGCAAAATGGAAAAATCGCAAACTCTACAACGGTGGACTTCCTGCGCGATGGTATCAAAAAATTGATTAAATTTAACTTGACAATTTTATTATATTTGTTATTTTTAAAAAAATCAGCAAGGCTAGTCACTTTTTTTAAAAATAGCTCTTGTCTGACTAGGAGCATGAGTTGGGAGCAAAAAATGACAAATAATCATTTTGTCTATCAAGAGGATAAAAATCTCGTTACATATGTTTTGTATATAGAGAATGCGACAAATAGTCATCAATATGAAATCTCCACCGAGGGGCAGCTTGAATTACATAGTCATGTGGTGCTTATTGAAAGCATAGATCTTGATAGCGATAAGCCGACTTTTATCACTGAGACAACCACCGTAAAAAATATTTTTATTTCAAACGGAAGAGCTTTTCTGATGCTACACTCTCGTCCTGAGGTTTTTGGCTTTCAAAAAGCCTAATCAAAAAGCACCCATTAGGTGCTTTTCTTTTTCGAAAAAAATTATTTCAAAGATGCTGGAACTTCTGTATTTTGAGCCATTTTCTGAACGATAGAAAATTTGAGTGCAATGCGCATTTCATCGTCATCAATTCCAAGGTCACGAAGCTGATCATCAATCAATTTGAGCATATCATTCGCAACGGCCGTAGTTTTTTCCATGATAATTTTCATAGATTCTTCGTTGGAAGGTGTTGTATTCATAATTGTATTTTAAAAATTGGTAGCGATACGGAGAATCGAACTCCGGTTTACGGGATGAGAACCCGTTGTCCTGACCACTAGACGATATCGCCAAATGCCCACGCATTGTACAAAAAACTCCCAAAAAGTCAAATTCTATTTTTGGTTTTTCGAGGAAATTTGAGAAAAAATTCAGTCATTAAGTTTTTGCAAAAATATATTTTTTTAAAAGCTCAATAATAAAAACTCCCATTTGGGAGCTTTTATTATTTGTTCAAGTCAGTAGTAATACCGATAGAACGAGCAGAACCAGCGATGATTTTCATTGCCTGTTCGATAGAGTTAGCATTCAAGTCTGGCATTTTCTGTTCAGCAATTGTCTTAAGCTGATCCATAGTCAAATGACCAACTTTTGTTTTGTGAGATTCTTTTGAACCAGATTTTAGTTTCAAAGCATCCTTGATAAACCAAGTTGCTGGTGGCTGTTTTGTGAAAAAATCAAATGTACGATCTTCATAAATGTTGATCACTACTGGAAGAACCTTCCCCATCTGATCTTTTGTTTTATCATTGAATTGCTTACAAAATTCAGCAATCTGGATACCTGTAGGCCCAAGAAGAGTACCTACTGGAGGTGCTGGATTCGCTTGACCAGCATTGATTTGTAGTTTTACAACGCGAGTTGGTTTTTTAGCCATAATAAAAATTTGAAAAGAATCGTTCTGAGTCGGGAAAATCAGAAAAATTCTGAATGATATAAACGTTTAGAAGCGAGATTATTATAACAATTTTTGAAAAAAATCAAGAGAATTTTTGGAAAAATTTGAAAATAAAAAATTTTTCGCATAGAATCAAGCAAAAGTCAAGGAAATATTTTTCAGACAATTTGGGATTATTTGCAAAAATTCGAAAAAATATATAATTGGCGTATGGATTTTATTAAAGACATTTTTATTTGGCTGATTACGATCGCATATTCGGCACTTTTGATCTATACGACGATTCGAATTTTGCTCGAAAACGAGACGCATACGGGGCGCGCGGCAGTGTATCTGTATGCGATTTGGATTTTGCCCATTTTTGGTTTTCTCATGTATTACGCGACGGGGACGAATCGGCGAAAGCAAAAAATCTACGGCGCAAAGCGCATCTTGGATGAAAAACAGCACCAAGAAGTTGTCAAAATTTTTCAAAATTCTCAAAAAACTGTGGCAGATTTTGAGAAAAAATTTCCAAAATTTTCTGGACTGATTCGGATTTTTGCGCACGAAATTATCAGTTCGAATAATAATCAAGTGGAGCTCCTTATTAATGGCGATGAGAAATTTGCAAAACTCAAAAAAGACCTTCTAAAAGCAAAAAATCATATTCATTTGGAATATTATATTTTTGAATCTGACCAGATTGGAAGTGAAATTATAGAGATTTTGATACAAAAATCGCGCCAATGAGTACAAGTTCGATTCCTCTACGATGCACTGGGAAGTCGATATTTGAGCGAAAAAAAGATTGAGCAAATGCAAAATGCGGGCGTGGAAATTTTTCCATTTTTTGAACTCAAACCATGGAATTTTCTGAATCGAATCAATTATCGAAATCATCGAAAAATCGTCGTCATCGACGGAACAGTCGGATATGTTGGCGGTATTAATGTGTCTGATTTGTATGTGAACGCAATTCCAACGCATCGCTACGGTCGTGATACACATCTAAAAATCGAGGGAAAATCGGTTTGGGATTTGCAGAGAATTTTTCTGTACGATTGGAATTTTTCGAGCGAGCAAAATTTGGATTTTGATGACCAATTTTTCCCAGATGATAACGAAAAAATCTATGGAAAGGCGCTCGTGGATTTTACAGCGAGCGGACCTGATTCATCGTATCCAAATATTTTATATTCATTGCTCACTGGAATGGCGCTCGCACAAAAAGAAATTCTCATTACGACGCCGTATTTTGTGCCCAATCTTTCTTTTTTGGATACGCTCAAAATCGCGGTCCTCAGCGGGAAAAAAGTGAAATTGCTCGTTCCAAAAACGTATGATTCCAAAATTATTGAACTGACGACGCAGTCATTTTTTGGCGCACTTTTGGATGCTGGCGTAGAAATTTTTCAGTATCAAAAAGGCTTTATACATGCTAAAACCATCGTGTATGATCGCGAAGTTTCTGTGATTGGAACAGCTAATCTCGACAATCGGAGCTTTGATCTCAATTTTGAAGTCAATGCAACCGTGTACGATACAGACTTTTCACAAAAGCTCGCTCAAGAATTTGAAAAAGATTTGCAAGATTCGGAAAAAATCGATCCAAAAACCTGGAAAAATCGACCATTTCATCGAAAATTGCTTGGGAAAATTCTTAATCTTTTCGCGCCTCTGATGTAAACTCAGAGGTTTTTATTTCCAAAAAATCCAATTTCCTCGTCGCTCCAATTCCAAATTTTTAATTTTTCGCATACCGAACGAATTTTTTCCTTCTTTCAAAAAACGTAGAATTTCGCTAATTATAGCATCAGAAAGCCCAATCGTGCCATAATTTGCTATTTCAAAAATATAGGCGATAATATTTTTTTGGAAAAATTCTGACTGATTCAGAAAATCTTTCAGTGAAAAAATGGAAAATTCACGAGGATTTTCAGGAAATTTTTTTTGAAGAATTTCTTTAAAACGAGAATTTTGAACTTCAAGCCACCATGATATTTCCTCATCCTGAACGGATTTGTGTTCCGAAACATATTCCAAAAAATTCGTAATCGCGCGACGATATTCGGGATTTATTTTTTCAAATTTTGGCAAGATTTCATGCCGCAAAAGATTACGCTGCAATTCGGTATCATCATTCGTCGCATCTTCTCGAAAAGGAATATTTTTTTCCTTTGCAAATGCCACAATCTCGGATTTTGTAAACGATAAAAGCGGCCGAAAAATATGCATTTGCTGTCATTCAATTTCCCAAAAATTCTCTTTTTTGAGAGTTGTGAGCCCACCAAATTTGGTGCCACGAATGAGATTAAACATCGCACTCTCAATGCGGTCATCAGCGTGGTGTGCCGTGCAAAGCGCATGAGCTTTATATTTTTGATATATTTTTGCAAAAAATTGGTAGCGATATTTTCGAGCAGTAGCCTCAATGCTCATTTTTTCATTGCACGCCATTTCAGCAATATTTTTCGTTTCAGCTTCAAAAATGAGCGAATTTTCGTGGCAAAATTTTTCTACAAAAATCCGATCTCCATCAGAATCCGCGCCACGCAGCCCATGATCAAAATGCGCGACAATAATAGCATTTCTCGGAAGTTGTTGCATCGCCAGATAGAGCAAAACCATAGAATCTACTCCACCAGAAACACCAATTACAAGAGGAATTTCCAGATTTTGAACAATATTTTTTGTTTCCATATTTTCTAAAAATTTTGCTGATTCAATTTTCGCACCAACCCCAAAAAATCATCATCAGGAGCGACTTTATTGAGAATTTTTTTGCCACATTTTTCGCATTGATGCACAAGCATATCGCCCTTATTTTTCCGATAATCCGTACCAATCGGGCGCATAATTCCACCACAATCAGATGCGCGATCACCAGGAAATTCCGCATCCAAATGCAAAGAACAAAGACAAAACGGGCAATGATTGCGCGCAGAGCCCGTCGGATGTTTTGCAACACTTTTTCAACAATTTTGACACACAAAATCTTCGTTTCGCATGATAAAGGCCATATTTTCAAAAAAAATTTTTGACATTATAAAAATTTTATAATATTTGTCGAATTTTTTAAAAAATTGCACGATTTTTTGCAAAAAAGAATGTTTTGTGGTACAATCAGAGTATGACTGAAAATTCTGGAAAATATGACTTGCCAGCCGTTCTTGAAACGCCTGAAAACACCTCAAATATCAAAAATGATGAGGATCTGCAAGCCAAAATCAACGAGGTTCAAACCAAAAAAGACGCTCATAGACAAAAGGAGCGATTTTTGGAATTGGAAAAAACTATTCACGATTTTCTCAAAAAACAAGACAGTGACAACGCGCTCACTATCATTACAAAAGGCGCACTTGCACTTGGCTCGTCAGATATTCACTACGATCAAAGCGAGCACGACACAAAAGTTCGTCTCAGAATCGATGGAGCCCTAGAAACCGTGGCCACACTTTCTCGAGCTGAATATAAACTTTTACTGGAGCGCCTCAAATACAAGTCTGACCTCAAACTGAATATTCATCACATTCCGCAAGACGGAAAATATCGCATTTCTGATGATGCAGAAAAAATTGATGTCCGCGTTTCAACGCTTCCTGTTCAGTATGGCGAAAATATGGTTTGTCGTATTTTGGATTCAAGCCGGGCGATTCCAAGTGTTGATGAACTTGGATTTATGTGGACCGCAAAGCGTCAAGTTGAAAAATCTCTGAAAAAGAAAAATGGAACCATTCTCGTGACGGGGCCAACTGGTTCGGGTAAAACAACAACGCTTTATTCAATGCTTTCAACACTCAATACCACTGATCGAAAAATTATCACCCTCGAGGACCCAATCGAATACGAACTTCCTGGTGTGGTACAAAGTGAGGTGGACGATAAATCGGGTTATACTTATGGGAGTGGACTCAAAGCACTCATGCGCCAAGATCCAGATATTATTATGATTGGTGAAATCCGTGATTTGGATTCAGCAACCATCGCGATGCAGGCGGCAATGACGGGTCATCTCGTACTTTCAACACTCCATACAAAATCTGCTGGGGAAACCATCGAACGACTTATGAATATGGGCGTGCCAAATTATATTTTGGCATCGGGGCTCGATGTAATCGTTGCTCAGAGGCTTATTCGAAGGATTTGTCCGCATTGTCGTGAGGCATATGAAGCTGACCCAAGCGAAGTAGATATTATTAAATATATGATGCGAGATATTGGAATTCCTGGACTCGCTAATCGCAAGAATAATTATACACTCTATCGCGCGAAATGATGTGAACATTGCGGAATGACTGGTTATCAAGGACGAATCGGTGTGTATGAAGTGATGAATTTTACTGACGAAATCCGCACAAGTATCCGAAATGGTTCTAGCCCAAAAGAAATTATTGAAATCGCTCGAAAATGAGATTTGATGTTGATGCGCGAAGATGGTATTTTGAAGGCTATGCAAGGAAAAACGAGTCTTGAAGAATTGTTTAAGATTATTGAATAAAAAAATCCCGATTGGGATTTTTTTATTTTGTACTATTTTCAGGATTTTCAATATTTTGTACAGACAAAATATCTCACGGCTCACAATCTAGCGCATCACAAATCGCTTCCAGCGTAGAAAATCTGATTGCCTTCGCTTTTCCTTGCTTGAGAATCGACAGATTCGCTTGTGTAATCCCAATTTTTTCTACCAAATCCATCAATTTCATTTTTCGCTTTGCAAGCATAACATCAAGATTGATGATAATTTTTTTCATACTAAATCGTTAAATTATTTTCTTCGCTGAGTTTTTCATTTTTCTTTTTATAATGATATCCAACAAAAAATGATTCATACAAAATAATGATAAAAATCACGATAGGAACGACCACAAGGTGTGTTCCCAAAATCGCTAAAAATATAAAAAGTCCACTCAGATTTTGGATTATTTTTTTACTTTCAGGCCGAAAAATATCTCCTTCTTTTCCAAAAAGCGCCAATTTTTTCAAAGTTTTAAAAACATAGAGCAATAAACCTCCATAAATCACGACATAACTTGTCAAGATTATCGTCACAATCGCAAGATGCGTGACACGAAATTGAAAAACTCCAAATGCCAAATCATTTGAAATCGTAAAAGTATTCGCGCCAAAAATCGTCGGTTGAATATGAAAATAATGCATTCCTACGAATACAGCGAGCGCGAGCAAAGCCAGAATCATCATCACAAAAATCGTCCAATAGCCAATATTTGCAGCCCGATAAATCAGAGAAAATTTTTGCTCATAACAATGAACCATTTTTTCATAAAAAATTTTAGAAAAATAAAAACCTAGGATAGTGCGATTATATTATTTTTATTTTTTGTCAAATAATTTTTATTGTTTATCAATAATTTTTTATTGTTTATCAATAATTTTTTATTGTTTTGTGTTTTTTAGTTTTTAAAAAATCCCCGAGATGGGGAAATTTTTAATGAGTTGCTGGAGTAGAAACTACGCCACCAACGCCGTTATCGCCAGTTGAAGCATTTTCATCAGAAGTTACAACTGGTTCTGACTGACCAGAAGTTCGCGCTGCATATGTTTCAAGGAATTCGCGAAGATTTTTCTGGAAAGTTGCTGTGCTGTTATCCGCAGGTGTAAAAGCACCGAGCGAAAGCGCTTGTCCGTCAAGCAAATATGTTGGCGTTCCAGAGATTCCCAAAGAATTTCCAAGAGTCATATCAGCATCTACTTTTGCTTTATTTTCCTGATTATTTACACAAGCAGAAAATTTTTCCATATCCATACCAAGGCCATTAGCCGCTGCGATACGATCCGCATCAGAAACAGTCGCTCCTCGCTTCGAAATTTCAAGAGCATAAAGTGCCTGATGATATGAACGATACGCGTTCTGATCAGCCGCACAAAGCGCCGCATTCGCGTCTGCGTAGGCATTTTTATGAATTTGTGTCAATGGGAACTGACGATATTCGATTGTGATTTTTCCAGCTTCAGCCAATTCGTCCAACACTGGAGCAACTGTCTGATTAGAACTCTGGCACGCTGGACACTGAAAATCAGAGAAAACCTGAATGCGAGCTGCACCTTCGCCGTAAGTCACGGCACCATCAGTCGTTCGGCCAACAGTTGCCTTATCTTCGATAACCGTTGCGCCCGTCTGTGCTGGGTTTTGGGTTGTGGAATTTCCACAAGATGCGAGCAAAAGTCCTGCCGCAATCGCGAGAACAATTTTTTTCATAATCAATTTTAAAAATAAAGTGAAATTATTATACGAGTTTTTGGATTTTCGCAAGAAAAATTTTGAGAAAAAATTGCTTTTTGGAGCAAAATAGAGTAAAATATCGCTATGAATTGGAAACTATCCACAGCCACATTTTTGCTTGCTTTTTTTGCTATTTTCAGCATACCTAATTCTCTCTCGGCGCAAGGCCTGGATTTTTATTCGAGAATTGATGATGCGGGCGATGCGATGGCGCAAAGTCTCACAAAACGACACTTGGAGGATTTTTCAAGTTTTCGAGAATTTGGAAAATCCTGTCGTGGTGAGGCAGCGTGGCTTGACGCCAAAAATATTGATCAGGATTTATTGGAAGAAATTTCTCGTGGAGAATTTAAAAAATTACAAGAACTCTATCACGAATCAACACAAAAATCACTTTCAGCCGATGAACTTGCAAAAGTCGCAAATTGTCTTTCAGATACATACGCGAACCTCAAAAATCGCGCTACCAACGAGCAAAACACACTGGAAGTAGCATCAGCGATTGGGATTTTTATGGACGGAAATACCAAAAATTCAGATTTTGATATTGTGGCGGATATTGAAAAAATCAATGAAATTATTTTTACGAGCCATTCAAAATATGATGGCACAAAAAATAATGCTTCCAAACTGATTGACAATTTTTTGAAATGACACAAACCAAATGAATTGCGTGCAGATTCGGAAGTTCGTTCTGGAAGTGGAAACTCTCAAAATATCACTCAAACTGGATCGCAAAATAATAATACTTCAAGCGGAAGTATCAGCGCGCAAACTGATACAAAAATCCCTCTTCCATGGCAAGAAACATGTACGCCAAGCGGATATCAGTCCATTGCGGTCAAAAATCTTGTAACCGAAGATTTTTTGCGAGACCTAAATTCAACTCTTCGTGGAAATAAAAATTCACAAAATAGCGGGCAGGATTATTCAGAAAATATCACGCGCACCCAAAGTCATTCTGGCGCACAAAACGGCCAAAATAATGAAAATCAAAGCAACGAAAAGTCAGATTTTTTCAACAAATTGCCTTGTAATGGGATTTTCTGTATCACCATTGGAACAAATATTCAATCGAAAAATTTGCTCGTCGGTGGTAGCAACAACGCGATTGAAACCATTCTTGATCAGCATATCAAAAAAACAGAAAAAATTTCTTGGTCGGATTTGTCTGCACAGAAAATGACAAATAATAGTTTTCAGTTGCCATTTTTGAATATAAAATTTAAAAATAAAGTTGCTGGTGGTGGCGTTTTTGTGCACAACACACCACAAATTACCAAAAAATTGGAAGAAGAAAATACACCCGAAAAACAAGAAGCAGAATTTGAAAAACTCTATCGTTGTGCCCTTCTGAGTGCAGGACTTGGAAGTGAGGAACTCAAAAATTCCTGAGTAACGGGTGGCGGATTTTTGCCAAGAAATGGCTCTACAACAGAAAATCTGGAAAAAGCGACAATTTCTTTGAATGCACAAGATGAAGCGCAACTCAATCCAAACATTGATTGTCAGAGCGCAATTCCAGCGCAAATGCGCAATCGTCATTATGCGGGATTTTCAACGCAAGTGAACGAAATTTCGGCTTTTACCAATGCGATGCTCGATATTATCAATCAAATTCTCGACACTGAAACCAAGCTCGATAACGTTCCAGTTCGTTAAAAATTTCAAAATTGTATGAAAAAAAATCTTTCCAAAATTCTCATTTTTCCCATTTTTCTGATAATTTTCGGAAATTTGAGCATGGAAAAAGCTTTCGCGCAGTCGTGTGCCATCGCGAGCGGACCGATTACAGAAATGACGGATTATGCGAAAAATTTGCAAAATGAACTTTCTGAAATTCTCAAAGATGCTCAATCCAAAAATCTGACTTGTGAGGGAAAAAGCAAGCCAGATGTCTCCAAAATTTTTGATGCCGCTCACGCAGAAATCTGGGCGCATGAGCAGATTAAAACGGATTTTTTGTACAGCACGCAGGTTGGATTCAAAAGCGATACAAAGCAAAGTGTTCGCCGCGATGAAAAATTTTTCCTCAATCTAGAAAAAAATGTGGAGGAAGTCGCGAAGCAATTGGCAGATATGTGTGCGCTCGATTCGACGCGAAGCAAGCATTTGCAGGAAATTATTATTGAAATCGAAACGCTACATACAGGTTTTCAAAAAGCAGCGCTTGGGACGCCAATGACGGATTTTGAGGGAATTCGTGAAAATAATGTCAAAGTTGCGGAAGCCGTTTCCAAAGCGTATCATCCAAGTCAGACAAATAGTTGTGAAAATAAAACCGAAAAAGAAAAAAGTGTTTTGGAGAGCCTCAAGAGCATTATGAATCTTGGTGCTAAAAAGGACGACGCTCTCTCGACTTGGCGAAAAGCTATTGCTCTTCTCAGAGGTGGTGGAAACGGACTTTCCCCTTCCGAATATGCACAACACCAGCGACAACTTTTGCAGGCCGAACTTTCGCGTCAAGGACTTTCGAGTAATGCTCAAAAAGTTATGTTGCAAAATTTTGATTGTTACAAGGCTAAAACCGCGCTCGATAATAATCCAGAAAATATCGCCAAAGCGCGCGCTGAGTGTCTTCAAATTCCTATAACTGGACTCGATAAATTATTTAATTTTTGGAATGGTTTTACTTGGAAGACTGGTTCAAGTGATACTTTTGCCGAGCGACAAGCCGAACAAATCAAGCGAAAAACTCGCAGCGTCAATATTGAGACGATGTACAGCCAGCTCAATGCGCTCACTTCTGCTGAGCAAGATACGAACGATTCGACAACAAAAGGCCTCATTGATCTGCACGTTGATTTGCAAAACACGAATAATCTTCTCGAAAATCGCATTGCACCGATGCAACGAAATTGTATGAAATGACAGCCAGACATCACTGGCGGCTGTAAATAAACCCAAAAGGGTTTTTATTTTTTGCAAAAAATGCACGAAAATTTCGACAAAATCAAAAAAATCTTTATAATGCGCGGACTATGAAAATTTTTCCAGAAAACTATCCAGAAGAATATATCCGCGGCGAAGTGGAATTTTTTGGGAAAAAATTTTTGGTGAACGAATCTGTGCTCATTCCCCGCCTCGAAACCGAGTCGCTCGTTCGTCGCGCACGAAAAATTCTTGTTAACGAGAATTTTGAAAGTGTGGCAGATATTGGCTCTGGGAGCGGAATTATTGGGATTTCGGTGGCAGATTTGGTGAAAGAAATTTTTTTCATTGATATTTCAAAAAATGCACTTGAGGTGGCACGACAAAATTTTGAAAAAAATTGTGAAAAATATTTCCCTGATTGTGAAGGGATTTTCTGGAATCAAGATTTGCTCGAAAAAATCCCAGAAATTTGAAAAAATGAAAAAATTTTGCTACTTTCGAATCTGCCATATATCAAAAATGATGATTGGGAAAATATGAGCGAAGATACGATTTTTGAGCCAAAAACTGCACTTTTTGGTGGAGAAAAAACGGGATTTGAGTTGTACGAAAAACTTTTTGAACAGATTTTTGAAAAAAAATTACACGGAGTAATTTTGATAGAATTTGGATTCGATCAACGAGAAATTGCAGAAAAATTCTTGGGAAAATATAACGGCTGGCAAGTACAATTTTTCGCGGATTATAGCGGAGTAGAGCGATTTGCAGAAATCAGATTTTAGCTTGTCAAACCGCTAAAAATCCATACTATATAACGAACTATGAAAAAAATTCTTGTTTACATTTCGAAGCTCATCATGATACTTTTTGTGATAGTATCGTTGGTGCTGCTGTTTATCGCGATTTTCAAGCCAGACTGGATCAAATTTGCTATCGAGTGGATGGGCAATCTCATCACAACACTCGGGCCTTGGAATTATCTCATCGCATTCACTTCTGCTCTTGCAGAAAGCCTTCCAGTTATTGGTTCGCTCGTCCCTGGGATGAATATTATGATTCTCGTGGGCGGATTCTGGGGGAAAATGCACATCGTCGAAACTATTATTTTTGCATCAGTAGGCGCGATGCTCGGAAATTATTTTGGATATTTTCTTGGCCAAAAATACGGCACCAAAATTATTGCAAATTATGGTGATTATGTCGGAATTGGCGTTACAGAACAAAAAATCATGGAACGCCAAATTGAAAAAAATGGTTTTTGGTACATTGTGCTTGGGAAATTCCATGGAACGCTGCGCGCGTTTATTCCATTTATTGCGGGCGCAGGCGGGATGCATGCCAAAAATTTTTGGACCTACAACGCGATTGGCTCGATTATCTGGGCGACGACTATTAATCTGATTGGATATTTTTTCATTGATAATTATGAGCAAATCGTCGATAATATAGGAAAAATCGTGACAGTAATTACAATTCTCGTGATTGGATATTTATTTTTATTTCAGCGCGAAAGTCTCAAAAAATATTGGGAAGAAAAAACTCGCGAAATGGAAGAAAAATATCCATCTACCAAATAATTTCAAAAATAATTTATGAATTTTTATTTTCTTACAGCACTTTTTGCCACAGCGACTATTCTTGGATTTGGACTTCTCAGGCTTATTATTTTTCTCTGGAAAAAATGGTGACTACTCGACCGCCCTCATCTTTATAAGAGCGAGCAGTGACGCGCGCCAGCGCCATACAGCGCCGGAGTTTTGATTTTCCTCACGCTTGCGATTCTCTCGCCGATTATTTATATTTTTGGAGATTTTAGCGAACTATTGCTACATCGGCTCACTATTGTGCTAATCATTGGGGCATTTCTCACGGCGATTTCGTTTATCGATGATATGGATACGATTGGAAAAAGTCCAGTCAAAATTCCACCGATTTTTCGCTTGTTGATGCAGATTGCAGTCGGGGCGATTATTGGAATTACGAGTATAAAAATTGCGTATATTTCCAATATTTTTGGTGGGATTCTAACGCTCGATGATCCTGTTTGGCAATTTACGATTTTTGGGCAAGAAATTTATATTTTACCCGTGATTATAACAATAGTTTGGTATGTTCTGATTTTTAATTCGGTGAATTTTTCGGATGGCGTGCCTGGTATGACGAGCGGTTTTGCGCTGATTTCATTCATTATTCTTGGGATTCTCGCATTCAAATTATTTCTCACAGATATTTCGGTAGCAAGTCAAGAAAATAGTCGATTTATTCTGACGATTCTCGCGGTGCTCGTGCCGGCAACTTTTTTTCTCATGCGCGCAGACATTAGCCGAGAAGTGATCATGGGCGATACGGGGACGATTACGCTTGCATTTTTCATTGCAACACTTGCCATCATTGCTGGTGGGAAAATCGCAACGACAATTGCGGTACTCGGTGTATATATTATTGATGCCATGTATGTGATTCTCATTCGCCTCAAACGCGGACAAAATCCGATGAAAGGCGACCAAACGAGTCATTTGCACTTTCGTCTCATGGAAATCGGACTTTCCAAAAGCCAAGTTCGTGTGGTTGTGTATTTTCTGACGGCGGTATTCGGACTTTCGGCAATTTTTCTCTCAACAGAAGGAAAAATTATGCTTTTTGTAGTTATCACGGGAGTCACTATTTTTCTAACAGAAATTCTGTCGGCCATCCAAGTCAAGCACAAAAAAGACCATTAATTGGTCTTTTTTTAGTTTTTCAAAAAACAAAATGATTTGATAAAAATATAAATTATTGTAATATAATTAAAATAATTTTTTACTATGCGGACTATTTCACTGAAAAATCATCAGAATGAACATATTATTCAGGCATCAGAGCATTCACAAATAACGAATGTAAGCCGAAATACACAAGAAGACGTTGTACGAATTTTGCATTCTGGCGAACAAGCACGCAACACACTCGAAATCGAACAGTATCGCGCGATGATTGTGGCACAAATCGAGGAACTCAAAGCGATTAGGCTCGAGGAAATTGATGGAAAATTTTATTTTCACAATATGAAAGGTATAGTCTTTTGGCCAATTGTAAATAAAAAAATAATTGATGAATTTTCCAAGCTCTGCATTCAATCGTCAATATCACATCGGCAATGCCCAAGGAATTATCCAAAAACCAAAACAACTTGCCAAGCTTTTTCATATTCTTGACCTACTCATCGATGAGGTACTTCTCGCAGAAATCCAAAACGAAAAATAAAAACCCAATCGGGTTTTTATTTTGTTTCTGCGGCTGTGTAGCGTTCTTCGATTTTTGTCCAGTTCACCACTTTCCAAAAATTTTCAAGATATTGTGCGCGAGCATTTCGAGTGTCAATGTAATAGGCATGTTCCCAAACATCACATACAAGAATTGGCGTGTAAGCCGCATCCATTGCGATACAATCCGCATTACTGGTGCTGAAAATTTCAAGTTCTCCTTCTGGGTTGATCACGAGCCAAGTCCATCCAGAACCAAACTGCGCCATTGCTTTTTTGTTAAATTCTTCCTTAAATTCTGCTACAGTTCCCCATTTTCGTTCGATAATATCGCGCATTTTTGGAGAAAGTGATGCTGTACCTGCTGGTGCCAGATTTTCAAAATAAAATACATGATTCCAAACCTGTGCCGCGTTGTTATAAATCACGCCACGTGGCGCTCGTTCGATAATCGCCAAAAGTGATTCTTCTTCAAATTCTGTATCTACAATGAGTTTATTGAGATTATCAAGATATCCTTGAAGGTGTTTACCATAATGATATTCAAGAGTTTCTTGAGAAATGCTTGGTTCCAAAGCGTCAATTGCATACGGAAGTTCGGGTAAAATATGTTTCATAATCAATTTTAATTTTTAAAGAACGTGCGCCATAATATATATTTTTTTCAAAATAGCAAAACTTTTTTTAAGAATTTTTATATTTTCTTACTTTTTTCAAATATTTTTCATTTTTTGAATTTTGACAAAAATATTATTTTATATATAATTCAAAAATGAATTCGAGTAGAAAAATTTTATTTTTTGGAGAAAAAAATCCACCAACATATCACGAAGTTCCGCCAGAAAATGAAAAATTGTATCAAAAAATTTTACATACAAAAAAAGTGATATCAGACGATCAGCGTTTTGAAAATATCGTGGCGATCAATGCATATCAAGAGCACCTTCTACAAAAAGAAAATATCAGCATTATGGGGCAAGATCATGATACGAGTCGCAAGCTGGTGGCGTATTATCGTGGCTCACAAATGGCGTATAAATCAGCTTTTCAAACGCAAGAAATCATGCATTTTCTCCGATATTTTGTGGAACGCGGTTATTCGCAGATTTTTGATGAATTCGCGGTTTTGTATCGTTTTTCGCAAGTAGAGTTTTTGCAGGATTTTGCTCAAAATTCCTATCGCGTTGATGGAGACGATTTTCGCACACTCAGTAGTATTTTTGCTGACATGATTCATTTTTCAGATGGAACACCAGAAAATTTCCCAGGAACGCTCGCGATTCTCGGTACGCAGGCGTATTCACGGCATCGCGGACGACACAAATCTAAGCACGTGCGTCTGCCGATTTGCACCCAAACCTGCCAAAAGACTAAAACTATTTTGGACCAAAAAATGCGAAAAAATCAGGAAACAGAAGTTTTGAAAAATCTGGAATGAACGCTCCGAATCACGCTGGAAACCATCGAAACATCAGAAAACATTTTGCTGAGTTGTGCACAAAAATAGCATCAAAAAGCTTTTTTCTTGCGGAAAAATAAAATATTATTATAATGACAAAAATAATTCGCACTATGATTCTGGACGGAAAAAAAATCGCAAATGAACTTTTAGATTCAGTAAAATCTGAAATTCTGAAGGCGGATTTGGCGACAAAAAATCTCACATTACCCTGTCTCGCGGTGATTCTTGTGGGCGATAATCCTGCGAGCCTACAATATATTAAAATGAAGCGAAAACGCGTGGAAGAAGTTGGGATGAATTTTTTGTTGAAAAATTTTGAGGCCAGCATTTCTGAAGCCGAACTGCTACACGAAATCGAGAAACTTGCGGAAAATCCTGAAATCAATGGATTGATCGTCCAGATGCCACTTCCAAAGCACATTAACGAGGAGAAAATTATTGAAAAAATCCCTGCACACAAGGACGTAGATGGATTCACGACGACGCAAATTGGGAATGTTTTTCTTGGGAAAAAATGACTTCCGAGTTGTACACCACAAGGAATTATGACGCTTCTGGATGCGTATAATATCGATATCAAAGGCAAAAAAGTTGCGATTCTCGGGCGATCAAATATTGTTGGGAAGCCAATGGCGCTCATGATGATCAATGCGGGCGCGACGGTAATGAGTTGTAATAGTCACACGAAAAATCTGAGCGAAATCACCAAAATGGCTGATGTTGTGATTGCAGCGGTCGGTAAGCCAAAATTTTTGACGCGTGAGATGGTGAGCAAAAATGCCATTATTATCGATGTTGGCTCGAATATGGACGAAAATGGAAAATTCTGCGGCGATGCAGACTTTGATAATCTCGAAAATTTCGTTCGAGCGATTTCCCCTTCTCCGGGCGGAGTTGGTCCGATGACGGTCGCAACTCTCATCGAAAATACTTGGAAAGCATACAAAAATCAACATAATTTCCACTAATGAGCCTCTCTCGTATTTTGCAAAATCCCGAATTGCAAGCCTCTATTAAATCTGAACACGAAGCCAAATCCGCCAAAATCGCGGAACATTTTTCAGATAGAATTTCTCATATTTGCCACGCGAAGAACGATATTATCTTGCATAATGATCTGAACGAAATTGATTTTCAAAAAATGCTCGATGAAGAATTTTTTGATTTTACAGCAAAGCATGGCGACGAAATTTCTTATATTTTTTTATAAATTTTATGGAAAAAATTCCTCTTTCTCAAACGCACCAATATACGATTTTGTATTTTTATCCGAAGGATAACACGCCCGGATGTACGCTCGAAGCGCAAGATTTTACACGACTTAAAGCGGATTTTGAAGCGCTCAGTGTGGAAATTTTTGGCGTTTCTAGAGATAGCGAAGTGTCGCACGAAAATTTTTGTACCAAGCACAACCTGGGAATCACGCTAATTTCTGACCCAGATGGCGTTTTGCACGAAAAATTTGGTGCAATTGGTGAAAAGAAAAATTATGGAAAGACCTATATTGGCACGATTCGTTCGACATTTTTACTCGATTCGATGACGGGTGAGATCGTGCAGGAATGGCGAAATGTGCGTGCGAAAGGGCATGCAGAAAGGGTTTTAGCGGAAATCACGGATATATTAAAAAACTAGCTGGAAGGCTAGTTTTTTGGATAACTCAATATTATCTTATAAAGTGCCATATGTCAAACCATGAACTACACATTATTTAATAATCAGCATTCTTACTATTGCAAAAAATGACAATCTGTGGTTGGATCCATCATATCAATAAAAATATACTTACTTATTTCTTTATTCAATCAAATTTTTATTCAATTGTGGTTAGAATAAAAAATATCATAGTGACAAAGCGGATGTTTATTTCAATTTTCAGATACTTCATCATAATCATATCTAATATATCAATCATCCATTATTAATAAATTATAAAAAATATTAAATAGTCTGTTATTATCATCTCAGCTATATTTATAATCTGACCACTCATTATGATAAAAAATATCAAGAAGATCTTCAAGTTGAATATTTCTATAGTCTTTAAGTTCTAATAAAATACCTCTCAAAATACTGATTTGATGGGTATCAATTTCTTCAGACCCAAAAAATATTTTCTTATCACTGATTAAAAAAGGGAAATTTATAGAATAATATTTTTTATCTGAAAATAAAAATATCCTTTGCATTTTATTTTTTCTAATAATTTCAATAGTTCAAATAGGATTTTTACAATGTAAACCAAAAAGTAAAATATAATCCAAAATATTAAGCAACAAGATAATAATATCGAGCTTCCCCTTTATCCTATTCAAGAAGAAGTCTTTTTCTTTAATTTTATCAATTTTAAGCATATTTCTCCAAATTATGAACAAACTCTCTTATTGTATCTTTATCAAAAGGTTTATCGAAAAACATGCCTGTTGCTGATTTAGTAATCTTTTCTTGTTTATCTTTAGGTATTTTTAGTTCCTTGAATGCCCACTCAAGACAATCTTCTAAATTTAAGTTATCTTTAGCCTTAATTCTAGTTCTAATTTTTTGAATTTGTTCAGGTTTTAATCTTGTGGTTTTAATAAATCCATTTATTATATAATCGTTTAGTCATTTCTCATTTTCTATAGATAAATTATTTTTCTGGTTAATAATAAGGTATGACTCTAAAAATGATCTTGTAAGCATAGTATATAACCTATTTCTTGCTTGTTTATCTGAATTAATTGAATTAGTAATACAAATTACAAAAGGAAATTCTAATCACTTCACATTATTGGCATTGGTTATAAAAATTGTGTTCTCTTCTGTTCTCTTGGTTTCGATAGCATTATTTACAGTATATCAAAATTTTTCTTCTATTAAATATTTTAATGATGCTATATTTTTAGATATATCTTTATAATTATTATCCAAAAATATAATTGAAATATCTTCTGGCCTTAGATCTGAGTATGTTTTTTTCAGTTTTTCTATAATAGACAAAACCTTTTCCTCAGTTTCTAAGGAATATTCTATATTAATTGGTCTTAAATTATCAATATTATCAAATCTTCTCATTGGCTCTCTTTTCAAAATCAAATCTGTATCATTTGTCTTCTTATCTATAATATAACCACATCTTTCCCATTCATCATCTTCTAAAAAATTAATTTTTTGTTCTTCAAATAATCACATTCAAATAGCATGTGCAAACATTAATGTTTTAGGATCAGTTCTATAACACTTATTTAATACAAAATCAACCTCAGTAGCATTATTATCAATTCAAATATCAAAAATACTTTGAAAAATATCTCAAGCAATATAAATTTTGTTTTTTGTTACAATTTCACAAACCCTGAAAAAAACATCAGGGAAATCCTGGCTTTCATCAATTAAAATATAATCAAATGCATATTCAAATGCATTTCACTCATTATCCTTCTTAGAATTAAGTGCTTGCAGTAGTTGTTTAAATATATCTTCATAGGTCATATTATTATAATACCTTAAAAATGGAATATTATAAAAATTGCAAAGATAAGAATACAAACCGGAATTAATATCTCGAGAAGATCACCAAGCATGGCTTACCCAAAGTCTATTATGCCAATCAATTTGTTTTTTTACTTGCATAAAATCAAAAAAAGTAGGAATTCTTTTTCGTAATTCACTAGCTAATGTTTTATTATGACAAGTGAAAAAAATTTTATTTTTTTCTTCCTTAATATATATTTCTCTCAATTTATGCAATAGCAATTCTGTTTTTCATGTTCCAGCTAATCATTGTATTTTTACTACTTTATTATTTCCAGTATTATAAATAAATCGTATTTGTTCAGAATCAAATAATTTAATATTTTGCTTAATTTTTGCTAAGGGAGTCATTGGTACTTCACTACCTATCCTTTCAGCATCATTAATACTACCAATAAGTAAAGACACCATAATTCTTAACTTTCTCAATATCTTTGGGTCTTCTACATTATATGATTCAAATAACTTTCCAAGTTCATCTTTTTTTATTTTAATAATAAAATCAGACTGTTCCAAAGTTCTAGTTCTTCATACAGTTTTTATAAAATTATATTCACTTACAATAGATCAAATGTCCTCCCAAAAATCATCAACATAATCATCAAACAAACTATTAGCATTTTCTCATAAATCAATAAATAATATCTTATAGTTTGTTGATAATAGAACTAAAGATTTTCATTGGTAATCATATGTATATTTTTTATCTATCAGAGGCCTATCAATCAAATAAAATTGGTCTTCTATTGGATAATTTT
>CALHQS010000050.1 GCA_938036655.1 uncultured Candidatus Altimarinota bacterium
ATAGGTAATATATATTCTAAATAAAAATTTTTGCAAGTTTTTTATAAAAAATCAGCTTTGGAAATTTTTTGTATAATTTTTTCTCGCTCTGGATCTGCGATATTGAGATATCGGCTGGTGGTACGAATATTTTTGTGTCAGAGTTGTTTTTGGAGTGTGTGTAAATCGATTCATTTTTTATACAATTTGTGGCGTATGTGTGACGGAATTTATGAGTATAGAGGTCAATTCCGACTTGGTCCTGAATTTTTTTAATAATACGATTAACGCTGCGTGGTTGCAATTTTTCGTTCGTATAGAAATTTTCGAATAAAAATTTTTTCGGCTGAAAATTTTCTATATAACGCCAAATTTCTGAACCAAGCCATGATGGAATAAATACCATTCGGTAGGTTTTCATCTTAGCGTGGGAAATACGAATACTGGTGGAAGTAACATCTTGCAGGGTAAGATTGATAGCTTCGCTGCGGCGAATACCAGTACAGCAGAGAATTTTAACAAGCAGGAGGTTTCTCTCCTCGAGAAAATCATTATTTTTCCAGAATGAATTTCAGTGCGTGGTCCAATATTCTTCGATCGCATTGAGGACGCGAGTAATATCTGTTTTTGTGAGTGTTTCGACGGGAGATTCTCCACATCGTGGTAATTTTTGTTTTCTGGTTTCATTTTTGGAAATAATTTGATATTCTTCGAGAAAATCACCGAATTTCCAAATACATTTTAAATATTTCCCGAGGGAAGAATTTTTGATACCCCTTTTGGCGAGTAAAAAATATTTTTCGCGAAAAGTTGCTAAATTTTCAAAATCTGAAAATTGTAAGTTAGTATATCGAAAAAATCTGTCAGCGTGTTCAATGTAGTATTTTATTGAAGTTGGCTCAAGTCCTGCAAGTACAAGATTTTTACGATAAGTATCAAAAAGTTGTTTAATTTCCATAGTACATATAAAATATATTATAAAATAGAAACCAATTTATGCAAGTAAGGATTTTATATGGAAAAATATTATTTTGTCAAATAAAAAATAAAAAGTCAATATCATTTTGTGAAAAATATTTTGACAAAAATAAAGAGATGAATATATTCATCTCAAACATACAAAGAAATTTGGTTGGTGATAAAAGGAGAGAACACACGCCTTACAAGCAGGGGGTCGGGGGTTCGAATCCCTCATCACCCACCATATAAACAACTCAATCAAATTTTTTCAAGAGACAAGAAATTTGACTATAAACAAGATTATTTCTATTTGGAGATAATTATAAAAAGAGATAAAAAGTTAATAAAAACTAATAAAGAAGCAATTTAAATTGCTTCTTTATTTTCAGTTTTTCAAAGAAAATTTGTTTTTCTTACGATTTTTCCATTTTGTTGTTTTGAAGGTTCTTTTACAATATTTCATGATTGTGAAATATTTTTAGTTATATTCCAAACTTTTTCGGCTTCCAAAATATCACTATACGGCATATTCCAAAATTTTACCTTTTGACCGACACCACCTTATGGATACAAAAAAGAATTTGATGGAAAATGAAATAAAGTTGTAATTCATGATGAAGAAGCAACTGTGCAAAAAATTTTTGAAATGTATATTATAGAAGACAAGACAATGTGAGAAATTTCAGAATATTTAACCTCAATAAAGGCTCCAATAAGGAAAAATAAAACAAAAAAACATATTTGAAGATTTTCTTCAAATCATATTTCCCAAATTCTAAAAAATGAAACCTATTTATGAAATTTATTTTGTAATAAAACCGAAGTAAAAAAAGGAAAATGGAAAAAATGTGATCAAAGATAAGGATTTTTCTCAGTGGATAAAAATTCCTTGTCCTGTAATTATTGAAGAAAAAATTTTTAAAAAAGCTCAAGAAAAAATCTCTAAAGCAAAGGCTTTAACAAGCGGAAGATGAGAAAGACATTTTTATACAGGAATTTTAAAATGTGGAATGTGTGGAAAAAGTTTTAATCATTATTTAATTTATAAAAAGACTCATCAGTATCGTTGTGGGGGTAAGAAAAAAGACAATCTTGCACCAAAAAATTCCGAAGCATATCATATTTGCAAAAATTCTAATATTTCCGAAATAAAGCTTCATAATACTATAAATCCGATTATTAAGCAAATGCTGACAAATGCAGAAAAATTTATTGAAGAATTTATAGAAGAATTTAGATGGAAAAATTGATGAGAAAAAGAAGCGGAAAGAAAAAATAATTTCGCATGAGAAATGGAAAAAATTGCAAAAATTTTGGAAAATAAGCAAGAGCTGAAAACAACGATTTTAAGGCAAATTTTGGAAAATCCTGAAGAAGAAAATGATTTACAAAAAATCCTTGATGATGTGAAAAATAAAGTAAAATTCTTGAGAAAAATTATGAAGAAATAAAGGAAAGATTAGAATATTTAAGCAAAAAAGAAGAGTGATTTGAAGCAATTCTTGAAGTAGAAAAAGAGTATAAAGACAAGCTAGAAAATCTTACAGAAAAACAATGGATGGATTTAGTTCATAAATTTGTGGATAAAATCTATATTGATGAAGAGAATATA
>CALHQS010000051.1 GCA_938036655.1 uncultured Candidatus Altimarinota bacterium
TGGTTCTGGAAAATTGGATGAAATTATTGTCCTTGGTGATGAGTTGTGAGCAGAATTATTGATCATTGGAAATATCATGAAGCCGGCCCAAATTTGGAATATAAATGAAATTTTACGAAAGAAAAAATCAAAAATGCAGGCATGGGATCGAGTAGATTTGATTCTCAAAATTTTTGCGCTTCACGCGGTTTCGCCAGAATCTAAACTCCAGATTGAGCTTGCCGCTATCAAGCATATGGGACCGAGAATTTTTGGTATGGGGATGGAATTATCAAGACAAGGTGGTGGCTCAAAAAATGCCAAAGGACAAGGGGAGACGAATACGGAAATTATGAAGCGCCACTTGCGAGAAAAAGAAGAATTTATTCGCGAGAAGCTCAAAATATATGAGCGTACTCGTTCGCTTCATCGTACCCATAGAAAAAGAAAAAATCTTACTACTGTCGGGATTGTGGGGTACACGAACGCCGGAAAATCCACCTTTTTTAATCTCTTGACACAAAAATGAGTTTTGGCTCAAGATAAGCTTTTTGCAACGCTTTGAACATCAGTATGAAAAGTATATCTTGACTGACTTTTGAATAATTCGTCTCAAAATCGTAGTTCTGAAGATTTTTTATATACTCATGGAATTGAAATTCTTCTGAATGATACCATTGGTTTTATTCAAGATTTGCCGCCAGATTTGATTGCTGCGTTTCGATCGACCCTTGAGGATTCATTGGAAGCAGACATTCTTTTGCATGTAGTTGACGCTAATGATCCTTGGATTCAGGAAAAAATCGACATTGTCAACGAAACTCTTAATCAGATTGGGGCTTCACAAGAACGATTCCTTATTTATAATAAAATTGATTTATTATCAACAGATCAGAGGCAGGAATTGCTCACTAGACAAAATTTGCTTATTTCCTCAGTAACTGGTGAAGGAATTGAAGATATCAAAAAATTTCTCTATAATACTTTTGTAAAACATAAAAATATTTATTAAAAAATATTTTCGAAAAAAGTAAAGTCCTTTTTTGTGAATGCATTGAAAAAATTTTTGAAAGTCATACAATGTGACAAGTTATTTTTTAAAAATCCTGCTATGAATTCATTTTTGAAAAAAATTGCTCTTTTAGTAACAATGATTATCCCTTCTTTTTCTTTTGTTTATGCGCAAACAGGAACTGAAAATACGACTAGTAATACGCTTGCTATTATTCAAGTAAATCCTGTTTCTCCTCGTGAAATCGATGTAACTTTTAGTGAGCCTATTAATATTACAACACTTCGTACCACTCTTGAAAACCAGATTACACGCGATATGGTGAGTGTGAGTGGATATCATGAAACCTCAAACCCTAATGTGGCTCGCGTGGAATTATCTTCTGAGATGGCGACATCTGCAACATACAAAATCACAGTGAATACCGTTACTTCCGCGAATGGTGCTACCATTAGTGCCGGAATTGATGCAACTAAAGAATTTGTAACGCCAGCACGATTTTCTGAAGATAAAATTGATTTGACGGCTCCATCAAATCCGCTTGCTGTTACTGCTGAACCACAAACGAGCACGGGAGAAACAACTAAACAGGTGATTGTTACTGATGAGGTGACAACTACTGGTGCGACTAATGAAAAAATTGAGACAACAGCCCTCCCAGAGACTGGAATGGGAATGTTTAGCTTATTTGGAGTATTTGCGATTGCGATATCTGGCTTTATGATTACGATGAATCGCCGAAAAAACTCGTAAATCAAAATGAGTCGTGTGACTCATTTTTCTTGATATTTAATTTTTCCTATGCAAAAAAAAGAAGTTGACGCGGTATTCTCGATTATTATTATTGCGATGCTTTTTTTTGGGCTCGTAATGATTAGCTCGGTGAGTGTCTACTCGTCATACACTATTACTCTTAAACAGGTACTTAAAGGGGTTTTGGATGAACCGAATAACTCATATTTTATGGTGCGTACTATCATGTATGTCGTGATGGGTATTGTAGTAATGACGATTTTTTCTAAAATTCCGTACGATTTTTTTGAAAAATACGCAAAACAATTTTTTTGGGGATCGGTTATATTTTTGGCGGCCGTGTTTATTCCGTGAGTAGGGGCAGAATATCATGGCGCAACTGGATGGATTGATCTCCCATGATTACCATCGATTCAGCCAGTGGAGTTTGCAAAATTGAGCCTCATTATCATGCTTGCTTTTTTCTTGAAACGAAGAAAGGCTATGATGAAGGATGTCTCCATGGGTGTGATTCCGTATTTTTTACATGCCGGCGTAGTCGTTATTTTATTAATGCTACAACCAGACTTTGGTTCGATTTTGATTTTATCGCCGATTGTTCTCGCAATGTATTTTGTGGGAAATGGAAATGTCCGATTCGTTGCTATCGCGATTTTGGTTGTGATAGTTGGTGCGGTTGGAGTTTATGGGTTGGGAAAGGCTTTTGGTGAGCAGACAAAATTGTGATATATTTCAAAGCGTGTAGACAATTTTTTGCGTAGTAATAAAGATATTGCTCAGACAAAAAATTCAGGGAATAATGATGATCAATTGCGAAATGGCTTTATTGCTATTGGTTCCGGTGGTTTTTGGGGTCTCGGATTTGGTGCATCGATTCAAAAATTTGGATATTTGCCAGAAGTGTACGGAGATTTTATTTTTTCGGTAATTGTTGAAGAATTAGGATTTGTGCGCGGTACAATACTGATATGATTTTATTTATTTATTGCGTATCGGTGATACAATATTGCTCGATCTGTGAAGGATTTATTTTGAAAATATGTCGCATTCGGAATTACCACCTGGTTTGTTGTGCAGGCATTCATCAATATTGGTGTGAATCTCAATGTAATTCCGCTCACGGGTGTGACTTTGCCATTCGTAAGCTACTGAGGAAGTTCGATTTTATCGCTCTGTATGGCGGCCGGAATTGTGCTCTCCATTTCTCGTCACCGAGAAGTTCGTCCACAAAATCTTTCTGAGGCACTGCAAGCAGGACGAAAAGTGGTATTATAAAAACCATCATAATGATGGTTTTTATTTTATGGAACATCTTCGTGCTCTACCACGCCATTGAGATAATTTCCGTCCTCATCTGCTTCTTGCCAACTAATAGAGTTTACTGGACACGCAGCAATTGCATCATCTACTTCAAGTCCTGAATAATCACAACGAGGCTTAACGATCGAAAGACCATCATCATCCAGCTCAAAAACATCGCCAGAAATGGCGACGCACGCACTACAACCAATACAAGTCGAATTTACATGAGGTTTTTTGATAACGCCTTTAAGGGCTTTCTTTTGTTCGTCTGATAACATTATGATTTTATAATTTATAATTTGCATATTTTACAAAAATATGTACTATTGGCAAGTATTTTTTTATTTTTATGTCTAAAAAGCTTTTACAAAACGATTTCTGGGCGCAAAAATGGTTCGACAAATGTACACAAGCGCTCCTGATTTTTCTTCCTTGGTCAACGGTACTTTCAGTGTTTTTGGTGTACAAAATTGGTGTGCCAGGAGGAAATTTTTTGAAAGAAATTTTATTGCTTGTTACTGGGATTTTTTGGCTTGTTTTGATGTTCAATAAATGGAAAACAACCAAAAAATTCCCAATTCAGTGGGGATGGCTTGATAGTGCAATTTTGGCGTATATTCTCATAATGATTGTGGTAACGATTTTTACTACAGGCGTGCGCGGATTGATTTTTGGTGGGCGATATGATTTTATTTTTCTCATTGTTTTTTGGATTTTTTATCACGGATCAGATTTTTTGAAATCTCCAATGATGCATTATATTAAAATTTTCTTGATTTCATCAGGAATAATGCTTTTTGTGAGTGGACTCCTCAAATTTCCGCTTTCCGAAGAATTGCTTTTGTATCTTGGATATTCACAATATGTTTCCGCGTGGGATTTTGGTGGCGCGCCTCCAATTTTTCATGGAATTGATGGTGCGAGTGTTCGGCGTTTTCAGGGGCTTCTCGATGGTCCAAATACAATGGGAGCCTTCCTAATCATCTTCATGGGACTTCTGATATATTTTTTCCATCAGAAAAAAGATTGGTATTTTGCAATTGGATTAGTCGTTTTCGTTGCAATTGTAATGGTATTTTATACATATTCTCGTAGTGCAGTTTTGGGGATGATTGGTGGTGCTGTGGTGGCACTTTTGGGTGGTCTTGGATTTTTGTTCCGAAATTACATAAAACAACTTTTGGCACTTATTCTGATTGGAATAGGATTTGGCTGGGTGTTGATGGTCAAATATTCTGGGTCAAGCGAGTCATTGATTGGGCGCGAAGGCTCAACCAAGGGGCATGCTGAAAGAATGCTCGTTGGTGTCAATCGATTTTTGGAAAAACCACTCGGTCATGGAATGGGAAGTGCTGGTCCAGCATATCGTCATGTTCTCAAATTAGAGTCTCATGGTCGTGAGAGTGTTGAGGAACAAGATCGATACTACATTCCAGAAAGTTGGTACATTCAGCAATTTATCGAATGAGGTGCGCTCGGTGGTATTCTGTTCCTTGTCATTTCTGTGTTTATCTTTTTTCAGTTATTTTTTGCTCATTCGATTTTGGCTGGGACATTCGCTGGTGTTGCTGCCATGAACTTGTTCTTGCATACATACGAATCAAGTGTCGTTTCATTTTCGCTTTTTGCCATTATTGCAATCGTGCTTGGCTATCAAAAATATAAAACAATTGATAAAAAATAAAATCCCCATTGGGGGATTTTTTAGACGAGAATTTGTGTTTCGATTTCTGCAAGAATTTGTTCAATCATTTTACGATCATTCCAAGGAATGGGGCCAGCCTGCGTAACCTGCACGGTTTCAGCGCCTTTTCCGGCAACAATGAGCGCGTCTCATGGACGAAGCATAATGAGTGCCGTACGAATCGCATCATTGCGAGACGGGATAATCCAGAAATTTTCTCATTCCTTGCGCTTGATGCCTTCCGTAACTTGTCGAATGATAGAAAGAGAATCTTCTGTATATGTGTCGTCATCAGTGAGAAGTACTACATCAGCCAGCTGATCGGCAATCATTCCCATTTTTGGACGCTTGGACTGATCACGGTCGCCGGTTGCTCCAAAAACTAAAATGGTACGCTTTACACCGCCAATTTTTCTCACAGTTTCAATCACATTTTTTAGGGAATCCTCGGTGTGTGCATAATCAACGAAAATTTTGGCATTTTTCTGATTGGGGATTTCCTCAAGTCGGCCAGGAACTGTGTGAAAATCCGCAATAATTCGCTGAATATCAGCGATATCAACTTTTTGAGACATTAAAACCGCTACGGCACAGAGAATATTGGAAATATTAAAATCACCAAAAAGTCGTGTCGTAAGGTGAAAATTATTCGATGGAATGCGAATATCAAATTCGGTCGAATCATTGTTGTGGACAATATTTTCCGCACGAACCTGTGCTGCATTCGAAAAGCCAGTTGTGTACAAATTGTCGGTTACGATTTCTTTTGACAAAAATTCACTTGCGTATTCGTGGTCGATATTTACTACACTTACTTTTTTTACGCCTTTATGAATCCCATATTTGTACAAATTTTTAAACATTTGAAGTTTGGTTTGTACATAATTTTGCATAGTTTTGTGCAAATCGAGATGATCCTGTGCAATATTCGTCAAAACCGCTACATCATAATGAAGTCCATGTACACGATGATAAAAAATCGCATGACTGGAAGTTTCGAGTACCAAATATTTACAACCTTGTTTTTTTGCTTCCCCGATAAATTGCCACAAAACAAAAGGGGATGGTGTCGTCATTTTCATATTGTTTTCAACTGTTTTTCCATTAATTGACATATTAACCGTCGAAAACATCGCTACTTTGTTACCCGAAGCTGAAAGTCCCTGTGCAATAATATTGGTTGTCGTTGTTTTTCCTTTTGTCCCAGTAACACCGATTACAATCATATCTTTGGCAGGATTTCCGGACATCCAATACGCCAAAAGTCCGCGCATATAATGATAGCTCACACGAAGCGCGCCGTCGAGCGGAATGATTTTTCGAAGAAAAGAAAGCATAAAAACAAATTATTCACTTGAATTTTAATCAAAAGTAGATAATATTCAAATGATTTTTTATTTAAAAATTTATGTCTAAAAAATTTACAATTGAAAAAGGGGATACGAATGAGATTTTGCGAGAAGTATCGACGCCAGTTGCTTTGAATGAGTTACACAAATACAAATCATTGGCTGATAATATGCTCAAGCACATTCGCAATCCGAAAAATGGGGGAGTGGGACTTGCAGCGCCACAAGTGGGTGTGAACAAGCGAATTATCGTTGTATCGTTGATGAAGGATTATGATGATGAAAATTATCGAACGATTGCGATGATTAACCCAGTTATTGTTGCACATTCTGAGATGACTTGCTCCGATCAGGAAGGTTGTTTGTCGCTTCCGGGTGAGTCTGGCGATGTGGTTCGATGGACTGAAGTTGATATTGAATTTTACAATATTGAAGGACGAAAATTTGCACTTCATCTTGATCAACTGGCAGCACGAATTGTTCAGCATGAAATCGACCATCTCAACGGAATTCTCTTTACAGATCACGTTGGAAAGCCAACTCCTGAGCTATAAAAAAATCCTCGTTCGAGGATTTTGGTTATTTTTGGTTTACAGAAAATTCGAGTAAATTTTTGATCAACATACGCCTGTCGCCGGCATAATTGAGATTTTCGAGCATTCGACAAATTTTTTCAAAAATCTGAAATGGCTTATTTTCCTTGAACAGAAAGGCATTTCCCTCAAATTTCATTGGATTAAATTCTTCCAAATCATACTCACTTTCGATCGGAAAAATAGGCGTCACAGCTGCTTGCAAAATTTCATCAAATTCAGAATCTTTCTCGATTTTTTCGCTTACAATAGCATCTGCACCAATAATGAGGTCTTTGTCAAAAGTTTCAAGCGAATCAATCACGGCTACTCCGATTTCTTCGCAAGCATTTGTCACAAAATTTTTCAGATTTTCGTCTGAAATAAGATTCAAAATCACAGCTCGACTATTTTTTGGAAAATTATAGTGTTTGAAAATTTTGGTTTTGGTAACCTTTTTTTCTTTTATAACTTTAGAAAGTTCGCGCATAAAATAGTGTAAAAAGAGTAACACAAGTAGTGTAGCATAATTTTTTTAAAAAAGCGAAAACTTCCACTTGACTATCATCTTAAAAAACTTATAAATATATTTATGGATAAAAATTTTTGGAAAAATCTTGCTCAAAAGGGGCCAATTTCGACTTTGGCGCCTATGGATGGCTATACTGATAGTCCGTATCGCCAAATTGTGAAAAAAATTGCACCAGAAACGGTGGTTTTTTCGGAGTTTTATTCGGCGGATGGGCTTTGTCATTCCAAAGATTTGCAAGAAAAAGCACTTAAACACAATCCTTCTGAATATCCGCTTATTATTCAGATTTTTGGAAAAGATCCAGAAAAATTTGCTGAGGCGGCGCGAATTATCGAAAGTTATGGAATCACGGGGATTGATATCAATATGGGTTGCCCTGCCAAAAAAGTTGTCAAAAGTGGTCATGGCTCGTCGCTCATGATCAATCGTGATACGGCATTTGAAATTGTAGAAAAAATGTCGAAAGCCGTGAAAATTCCGATTTCTGTGAAAACACGACTTGGTTGGGAAAATCACGATTTGCTCATTGATTTTGTGAAAGGTCTCGAAAATGCAGGTGCCAATCTTATTACTGTCCATGGCCGCACGTACAAGCAGGCTTTTTCTGGACAGGCTGATTTTACCGGGATTTATGAACTCAAGCAAGCGGTTGGAATTCCTGTGATTTGTAATGGCGATATTCTTGATTTTGACGATGGAATGCGAAAAATTATTCATCCAGAAAATCGTGATGGGAAAATTTCTGATAAAAAAAATCTTGATGGTTTTATGATTGGTCGTGCTTCGTTTGGGAATCCTTGGAGTTTTTTGCCTGGTGGATATGTGCCGACGCTTCAGGAAATTCTGGATACAATGGCTGAGCACGGAAACCTGCTTTGGAATTGGAAACAGAGAAAGGGGATGATGGAAGCTCGCAAACATTTGGTTCAATATTTGCATGGTTTTCCGAATGTGAAAGAATACCGCTCGCGCCTGGTGCATGTTGAAAATCCTAATGAAATTATCGCCATTTTGGACGATATTCGTTCGAATCATCGCGATTTGCTCGGTGAACGTATTGGTGGTGTAAATGCTGATGCACTCAAACAATCTTGGTGACAATAAAAAATCCCGTTTTGAGATTATTTTTTTGGGGTGATAAAATTTTTCGCTTTGGCGAGATATTTTTTTGTATTTTTAAATAAATTCTTTCCAGCTTCCAATGGATTTGGAGCGAGGGTTTCAGAAATATTATTTTCGTTATGTAGTGCATATCGTCCGCGTTGCTTTTTTTGATCAATCCAGTCAGTGTACAAAACCTTGAGAACGCCTGCAATTGGCACCGCGACAATAATTCCAATAATTCCACCAAGCGTCGCTCCAAAGAGCATAATTACAAACACAAATAGTGGCGAAATATCGAGATTTTTACTCATGATATACGGCACGAGAATATTATTTTCGGCTTGCTGAATAATCACATACAAAATCAAAATCACGAGCGAAGCCTCCCAACTGATGCCAAGTGCAATAATAAGCGCAGGAATCACTGATAGAATCGGCCCAATGTATGGCACAAATTCCATAATTCCACTAATAAGCGCGAGCGTAAAAACTCGTTCCGTCGAAAAGTGGAAAATAATCTCCGCGATATAGAGTCCAATATACGTGAAAAGAAAAATTGAAAAACTCAGAATAATTGATGCCTTAATCCATGAAATACAAACTTCTTGCACGCGAGAAAAAAGGTAGCGAATGTGATCTTCCTTATCATCAGGCGTTACATCCAAGAAAATTTGTCCAATCGATTTTCGTTCAAGCACCATAAAAAAAGTCGCAATTCCGATAAAAAGCACATCAGTAAACATATTTCCAATCGTGCTTACAATGGAAATTCCACCGCTGGTAATCGAAGAAATTTGACTCGTCAAAAATGTCTGAATACTTCCAGCATTTTGCTTGATTAGATCAAGTGTGTTATTGATATTTTCAGGGCTTACCACATATAAAATTGCGTTTTCAAGCCAATCAGGAAGATTAAAACCCTGAATTCCGTAATGCAAATATGTGTCTTGCGCCGTATTTGCCCAGTGTGTAACTTGCCGAATAATACTCGCAAAATAATCAATCACAATCGGCACAATGCTTACCGCTACAATCGTCGCTAGCAAAATAATTGTGATATATACGACTACAATTATAATCCATTCAGGAATGTGGAATTTTCGCCATTTTTCTACGAGTGGTGTGATGAGAATCGTGAGAAATCCAGCCACTCCAAGCATGATAATCGTGTTGCTTGTCAGATAAATACCATAACCAATTGCCACCATAATCGCGGTTACGGCCAATTTTTTAATCCAAAGAGAAATTTCGTTTGACATAAGGTTTTTTTATTTCTCTCAGCATAAAAAAAATTCCCAAAAAGTAAAGGGAATTTTATAAATTCTTTTTTCGGTTTTCAAGCTCTCCAATCATAAAATCAAGATATTGAATGAGAATTTTTTTGGAATTTTTCCCGATTTCAGTATCCTTTTCAACTGATTCTTTTTTGAGCTTGAGAGTCGCCTGAATGCTTCCATAGGTTTCAATTTTTGCATCTCGTGATGAATTCATTTTTTCAAGATTTACATCGAGTTCTTGCAAGATTTTCGCGCCCTGTTTTTTGTACACTTCTAGAATATATGTGTTTACCGTTTTTTGGATTTCGTTTTTGGTTTTTTCAATCATAGTATTCGCGTCATCGTTCGTCGCAAAAGCCCCTTGTGAAAAGGAGATAAAAAGCAGAGCGCTGATGAGAATTTTCCAAAAAAGTTTCATAAATCAAATTTTCCGAATAATACAAAAAAAACTTGAAAAATCAAGTTTTAAATGTGTTTTTTGTGTGAAGATTCCGAATTATAGAAATGACATGGCATCATTTTTGAGGATTTTGCAATTTTCTCCATTCCATTCGAGAAGAGAAGCGTATTTTTCAGGAAAAATGAGAAAAAATCTTGAATGATTTTTAATATTTTTTGAAAAATCAGGGATTTTTTCAATGAGTTCAGAAATATTTGGTGAAATTCCATTTTTTATCAATCATAATATTTTTTCATCGTCAAGTACAAAAAATGGAAAATCTGGGAAGATTTTTTCTTCAGAAATATATTTTTCTCGCGTGAGATTTTCGAGATTTTCGCCATCATCCAGCGTGACAAAATGTTCTCAAAAAAATAATTTTTCGCGCCGCAAAACTGAAATATACCCGCCATCAATCCCACAAAGCTCGCCAATCATTGGCGCAAACGAACGAATATAGCCACCAGAAGAAATCGTGATCCGAAGCGAAATTTCCTCTTCAGAAATATAGAGCATTTCTACATCAGAAACACTGATTTTTCGCTTTGGAATCTCAAAATCACGTCATTTTCTGGCAAGATCATAGGCGCGCTTGCCATCGATATGAATCGCAGAAAATTTTGGCGGAATCTGTTCTGTTGTTTCAGAAATTTTTTGAATGAGAAAGTTTTTATCAGGAATTTTGCGACGAGAAGTATCAATTGGCTGAATTTCTTGTTCCAAATCAAGACTTTCACTTTTCCCATCAAGTCGAACCGTAAAAAAATACGTTTTTTTGTTGGAATTGATGAAAGAGAGAAGCTTGGTACTTTGTTCCGTTGCAATCAGCATCAAGCCGTCTGCCTTGGGGTCCAAAGTACCAATATGTCACATTTTTTTGACTCCGAGAATTTTTCGCATTTTCCGAATAACATCAAAACTCGTCATTCAGATTGGCTTGTTAATGAGATAAAACATATTATTCGAGTTCAGAATAATTCGCACGCGCTGGCGTGTCAAAAAATCGCGGCAAGTGTTCCCATTTCCATTCTTTCAAATCAAAATTTCCAAAATCTATCAAAAGTCGCCCAACAATATTTTTTCGTTCGATAAAATTTGAAGCATTTTCCGCTTGACAATTGTCAAAACAATTGCGAGAATCAGAAGAATTGAGTCGATTGTCGCCCATTACCCAATACGAATTTTCTGGAATAATAAAATCGGTTTGAAAAACATCAAGCACGAGTGCTGGAGAAAAATACGTTTTATCTTTATTTTTTTCGGAAAGATATGGTTCATTGATTTCCACAAAATCCTCCGCATCCACTTTTTTTATAAAAACTTTTCCATCAAAAATCCGAACCGTCTCGCCAGGAAGGCCAATAACGCGCTTGAGATAATATTCTTGAATTTCGCTTACGTGTGGACGAATCACCACTACATCACCACGCTGAGGATTGCCGATATTGAGTGGGATTTTTTCAAAAAATTGAGCAATAGTGCGTTGAAAAAAATTCGCATTTTCGTTATTCCATTCATGAAAATGCGTTGGAAGGTTGAGATATGAAAATTTATCCACCAAAATATATTCGTTGTTGTGGTAATGATCTTCCATCGATGATCCATTGATACGAAAGGGGATTACAAAAAAAGTAAATATAATTGTAATCACGATAATGTATCAAATAATTTCCTTGCAAAAACTCCAAAAACCTTCAAAAAATGAAGGTTTTAAAGTAAGGCTTTCAGGTTGTTGATAATCAGAATTATTCATGAGTTGTGCTGTCAAGTTCTGGATATTGTGCTGTACTCGGCGTATCGAAAAGTCGTGGTTTTACTTCCCACTTGAATGAACCAAAATGAGGAAATCCTTCTTTTTTGTCAAAAATATTGAAATATCCAAAACTCATTGCCACTTTTCCAAGAATATCTTCGCGTGCTAAAAAGTGAGTACTATTCGGCAAATTACAATTTTTAAAACAATTGCGAGAATCAGAAGAATTGAGGCGATTATCGCCCATTACCCAATACGAGTTTTCTGGAATTTCAAAAATTTTTTCAGTTCGCTGATCATTTACAAGCGTTTGCCCTGAATTCACAAGCGAAAGATACGACTCATTGATTTCCACAAAATCCTCCGCATCCACTTTTTTTATAAAAACTTTTCCGTCAAAAATCCGAACCGTCTCACCAGGAAGACCAATGACGCGTTTGATGTAATATTCGCGAGATTTATCAATGTGTGGCTTCAGAACGATAACATCGCCGCGTTTTGGATCGCCTACATGGATAGGAATTTTTTTTAAAAGCTGAGCAATCGTCCCGCTGACTGGGTCTGGATTTGAATGCAAAAATTCATTAAAATGCGTGTCAAAATTCAAATATCCGAAGGTATTGACCATAATATATTCGTGATCAGAAAAACTATCATCCATAGAAACCCCCTGAATTTGAAAAGGGGTTACCAAAAATGAACGAATTGCGAATGCAATCAGAAAAATAACAACAATATCGCGCAAAAATTTGATGACAGTCATAAGGGTTGAAGTTGCCTCATGAACTTCTGGGTTCGTATATTGTTCAGGTGTAGGATTTGACATATTTTGACATAATTATTTTTTGTCGTCAGAAAGACGGATGACATTGATTTCTGGCGTGTCTACTGGTGTAATGGAAATTTCGCCATTTTCTGAATTTACTGGCACATGTGCAACTCCTACGGCTTCAGAACCAGTTTCAATATAATCTTCACGAAGTGCAGATTCGAGTTCTACTGCATCGATGGATTCTTGTGGTTTTGCTGTAAGAAGTCCCTTAATAACACGATATTCAATATCACTCATCATATTTACGAACGAATCATACGCACGCTCTTTGTAAACCACGAGAGGATTTTTTTGTGCATATCCTTCAAAAGCAACTTCTTCACGAAGGTGAGCCATTGCGTCCATGTGTTGCATCCAAAGTTCATCAATGGCTGCGAGTGTCAAGCGTCGTTCAAAATCTGCAAAAATTTCTTCAGAACCTGTATCGCGAAGCATTTCGATTTGCCCACCAAGAAGATTTTTTGTTTTTCGTTTCAAATCTTCGAGATTTTCAGCATCCAAATAATCACTCACTTTCGCAATTTCTGCACCAGTAAAATCATTGATAGCATCAACAATGTTTTGTGCTACGTCAGATTCAATATCAGAATGTCCGTCATACGCCAGAGAAATTACTCGCTCAATCTGATTTTCGAGCATTTCCACAACATCAGCATGAATGTCTTTTCCTTCCAAAATGCGATTACGACGAGCATAAATCGCGAGACGATGCTGATTGAGAACATCATCGTATTCAAGAATATGTTTACGAATGTCGAAATTTCGTCCTTCAACCTGACGCTGAACGCGCTCGATTCCACGCATCAATTGTTTCGATTCAATGAGTGGATCATTTTCAGGATGACTACCAGAAAGATTAGCAATCATTCGGAACATATTGTTGCTTCCAAAAATTCGCATAATATCATCATCTGGAGAAATCATAAACTGAGAAAGTCCAGGATCACCCTGACGACCAGAGCGCCCGCGAAGCTGATTGTCAATACGACGAGTTTCGTGTTTTTCTGTACCAATAACAAAAAGTCCACCGAGTTTGTACTTCTGAATTCCAGCAGCACCTTCAAGAATAACCTCTCCATCAAGATTTCTTACTCGGTCATCGATTTTGATATCAGTTCCGCGTCCAGCCATATTGGTTGCAATAGTTACTGCACCATATTTACCAGCGTTTGACACGATATCCGCCTCACGAGCATCCTGTTTTGCGTTCAATACTTCGTGTGGGATATTTTTCGCACTCAAAAGAGAAGAAAGATATTCACTTTTTGCCACAGAAACCGTTCCCACAAGTACTGGCTGGCCTTTTTCATGGAGTGCCTCAATAAGACGAACGATATAATCAAATTTTCCTTTTTCTGATCGGAACAACAAATCTCCGCGATCAATACGAGCGATTGGGCGATTTGTTGGAACAGTAATCACCTCAAGAGAATAAATTTTGTAAAATTCTTCCTCTTCAGTTTTTGCTGTACCAGTCATTCCAGAAAGTTTTTTGTACAATCGGAAATAATTTTGGAAAGTAACTGACGCGAGTGTACGAGATTCTTGCTGAATTGTTACGCCTTCTTTTGCTTCAATTGCTTGATGAAGACCATCACTATATCGTCGTCCAGAAAGTACGCGTCCCGTATGTTCGTCAATAATGAGAATTTCCTCATCACGCACGAGATAATCAACATCACGCTTGTAAACCGCTGCTGCTTTCAGGGCATTTTCAATATGATGAATGTCGTTATAATGTTGTGACACATAAATATTATCTACACCCAAAATTTCCTCCAATTTTCGGATTCCATCTTCTGTCAAAGTGGCAGTTTTTTGTTTTTCATCAATCTTATATTCTTTTTCGTTTTCAAGATTGCGAGCAATAGCCGCAAATCGTACATATTGGCTGGTCGCTTCGGCTGCTGGTGCACTGATAATAAGCGGTGTTCGAGCCTCATCCACGAGAATGGAGTCAACTTCATCTACAATCGCAAACCACTTTCACTTCATAACACGATTATTTTCGTCGCTTGCCATGTTATCGCGCAAATAATCAAAACCAAGTTCATTATTCGTCGCATAAACAACATTGGCTGAATATGAAATTTTTTTATCCTGAAAGCTTTGATTATGCGTAATTACCCCAACAGAAAGTCCGAGAGTATTGTAAATAATACTCATTTCTTTCGCATCACGGCGAGCCAAATAATCATTCACCGTTACCACGTGCACAGGGTACCCCACAAGTGCATTGAGGTAGGCTGCAAGCGTCGCTACGAGCGTTTTACCTTCACCAGTGCGCATTTCAGCGATATTTCCATCATTGAGCGCGAGTGCCCCAAGAACCTGAACATCGTACGGAATCATATTCCACTCAATTTTTTCTTCGCCAAACTCAAAAACCTGCCCATGAATAATTTCACAAGCGCGACGATGAAGCGCTAATGCCTCGTGCTTAATGTCATTGAGTCGTTCTTTGATTTCTTTGATATCCTTATCCAAATCTAGTCCTTCAAATTTACTCTGAAATTCATGAGTTTTTGCTTGTACTTCAGAAATTGT
The DNA here is from genome assembly GCA_938036655.1 of uncultured Candidatus Altimarinota bacterium. Taxonomy (GTDB): domain Bacteria; phylum Patescibacteriota; class Gracilibacteria; order BD1-5; family UBA2023; genus GN02-873. Next base: position 15,136 of record CALHQS010000051.1, read on the forward strand.
CTTGATTTCGTCGCGATATTTTTTCTCCATTTCTTTGATTTTTTCGAGATCTTTTTTGTAAATTTTAAGCTTTTTTTCAGATGGATCGCCGAAAAGTTTTGTAATAAATGAAAACATATAGAAAAATAAAAAATCCGCGTCATTATATGGAAAAGCCGCGACATTTCAAATAAGAATTTGAATTTTTCCAAAAAACCCCTTGACGAAATTTATTTTTATTTTCGAGATATCTTTTTTAAAATTTTTTCCTCATTTTCTTCAAAAATACTAAATTTTTTTATAAAAAAATTATTTGTCAAGTATTTATAAAAAAATAAAAAACTCCGGAACGGAGTTTTTTATCGTGATTGTACAGAAGTTGTCGGAGTATATTCCGCAATTTGGCGTAACCACATCACAAATACACGGCGAGAAACTGCCTCGTTAAGTTTGATTTCATCAAATGAAAGGCCAGCATTTTTTGCGAAAACAAGAACTTCCGCGTCAGTCATTTTTTCTGTGGTTTTTGATGCAACCAACATGTCAATTGCATCTTTTGTTGTTAAATCGCTTTTTGGCCCAAACATATCATCAGAATTTGCTTTGATAATATTCGCATTTTTCACAAAATTTACGCTTGATGTAAATTCTGGGGCAATTTGACTTTTATCAACTGGCTGCCATTCCATAAGTGTCGTGATGCGAGCAGGGAAAATGTTCATTTCAAAAGATCGTGCAATAAATGCCGCAGCCTCTTCACGACTAATATTTTTTTCGGCTTCAAAAGTGTCCACCGTCAAACGAGTCGTAATCTTCATTTTTTCAGCCCAAGCAAATGTTGTTTCTGCTTCCCAAGGACGAGCACAAGTATTAAGAACAGCATCCCAAGAATATCCAGCAGATCCAATACATCCATGAGTATCTGTATCGCCACCAAATATTGGTGCAGATGTTGGTTCAATAGCTGTTTTGATTGCACCAGTAATCGTCGCTGTTTCGTTATTCCAAGCCTGTACACATTCCTGTTTTTTTGTATCCCAAGAATATCCAGCAGAGCCGATACAACCATACTCGTCACGATCATTTCCTACGATAATTTCCTGTGTTGATACAGATTTTTTTGGAGTTGCAAGCACTGGTTCATTGATACCCTGAGCAGTTGCCAAATTTGCTGAAAAACCAAATAAAATAGCAATGGCTACAATAATTTTTTTCATAAAAATGAGTTAAAAATAAACATAAAAAGTATACTCAGAAATTTTTTTTTGCAAGTAAAAAATCTTTGACAAAAGGATTTTTTATTTTATGTTGAGATTTTTTCTCGCAGTCTCATACCCAAGTTCAATAAATTTTTCTACTTCGTCAAAATCTGCCATATCAAGTTCACCATATTCAAAATTGAGAACCTGAATTTTTCCGTGTGCTTCAGCGATTGATTGAGCTTCATTTTGCTGCATCATGATAGCAAAAGCGCGGCTCAAAATTTGAGAATTCATTCCAAAAAAACCATGTTCCAACTCAAAACCGAGAAATTTTTTCTTACGAACTAACGGTCCATTGTATGTTTTGAGCGCGCTAATGCCGATTTTTTGATATGCTCAAAGCTCCTCCAGTGGCAGATTCGAGACAACGCCGCCATCAATAAAAAATTTTCCATCAATTTCGTGTGGTCCAAAAATACCAGGCAGACTGATGCTTGCCCGTACTGCATCGACAATTTTTCCACTCATAAAAACTTTTTTTTCTCCGGTTTCTAGGTCAGTGGCAATGATTTTTAACGGAATTTTTAAATCTTGAATTTGTGTATTTCCAAAATATTTTTCCAAAAAATTTATGACTTTGTCACCTTTGATAAAACCATTTTTAAGGTCAAAATCAATCATTTGTAAATAACTGATTTCGCGCGTGATTTTTTGCATTTCATCACTTGTTGTTCCAATCGCCAAAAAGGCGCCAATTATCGCGCCCATTGATGTTCCCGCAATTTCCGTGATTTGAATATTTTTTTCTTCCAAAAACTTGATTACGCCGATATGTGCGAGTCATCTCGCGGATCCTCCTCAAAAAGCAATTCCGTAGCTCCTTTCTTTTGTAAAAAATTTTTTCAAAAAATTCATAATATTTATTATTTTTCAGATTATATTCAAAAATGAAAAAACACAAATGCAGAAGGTTATGAAATATTTGATTTTTTTTCTTTATTTGCGTTATAATCTGAGTGCTATTTTATAATTTTTGTTTTTTTATGTTTAATAAGCAATTTATTAACTTTTTACTCAAGTTTTCTGCTATCTGTACTATTGCTTTTACTGTTGTAGCTTTTATTTCAGGTATGCTAATATTTGTTAGTAGTCTAGGATACTTGGAGAGAGCAGTGGTGGGGACTACTTTTTTGGTTACACAATTTTTAATGACTATGGCTACAGCTATTTGATGATTTGTTACCTATGCATTTATAGGTGCTCTTTACAAATATTTGAATGATGAAAAATAAAAATTTGTAAAATTTCTCACTTAAAAAACCACAATATTGTGGTTTTTTATTTTATTCCCAGAACATATCAACAGTTTTTCGATATGCAAGGCGATTTTTGATATCTTCGTAGTACATGTCACCAGGAACGAGCTTTTCGCGAAGGCGAGCGACTACTTCTGCATTCTGATATTGAGCAATAATTTTTTCAAGCTCTTCTTTGATTTCCGCTTCAGTTGCTTCTACTTTGCGGATTTCACGAATTTTTCGAAGAAGAAGTTCAGCCTTAAGACGTCGTTCTGCTTCTGGTTTTACCACTGTTTCTTTGTAGGCTTCTTCATCCATCTTAATGTGTTCAAGATATTGCTTCATATTGAGGCCTTGTTGAGCAAGATTTTCAGAATGTTCTGCAAAAATTTGATTTACCTCATTGGCAAGGAGTGCAGGACCAACTTCGATGGTTGCTGCTTCGAGCATTTTTTTCATGAGAGTGTCTTCATCTTTTCGACGATTTTCCGTTTCTTTGCGTGCAGAAATTTCTTTTTTGATAATTTCTTTAAAGCCTTCAAGATCAGTTTTTACACCACGAAGTTTTTCGATAAAATCTTCTGTAAATTCTGGAGTATGAGGTTTTTCTACTTTTTCGACATTCACTACAAAATGAACCTTTCGACCTTTGAATTCTTCGCTGTGATAATCAGCAGGGAAAGTTATGTCAAAAGCTACTTCATCACCAGCTTTTGCACCAATCAATTTTTCTTCAAAACCTGGAATAAAATTTCCAGAGCCGATTACGAGCGGATAACTTGGAACGGCAGTTTCAGGAATTGCGTCACCACCTTTTTTATCATAACCCTGAGCAGTTATTGTCGCACGATCACCGTTTTCAATGGCTGTGTGGCTTGTATCAGCCCCATCAGCCGCATGAACACCCGCTTCATGATAGTGAGTAAATCGACGTTTAATCGCTTCAATTTCTTCA
>CALHQS010000052.1 GCA_938036655.1 uncultured Candidatus Altimarinota bacterium
GCTCCTGCTTTTAATAATAAGTCTAATAATTCAAGATAAAAAATTCTATTATCTGAAAATATTTTATTCATTATTTTTATGAAGTTTGGATCATTTACCATTTTTTCCTGTTTTCTTATAAAATCTTTAACTTCTTTATCAGTAAACATACTATCAAAATTATCTTGATATTCTCTTCTCCAAGCATCAATATTATTGTATGCATTTCTATAAAAATTTTCTCTTTGACTAAAAACTTGCATAATTTGTCTAATATATGTTACATCATTTACTGTTGTTATTTGATTTAAGTTAGGTTTATATTTTAATATTTCTGTAAAAAGTTCTAATAAAAGCTCTTTCATTTCAAATGGTAAAAATCCACCAAACACTACAAATTGTTCTATTATTAATGATATTACTGTATTCTTTTTTCTCAAAGATTTTAAAATTCTGTTCTCATGTTTGAATTTGTGCATTTACAGCAATAAATGGTTCATCTTTTTGTGAAAACCATTTTTTATGCACTGGCCTCACAGAAACTTCTAGTTGAAAATTTTCTCTGAAAAAATTTTTGACATATTCACGCGTATTTCGGCTTTCTGATGGGCTGAGAATAAAAGGTTCAAAATTTTCGCTATTTTGTGAAAAATATTTCTTATGATTCTCGTGAAGAATCACGATAATTTTTGCGTCAGGAATCGGAAAATTTTCTTTTGGCTTTTGCATTAAAATTTCTTGCGTGCCACGAGTCTCGAAACGCTTTCCTGATTTAATCGGATAATTTTCCCAATATTTCTCGTCAATCGGGCGACTATCAATCATTCGTGAAAAATCCATTAATCCGTTATTAATTGCACGAATAGCGGATTTCTGGCTTGATGACGGTAAATTTTTTATGAAATTTTCAAAACTTTGATTGATGCTATTTTTTGGCTCTATCGTTAATTTTTCTTGACGATTTCCAAGAAAATATCCTGCAAAAAATTTTTCTAGATTTGTGTCCCATGCGAGAAAGGGTTTTCCATATCAGAAAGCTAAAATCGCAGAGCTGGTATATTCTCCAATTCCAGGGAGTTTTTTGAGTTCTGCCTTGTCTTCTGGAAATATTTCTTTGAATTTTTGTGCGACGATTTGTGCTGTTTTAAGAATATTTCGAGCTCGCGAATAGTATCACATTCCTTGATAATGAGGAAAAAATTCGTCATATGTTGCTTGCGAGAGAGTCTCAATATTTGGGAATTTTTCCAAGATTCTTTGAAAAAAGGGAATTACGCGCTCAGCCTGTGTTTGTTGCAATAAAATTTCCGAGATCCACACTTGATAGACAAGGGTTTTTTCGGCTTGATTATAGTTTCGCCAAGGTAAATCATGGCGACCATTTTTTTCGTACCAATCAATCATCGCTTGCCACGGAAATGCTTCAAATAAATTATTCATATTCTCGATAATACAAAAATTTTATGAAATCACAAACTTTTTTCAAAAATCAAAAAAATATTGAAAAAAACACAAAAAATATTAAAATATGGGTATTATTTTCCAATTATTGAGCACATTTGTTATACTAATGTGAGTATTTTATGAAAAATTTTTCTCAAATATTTTTACTTATTTTTCTAAGTATTTTGTCAGTTGGTCTTGGGGTTTTGGCTTATAAACTTGCTTCTGATACTCTTTGATTTGCTTTTGAATGAGAACAACATCAGCGTTGACAAGAGTTGACTATAGCCGTTGATCTTCCGGGAACTCTCTCGAGAATTATTCCACCAGGAACTCTTTTGGATGAGGAGGCAATTCGTGCTTCGATTCTTAAAAATGGTATTGCAATTGATTCTGAAAAGGAAAATTTTGAAATATTTTTTACAGAAAGTTTTGTAAAAATCACTCCAAAAAATGCACAGGAAGGAGATATTTTTACGCTGTCAGCAGAGTTGTATAATGAACAAAAAAAGACAGCATATCGACTTCCGTCTGACATTTCGGTAACTATTTCGAAAAATCCACAGAAAATAAATATAACTGAAGCGACAGATTTTCCAAAAGACGAAAAATTTTCTGTACAATTTCCAAAAGATTTATATCCAAATTTTTCTTCTGAAAATATACTTTGGTATGTATATTACCCTCCAAAAGGAGAGACTTGTTCTGAGGAAGGTGGCTTGTGGGATGCACGCAAGTACACAAAAACCACTGTTACCAAGATGGAGACAATTATAAAGAATGAGAAAAATTATGATATTTTTGCAGCAGATTTTAATTCTAATACGCCTCGTCAGTGTTTGCTTGCTGGGTTTGCTGGTGATATTCAGCTCGTTGTGGATCGATCATTGCCCAAGTTTACACTTGAAGGGGTTGTTGCAAAAATGTTTACACCTCAGGATGATCTCAAAACGCAAGTACAATTTTCCTCAGAATCTGCTATTTTCCCAGAAAAATCACTGAATAATACTGATGTAAGAAAGGAAATTTTTCAAAAAATGACGATTTCTCCATCCATTAATTTTCATGAAGAAGATGTAATTTTGTCCGAAAATTCGATTTCTGTAATTGGAGATTTTCAAGAGGGGACAAAATATACGATACATTTGACGGATATTGAGGATATTTATGGTCGCCACGCTTCTGCGAATTTTTCTTTCACGCCTTCTGCGGAACCATTTCTTGACTTTCAACTCACGAATCATCAATCTGATTTTTATTCGTCGGATGAAATTTCTGGAAAAATTTTTGCAATTTCCACTCCCAAGAATGGTTATGAACTCAAAATTTGTCGCCTTGATGTGGAGGCATTTTCGCAGATTTCACAAATTTATGCTGATAAGGATGAAAAAAATATTGCACAAGCGTATAATCTGATGAACTCCGAACATGCGAGCAGTTGTCAAAAGGCGACTATCCCGCTTTCTGAAGATGCGATGATTACGGAATTTACACTTTCTGATATTTTTGATAAAAATTTGTTAAATCCTGGCTTGTATGTGTTGGCTTTTCGTAATCAGGATGAAATTTCCAAGTTTTCAAAAGTAGCCTTTCCAAAGCCTTTTACGATTTCCCAAAGTCAAATTATTGGACAAATTTTAACCAATGGATTGGCTGAAATTCGTATTTTGGATAGTAAAAATTTACAAAATATCACAAATCAAGAAATTGAAATTTTTGCGAAAAATACCATTGAGGATAATGAAAAAAAATATGCTACTGGTAGTATTATTTGAAAAACTAATGAACAAGGAATTTTGAGTTTTGATGCTTCCAAGTTTGAAAATCAAGAAATTTTTTTGGTAGCTCGATGAGAAGGAAGATTTGGTTATTTTGAAGGAAAAATCGGAGAAAATTTCTTGAAAACTTGATTGTATAATGCAAGAGTTTTTACGAATGGCGATAATTTTTTCCCGAATACGAAATTGGATTTTTCAGCCATTATTTTTAAAAATCAGACATTTGATATTGCGGAATTTTTTCGCATTCAAATAAAGGATTTTGACGGAAATATCCTGAAAGAAACGATTCAGAAACCAAATGAATTTGGTGTAATATCGTGAGAATACCAATTTACAAATGATGCAAAAATCGGGGATTATTGGATAGAAATTATTTCTGAAAATGATAAAAATTCCATCGCCACGAAAAATATCAGGCTTTCTGTGCCCGAAAAACAGATTTTTCAGATTTTTTCAGAATTGAAAATTTTAAATTTGGAAAATGGTAACCCAAGAAACTTGAAAGAGAAGACGAATACTGATAAAAATTCGCATTATGCGCATAGTTATAGTGCTGATTTGCAGGCGGAATTAATTGTTCGTGCTCGTGATGACATTGGAAATAATCTCAGAAATTTTCCGTTTGAATACACGATTTTTCATAAAAAAATTTCTCAGAGCAGTGACTCATTCGAGCGATTTTCTGAGGGGCAGGGGAAAATTGGAGATGATGGCGTTGGCCTTTTGACTTTGCCAGTCAATTTTCAAAGCACATACGCCGATGAAGAATATTTTGCAGAAATTTGTATTCAAGATCCAAAAACTGGAAAAATTATTTCTGAAAAATCTGCGCCAATTGTAGTGAAAATTCCTGAAAATTTAAAAACATTTGATGATACGATTACTCCGAATTTTTCCCTTGATAATGAGGTTTTGAAGGAAAAAGAAGTAATACAATTTCATATTGATTCCGATATTTGGTCAGAATCAATGAAAAATAAATATCGTTATGAGATTTTGGATGCTGAGAAAAATATTGTAAAATCTGATATTATTACGGCGCGCGAAATGGATATTCGTGACCACGAGTTACCTGGTGGGATTTTTACGATTCGTGTTCTTCCGATAACTCCTGAGAATATTTTGCTACCAGAAAATACGATTGCAGAGAGAAAAATTTTGATTCAACCATCTGACACTATTCTTGTAAAAAGTTTGGAAATTTTTGCAAATTATCATGATAATAAAGCTGATATTTTTGTGGTTACTCCGACGGCTTCTGGACAGTTGCTTTTTTTATCTACACAAAATAACAAACTGACTTCTGAGATGCTGCCAATTTCGCAAAATGTAATTCATCGAGAATTTTTGTTTGATGAATATAATCCAAAAAATCTTCATATTCTCGCTCTCGGGACGGATAAAAAATCGTATTTTGCACAAAGAACCTTGCCAGCTCAACAGGCACAGAATGGTGTGAAAATAGAAATTTCTGATATTGAAAATACACTCACAGGCACAACTGCTTCTATTGAAATTGCTTTATTGGATGCTGAAAATAAGCCACTTACCGGGAGTGCAATGGTGGAAATCTTTGAAGGTGATCAGTATTTAGAAATTGCTTCTGGAAATATTTTCACAGAAAAAACTCTATGAAATATTTCATTTTTTGGAAATATCTTTCAGAAAAATATTTCTGCAATTCCACTCAAAAACGCTGATATTTCACAGAACTTTAGGAAAAATATTGCATTTTTTCCATCGCTCGTGACAGATAAAAATGGAAAAATAAAAATCTATTTTTCTCTTCCTGAAAATAATAAAAAGTATACTCTTAGAGCTATTGCTCATACAAAGGATGGAAAAATAATTCAAAATTCCAAATCATTTTCTGCACAAAGAAATTTTGATTTGCAGGCTCAGATTCCTGAAACAATTTTCGCTTGAGATCGTCCAGAAATTGTTCTACAAGCCAAAAATTTGACAAATACGATTCGATCCGCGGATGTGAAATTGGAATTTTTACATCCCGAAAATCCACAAATATATACGGGCTCTCTGATTTTAAACCTTGGAAAGTGGGAAAATTTTTCTATTTCTCCACGCTTTTCGCCTGATTGGAATGGGGAAATTCCATACAAAATATCACTTTCTCAGGGAAAAGACATTTTGCAAACGCTTACTGGAAGTCTACATATTGAGGAAATTCCGACAATGGGCTTGACTCGCGCAACCATCGGGGCATTTTCAGGATCAGAAGATGTGAAATTATTCGCAAGTTCGCTTTATGATAAAGGAAAATCGCAGATTCAGATTGTTGCTGGCTCGGATTTGTCGATTTTTTTGCCACGAATTGTTGTAGATTTAAAAAATTCATCAAAAACTGATTCTGTTCAGCTTTTGCAAGATTTGCTTGCACGCCAAGAAATCGCGAACACAGAGCGCTTTTCGTATTTAATTGACCATCAAGAGCTTACTCGTAATATTGAAGATTTTTTCAGTCAAAATTCTGCTTTACTCACGGCACAAAATTCTTCTGAGAAAAATCTTGAAATCATCGAATTGATCGCACACCTTTCTAAAAATCACGCCAAAATCCCATCCAAAAAACTGGATACAATCAAGCAATTTTTTGAGAAAAATTTTTCAGAGAAAATGTCTGAAAAAACCCTTGCTGAACAACTCAAAATTTATTTGATTCAGGTTTTGCTTGATATAAAACGTGATGAAGATTTTTGGAATAATCTTGATATAGAAGCTATTTCTTGAGCTGATGCGTTTACATATGCAGACATTTTGCTTGCCAAAAATCAGAAAATTCCTGATAGTATTTTGCAAAAAATTCGCGATTTTATCAATATAAATGATGTCAATGCGCCCATTCCAGATTCTCCATTTGAATGAGTGATTACGGCGACGAGAATATTTTTGGAAGCTTGAAAAATCGATGACGCGATGCATCTGATACGAATATATGTACTCAAAGCTTCCGAGAATACTTTATCAATTGCGTACAACTTGATGCTCGCAGAATTGGCGATTGCGCATGCCAAAAAAACTGATATTCCTGATGCAAAAATCAAATTTTCTTCAGAAAAAATTACTGGAGAAGACATCATAACAAAAGCAAAAAATCGACTTTTGTGGGAAATTTCTCGCGCGAAAATCGATGATCAGATTACGCTTAAAACTGACTCGAAGGCTCCAATTTTTTATGAAATTCGTGAAAAAAATATTTTGGAAGCGCCCGCGCTTTTTCCGGCGCAGGATTCTGAATATTTGAAAATTTCCCAGAAAATTGAGAAAATTTTTGAGGAGGCTGGATTGGATGAAAATGGCGCATATCGCCTTAGCGAAGAAGTGTTTGGAAATTATTTGGAGCAAAATACACTTTACAAAGCGACAATCGAGGTTTCTGTGACGAACACAAACAACAAAAAATGGAAAAATGTAATGACCAAAATTTCTCCGCTTTCTGGTGCTGAAATTTTTGCACCGACAGAGCGCCCGAAAGATTTTTTGTGAAAAATTTTTAAATGGGATTTTGCAAAAATAAATTTCCAAAAAAATGCGATTTTGGTCGAGAAAATTGGCTGACAAGGCGATACAAAAT
>CALHQS010000053.1 GCA_938036655.1 uncultured Candidatus Altimarinota bacterium
AATTATGAACGCTTTATTTGCATTGTATTTATCACTACTACAAACCTATAAACATGTACAACATCAACAATATGTGGAATCGTTAAGATCTAAAAATCCAATGACATATGAAATGGTGGTTAATCACGAATATTCTGATGCTATTCATCGGATTTGACTATGAATTCACGAGTTATTTTCGAATGAACAGACTTGCTATTTTTGTGAAAAACCATATTCAAATGAGGAAAACTAAAATAATTTTAATTCTTGTTTTAAAGTTTTATTTTTTTAATATTTATGGTAATATTAGGAATATTTAATGTTTTTTATATTTTGTATAATTTTTTTATTTTCTAAAAATTTCCACAAACAAAAAATCCTCATTTTCATGAAGATTTTTAGAAGAATTATAATGGCTCCCCGAACTGGATTCGAACCAGTGACCTACCGGTTAACAGCCGGTTGCTCTACCGCTGAGCTATCGAGGAATAAATAGTGCGGTATCTCTTGTAGAAGACGCCGACATATTATGAAAAAATTTTGGAAAGTCAAATGAAATTTACTTGATTTTGCGAAAAAAGAATTATAATGAAAGAAATAATTTTTATTATGTGGCTTGATTTTTTGCTTTCGCTCGGATTTTTCTTTCAAAAATCACCAGAATTGCCGTCGCATCAGCACGACGCGGTAGAAAAAATTTCTATGCCGACGATTTATTTGGGTGGCGATATTATGCTATCGCGTTCGGTCGGCGCGATGACCAAAAAATACGGAACAAAATATATTACTGACGCCTACAACCCTTTCCATGACGCGAAGAAAAATTCGATTATTTTCCTCAATTTAGAATCGCCATTTGCTGAGAATGATCGCGATACGCACGAGCGAACTTTCCTTTTTGCGTCGAATCCGCGAAATATTGAAGTGCTTTCGTGGCTGACTGCGAACAAAGTCGGCATTATTTCCCTCGCGAATAATCATATCGCGAACGCAGGAATAGAATGATTTCAAACGACCATCGAGACGCTTGATAAAGCCAAAATTTTGCACACTGGACTTTCTTGATGAGAGCGTGAAAAATTTATTTTTGTGCGCGTGCATGACAGGAAATATTGTTTTGGTGCGTATACGTATGATGGGCGAAAATATTTTGACAAAACAAAAAATGAAACCTGGTATGTCAATTCGCTTGATGATGCGAAAAATGATATTTTCGCGATGAATGATATGCATTGTGATGAGAAAATTTTTTCGCTACATTGGGGTCGTGAGTATAAAGTCGAGCCGACGGATTCTCAGGTCAAATTGGCGCATTTTCTCATAGACAACGGCGCGACGATGATTGTGGGCGGACATTCGCATATTTTCGGGAAAACGGAGCAATACCACGGCCGACCGATTTTTTACTCGCTGGGGAATTTTATTTTTGATCAAGAATGGGGGCGCAATGGTTGTGAGGCGGACATGGATTGTATTTTTGATAAAAAATTGCAGAAAAAAACAGTTCCGACATATCGCGGAACGGTAGCTAAAATCCCCTTTCCATACGATCATATAGGGAAAATCTGGCACTGGGATATCAAGATTGGAAAAATGATTTGAGAAAAATAAAAAACTTCCGCGAGGAGGTTTTTTATTGCTCTTGTGGACCATATTTACCTACAAAATCCCAGATCCATTTAAAAAAGTATTTTTCATCTTCTGATACTGTTGTATCATAAATTAGCGTAAAATCATTATTTCGCAATGATTCTTCTTTAATCAAATTCGAAAATTTCTGATACTGTTCCAATTGTTGCTTATTATGATTGCAATACGAGGCAAGAGAGGTTGATCTTTTTTTTCGTACATCGTTTGAAAGAAAATTACGGTCTTTAAAAGACGATATAATCCATGCACTCACATTAAAAAATTTTTCTCCCCTTAATTCCTCATGCACTGAGTCACCTAAATAAATAATATTATTTTTTATTTTTTCTTTTTGTTCTAATAAAAAACTAAAATGATTACGAAATTTTTCCTCTTCCATAATTTTCCTTTCCTCATCCATAATTTCTTTTTGTTGTCTCATCATTTCGGCACTATTTTTCAATTCTTGTCTCGTGAGCAAAAGTTCTTCTTTTTGAGTTTTATAGGTCATATAGACCAGTACTACTGCAATTATTGAAATCACAACTTCCAAAACATTAGAAGCCTCACTAAGTTTATTGATTTCGGTATTTTGTGATAAACACCACACACACAAAATAACAAATCAAAAACTTCATATAATTCATATAATTATCAAAAGTACATTCAAAAACATTGAAATTGTTTTATGATTTTTTGGAGAATTTTTATCAGTCATATTTTTATTTTTAAGCACAATAATTATAAGAATTTTTTCGAAAAAATCCCAAAAAGGGATTTTTAACCGCTACAACTCACGCAAGCTTCTTTGCTCACGTCACTGGAAAGTGAACGAACATAATACACCGTTTTGATTCCCTGCTTCCAAGATTTTATATAATATCCGTAAAGTTGCGCTGGCGAAACCTTGGACGGGTCAATCATCCATTCAAAACTAATTGACTGATCCACCCATTTATAAATGACAGAAATCATATCGATCACATCATTCATATCCATATTTACATATTCTTTGTAATACCAGAAATTCTCAGCATTGAGTTTTGGCGCAATGCGAACCGTCGGCGACGCAAGGTTGGTTTCGATGAAATATTTTTTATAAATTGGCAAAAGTGCTGCCGTTGTACCGACAATTCCTGCCGTTGAAGTATTGGGCGCTGGTGCGGTATGATATGAGAATCGCACGCCATTTTTTGCAATCGCATCAAACACGATATTCCAGTCAAGGCCTGCAACTTTGGATTCCGCGATGAAATCCTCGCGTTTTCGTCCAAGCAAAATACCTTTGTCGTATTCTGAGCCTTTGTAGAGCGGATAAGTTCCGCGTTCAGCCGCAAGTTCTGCTGATGCCTTGTATGTGTGGAAAGTATATTTTTCAAAAAGTTTGTCAGTGATTTCGCGTGCCTCTGGGCTATCGTACGCGATTTTTCGAGTTGCCAAAAATTCTGAAAGTCCCAGATATCCGATACCAATGGAGCGGTATCGTTCGGCTGTTCTTTCCGCTTCTTTAACAGGAAATCGATTGAGTGTGATGAGATTATCAAGCAATCGTGTCAAAACTGGGAAAATTCGTTCAATATCCTCGTCAGTATTTACTTTTGCGACATTGATAGACGAAAGCACGCAAGTCACCAAATCCCCTGCTTCATACGAAAGTACGACCTTATCGCCATTTTCAATATATTCTTCGACAAATTGTGTTGTGCTCGTATTTTGACAAATTTCTGTACAAAGTTGCGTTGAATACACATTTCCCGCGTGCTTGTTCGGATTGAGGCGGTTCACCGTGTCGCGGAAAAACACATATGGCATCCCTGTTTCCACCGTTGTTTTGAGAAATTGTTTGAACAAATCTTTCGCTTCGATGACTTTTTTGAGCGTCAACCGGTCATCATTTTCGAGTTCTGTATAGAATTTTTCAAATTCCGTATCGAATGTATCTTCCAAGCGTTTTCCATACAAAACAAAGACTTCATGTGGATCAAAAAGC
>CALHQS010000054.1 GCA_938036655.1 uncultured Candidatus Altimarinota bacterium
TTAGTTATTCTCTTTTAAGAAATCAACAGTTTTTTGGATGATTAGTTCTCCACGAAGATCTTCAACACTAATACGTGTTCTTACACCTTCTTCTGTCATATTGTACATAGTTGCAAGTTCTTTTACTTCTCCATCGATATCAGCATCTGTTACTTCAACTTTTTCAACTTCCGCAATTTCACCTAATACGAATGAAGTTTTGATTTTGCAATTTTTGCAGCGATATCACGAAAAACTCGATACGGATATTTTTTCACAAATCGCAAAATACCGATATATTCGTGCGTTGAACCGATTACGGGCGATTGCCAAGGAGCAGAATTTTCAAAAATTGTACGAAAAAATTTTAGAAATTATTAAAAAAGATGGCGCCGGTTGCTTTGTTTCGTTCTAATTTTTGGTTGTGTTTTTCAAAAAAATTGTATAATAAAAGAAAAAATTATGAAACTTCAAAAATATTTGGCCCATGCAGGCCTTTGTTCCCGTCGTAAAGCGGAAGAATATATAGCCAATGGTCTTGTGATGGTTAATGGCGAGACAGCGCATATTGGTCAGGTCATTGACCCCGAAAAAGACGAGATTTCCATCAACAATCAGGTTATCAAAGATCAGGAAAAGCTGGTGTATTATATTTTTAATAAACCGCGCGGAATCGTGACAACGTGTCTTTCTGGTCATCCTGATGAGAAGGGAATTATGGATGTGATTGATTTTCCTGAGCGAGTTTTTCCGATTGGTCGCCTTGACAAAGAGACGACGGGACTTATTTTGCTTACGAATGATGGGAGACTTTCCAATTTTTTGATTCATCCACGATACGAGCACCAAAAAGAATATTTGGTCGAGGTGTACGGAAAAATCGAAGATGAAGCACTTGAGAAAATGCGTCGTGGCGTAAAAATTGAGCTCAAAGAAAATTCTCGCAACAAGCGCACTGAGAATCTGCCGCCAAAAATGTATCGAACCAAGCCTTGTTTAATTGAACGCCTTTCTGCTGGGAAATTTTCTATTGTGCTTGAAGAAGGGAAAAATCGCCAGATTCGTCGAATGGTGGCGGCTGTCGGGCACGATATCAAGCGCCTCAAACGCGTGCGAATTGAGAATATTAAACTCGGAAATCTCGGGGAAGGCGAGGCACGCCCACTGACAAGTTCCGAAAAAAATACACTTTTTTCTCGGCTTAATTTGGCAAATTTTTCTGAAAAATAATTCGAAATTCTCAAAATATGAAATCGATTTTTTCGCTTTTTTGGAGCGATATCAAAAGTATTTTATCGCGTCCATACGCGATTTTTGTGATTCTGGTGCTCATAGTAATGCCAGGATTTTATGCGTGGTTCAATATTGTAGCGTCATGGAATCCATACGGGAATACACAAAATATTAAGGTTGCGATTGCTAACGAAGATGTGGGAGTTGATTTTTTGGGGAAAAATATCAATATTGGCGCGAGCGTCGTGGAAAATTTGCAGGAAAATCACGCGATGGGCTGGCATTTTGTGAGCGAAGATGTCGCGCGAAATGGTGTTCAGATGGGGGATTTTTATGCGGCAATTATTGTGAGTCGAGATTTTTCCAAAAATTTGACCACATTTTTGTCGGACGATCCGAAAAAACCACAATTGCAATATATTGTCAACGAAAAAATTAACGCCATTGCGCCAAATATCACCAAAAAAGGCGTAGAATCGATTCGTGATTCGATTGAGGCGAATTTTATCAGTTCGATGTACGGCGAATTTTTTAAACAAACGAATCTCACGGCAGAAAAAATTCAGAGTTATCAAAAAAATATTTCTCGTGCGCGAGAAATGATAAATCGGCTTGCAGACTCGCTTCCAAGAATT
>CALHQS010000055.1 GCA_938036655.1 uncultured Candidatus Altimarinota bacterium
CAGGAATTCTCAAAAAACCAATAGCTTGTTCATAAGTTTTGGCTGTCATTTGTTTTTTCAAATCAATACGAGACTTGTAAGGACGATTATTAAAAATCTTTTTGGCAAGTCTTTTATCAATTCCAGAAATATAATTCAAAACATAACTTGAAGCTGCATTTACATTTATTCAGATTTCATTTACCACATCTTCAACGACATTTTCAAGTTGTTCTTCCAGTTTTTTGGCTGGTACATCATGTTGATACAACCCAACTCCAATCGACCCAACTGGCACTTTTACAAGTTCAGAAAGTGGATCTATAAATCGTCTTCCCAGAGAAATAGTTCCCCTGTCCAAGCTATCCAAATCAGGAAATTCCTCTTGTGCGATTTTGCTGGCACTGTACACTGAGGCCCCGCTTTCATTCACGATAAAAATATCTTTTGAAGTGATTTCTTGTAGTAATTCTACTGTTTCTTTGCTTCCAGTTCAGTTCCCCACAATTATCACATCAGGAGAATATTTTTTTAAAAATTTTTGTAAAATATCTTTTGCCAAATCTTTTTTGTGTAAATAAATTTTTGTAAAATCCAAAGGATTTCATAAATTATCCAAAAATGCAATTTTGCATCATGCTGCATATCCTGGATCAATTGCCAAAATATTTTTCCCATATTCTGGTTTTGTCATCAAAAGTTTTTCCAAATTTGTTTGAAAAGCCTTGATTGCATCATCTTCTCAAGTTTCTGATAAATTAGCCCTGATTTCATTTTCTACTGAAGCAAAAAGTGCTTCATATCATTTTTCAAATCATGCCAAAAGTTGCTCTGCAAAAGGATATTTTGTTTTCAAAATTCTTGCATAATGAAATGCTATTCACTCAAAAGTTTTTTCTGTTTTTTCTATTTTAATATTCAAAATTCCCAAGTTTTCCCCACGATTTAAAGCCAAAACTTGATATGGTTTCAGGTATGAAATTTTAGCTGTAAATTCATTATAAATTTCAAATTTTGGGATTTGTTCACGATCTTTTTCATTTAATTTTTCCAAAGATTTTTCAGTTTTATATTTTGAAGAAATCTCTCAATATTTATTCAAAGTTTCAATTAAATCTGCTCTCAAATCAGCATTTGCTGAAATTTCTGCTCAAATAATTTCAATACTTCACTCAATTATTTCCGCAAAAGAAAAATCAGCAAGCAAAGTTTTCAAAACCTCATCATTTTCAGAAATATTTTTATTTTTCCTGATTTCATCAGCCACAATTTGAAACCCATTTTCAATTGCAATCATTGCTTTTGTTTTTTTCTTTGATTTGTATGGCTTGTAAATATCTTCTACTTCCTTCAAAGTTTTTGCTTTAAGAATATTTTCTTTCAGTTCATCAGTTAATTTTCCTTGCTCAAAAATACCATTTAATGCCGTTTTTTTAGCTTCATACAAATTTTCAATTCTTGTTTTTTCTTTCAAAATGTCTCTGATTTGATCTTCATCAAGATTTCCTGTTTTCTCTTTTCTATAACGAGCAATAAAAGGAACGGTCGCGCCCTCGGCCGTCAGTGCCAAAATAGTTTCCACTTGCGAATTTTGGAGCGTTAAAATTTCTGCGATTTCCACCAAATAGTCAGGTTTCTGAATGAGAACAATTTCATTTTCTGTATCGAGATTTTGAGTTGTTTCTGTTGTCATAAAAAATGTTAAGATGCGCTCATTATAGGGATTTTTGCATTTTTTCCAAAAATTTCTGACAGAAATATTACAAGAAAAATACACCAAAATAAAAAAAGGCTTTCGCCTTTTTTTATTACTTGAAGTTTCTCCAAGTCTTGAGATTCCATCCGAGACCATTTTCTGCACGCTTCAAGAAGTATCGGATAATTCCGCGTCCTTCATCCGCATCCTTATGGCTGAAGAGCTCCATTCCGACTGAGATCCATCCGTCTTTGTAAAATGTCTCAAAGATTGGAGCATATTTTCCATCAATCAAGCTGTCCCAAACTGGACCACCAGGCCCACTTGACGAACGAGTCACAAGAGGAGGTTGTGGCTGTGGCTGTGGTTGTGGAGTTGGAGTTGTTCCATCATTCTTTGTGAGTTGGCCAATGAGTTGTGTGAGTTCATGTACGAGACCATCACGTTTTGTTACAGTGAGAGTTGCTGTGTCATCAAGAGCTGCTTTGGCTTCAGTAATCTTGTTCTGAAGAGCTGTTTTGTTGGCATCTGCTACTGTTTTTGGATCATTGAGAGCAGTTTCTGCTTCAGTGATTTTGTTCTGAAGATTAGTTGTGTCGATGGCTGTTGTATCTTCTTTTGTACCAACAAGCACCACCTGAGTCACTGGCTTCTTGATCACACGCTCTACGGCAGCAGTATGTTTAAGAACTACACCAGTTTTAGCATTTTTGAGATCGCGGTATACGATTTCTTTTTTACCTTTTTGACCTGGCGTTTTGATTTGTTTTTCACCTTTCTTGAGAGTATCAGTCTTTTCTTCAGTGATTTCAAAATTAATTTCTTCTTCTGTCTTGACAGCATCATACACAGTACGAAGCGTACCAACACGAACGGTTCGTTCTACTGGACGAACATCTGGATTAGCGATTTCGTATTCGATTTCAAATGCATCTTTGAGTGCTACTGGCATTTTTTCGTAACGAGTCAGATCGTTGATAGTTACCCCTTTCATCGCAATTTCTTTCTTTGATTCGAGTACTTTACCCGCAGATGTACCAGTGGACACGATATAATCACCGAGCAAAAGTCCGTCCTTATCGTCTGTAAGATTTCCGAGCTTATAGTAATGAGTTTTGAGATCAGGATATGGATCAAGTACATTACGACCTCCTTTGTTAGCTGCAGCTATAATGGCATTATTTACTGCGGCCTTACCGACTTTGCGAGCTACTGAGACATTGACAAGAGGCTTATCTTCAACTGTCTGTCCGAGTGGAAGATTCTCATCAATGATTGCTGTCATACGAATAGGAAGTTCTTTTGAAGAATCTTCTGTCGTTTCTTCGGCCATACGGGTTAGAGCAAAGTTT
This sequence comes from uncultured Candidatus Altimarinota bacterium, assembly GCA_938036655.1. Taxonomy (GTDB): domain Bacteria; phylum Patescibacteriota; class Gracilibacteria; order BD1-5; family UBA2023; genus GN02-873. Next base: position 3,028 of record CALHQS010000055.1, read on the forward strand.
GTACGAGCATCATCCTTAAGAGTGCCCGCTGTAGCCGTTACATCAGCACTGTATTCTGCATCTTCATATGCATCCATTCCATCTGTTGAAGTTGCGAGGTTAAGTGGATTTTTGGCAATAAATTCATTGTCACGAGCATAGCGAAGCGTGAACTGACTCGACAATACCCGAAGTGGCTTCGCTGCCGCAGCTGACGTAAGATCTACGCTATCTACCGTGATTTTGTTTCCCGCAAATACAAACGGCTGAGTGAATTGAAGCATTGATGGGAGATTCGATGGCTTTGCACCTGTGTTCATCGTATAACCATTTACTTGCGGTTGCACGGTATGTCCCGTCAAACCAGTTACATTGATAAGAGGTTTAAGCGTGGCGTATGCTGATACGATTTTCCCCATATCAATCGCGTTACCAGTCATTTCGATTTTTTTGGCATTTGTATTGATCGAAATCACTGATTCTTGATTTGATGACTTACCAATTACTGATTCTTTGAATTTGATGTTGTTGTTATTGAATTTGAGAGAACCATGGAATTTGTTCTGTCCCATTTCGGTTGTTTTTCCATCAGTAGTCGTGAGACCAACATTTCGTGTTGTTTCAGAAATATTGATTGGAGCATATTTTCCTACTTCCGCAACAATGCGATCAACATTTACTATGTTGTTAGTAATGCGGATATCACCAGAACCGTATCCAATACCATTAGAGAATTTGCTAAAATCTTTTTGGAATTCTCGCCCAAGTTGCTGCCCATCAAGAGCGCTATTGATGATTTTAAAAATATTGTTTGCAGAAACTCCTGAGATATCATTGTTATCGATGATGAGCTCATAATCAAGGTATGGTTCCTGCATACGAACCAACATCGCATTGGCAATGTATGATTTTCCGTCGTGCGTGTTTCCTGATTCATCAAGTCCGCGAATCGTGTTGCCACTGATTTCAAAGTGACCTCGTGAACCATCTGTGCTAAGACGACGAGCCTTTTCGTTTGTCTGCAAATGAATCGCTTCAAACTGAAGATAGTCTCCATGAGGGTCAAATGCCCCATTGAGATGCAAATCATCGCGTTCCAGACGATTGTGTGTATCCTGGAAAACAGTGTTATTTCGAATCGTTACATTTTCCATTTTGAAAGTACGATTGTACACAGAAATACCAAGCAAACGGTCACCGTGCGAAATATTGTTTTCAATGAGAATATTGTCACCATCGTGGATATCAAGACCCTTACGGTAGTTGTGGCTTGTGAAGTTGTTGCGGAAAGTAATATTGTTGTTCATAGAACCCGCTTCCGAAGCAAAACCATAACCAGTTCCACCAGATCGTGTATGCCCGTTTTCGTATGACACAGAATTACTGATTTCAAATCCGTTCTGATATGAAAACTGAACACCCGCTACACGGTTTTGATACAAAATACTGTTTGTAACCTTGTTTCCTTCCATCATGCGAAGCACGCTAGCATCAGTATAATCACCACATCCTTTGTCATTAAGGCGCGTTATACCTGCAAGATTTGCAGCCACACAATAAGAAATAGAACGAAGTGTTCCACCAATATTAAGTTTTTTCACACCATTGTATGCTGATGTGAATCGCACACCAGCCTTATTGGCACCAGTCACTTCAACATTATCCACTGTTACATGCTGAGAATCACTCACATGGATACCGTCTACTTTTCCATGATATGGGAACCCTTTCACATAAAAGGCTGGATCAAGGTCGCCATTGCGCTTGATGCGAAGTGAAAAATCTTTCACAAAGAAATTGTCATGATCTTCCACGAGAAGCACCGCATGGTCACGATTATCAGTATCGTTTTCATTTGGATTCCATGGTTCACCAAACTGTACAAGGCTTGTTGTAATAGTTGTTGTTGCAAGACCATCACCGAAGAATCCTTTTACATGAGGCAATTCTTTGTCGATTTTAATCTGCTGGAAAAGCCCATCCTTTCGATAAATTGGGAAGATAATTCCGTGATGTTTTTTCTTATCAGAATCAGTATATTCTACTACGCCTTCTTCTACATAACTAATTTTTTTAAATTCTTCAGGAGTAATATTTGCTGGATTAGCAACACCAGCGAGTGTCGCTCCACTAACTTTCTGACCAAGTCCACTATCGTATGTACGAAGTTCGTAGTGGTCAAGCACTGCACCATCACGGGCAATATTTACCACACCAGAAACTTGCACCGCTACACCTCGAGTTTCCTGACCATTCTGAACAATGATCGTATTATTCGCGGCCTGAAGCGTTGCTACTACTGCTGGAGTATCATCCTGATTATCTTCTGTATTAAGTCCAAAATCACGAGCGTCAAGATAGAAAACATTATTTTCTTTATCAAAATATACTGGATAATTCACTTCTGAACCATCAGCTGTTTTTACAGTCACACCAGAAGTGGTATCAATTGGTGTTGCCTGAGGTTTTGCTGTTGTAGTAGCTGCTGGTGCTGCTGGAGTTAGTGTCGCAGGAACAGCTACTACTGGGTCACTTTCTGCGGCCAATACTGAATAGGTTACATGGTTAGAAAGAATTGGCGATGCCATAACTGCGGCGATCATTGCCATACTTCCAAGACGGGCGTTCATTCTAGTAGAACGAGGCTCTGCTGTCTGTTTTTTCATACTTTTTCATAAGGGGTAAGAGATAAAAGCAAAAAAAGTATAGCATATAAAAAAATAATTTGCAAAAATACAGCATTTTTTATGAGAAAAAGTCTCAAATCCCTTACAACTGACAAAATAAAAACTATCGATTTTTTGATAGTTTGAATAATGTTAGTTCAATATAAGATAATTCTGATAAAATAGCGCTTAAAAACTCTTTTTTAAAATTATTTTGAGAAAAATATGAGCAATTTTTGTAAATTTTTACAACTTTGCAAAATAAAAAAATCCCCTATTTTTGTGGGGGTTTATAATATTTTGAAATAAGATAAAACAACATCACACAAGAATTGGTGTTACGATAAAAAGCCAAAGTGCTACAGGTGCACTACGAAAATCAGAAAATGGTCGTGGGAGTAATCACAAAAAATCAGGGAAAAAATTTGTCATACAATAAAATATGATTGGAAACAGTAGAAATTTACTAATGAAATTTGAGGAAAAAAAGATGATTAACAAGCGGATATCTACAACAGTAGAAATTTACTAATGAAATTTGAGCACTTGGATGCAAGAAAAATAGAATAATCTACAACAGTAGAAATTTACTAATGAAATTTGAGTTATTAGTTCGAAGCGAGAAGAGTTTTTATCTACAACAGTAGAAATTTACTAATGAAATTTGAGATGAGAACAATGATACGGAATCGATCATCTACAACAGTAGAAATTTACTAATGAAATTTGAGTGCTCAAGATACTATAGGAAGTCTTGCATCTACAACAGTAGAAATTTACTAATGAAATTTGAGCTTCCCTGCTTGGCTGGTTTTCGCGCATCTACAACAGTAGAAATTTACTAATGAAATTTGAGTTCTTTTGTGTAGTAAAGGCCACCGAATCTACAACAGTAGAAATTTACTAATGAAATTTGAGTAAGCCCGATAAATATATGCTTGACATATCTACAACAGTAGAAATTTACTAATGAAATTTGAGTATTCCTTCTGCGGTAGGGTACCAGCATCTACAAAAGTAGAAATTTACTAATGAAATTTGAGAGCGAAAAAGTGATATTTAAGCCAAAAAGATGCAATATGCCCCCAATTGAACATAGACTTCTTGGCTTAAAATCGTTTCATAAAAAAATTAAGACTGAGGTTTGCATTCCTCCAAATGTCATTACCAAAATTTCCACCGAAGGTGTTTGTTGAATTTGGGAATGTTAAAGAACTATTGTTAGTATACAGAAAAATAATTTTTTGCAAATTTTTCTAATTTTTCAGATTTTTCAAACAATCCAAAATCTTTTCCCAATCCTCCAAACGAATCGCTTCAGCACGAACCTGTTCAGAATATCACAAATTTTTTAAATTCTCCAAAATTTTTTCATCAAAAATCCCAGCAGACTTGAGATTGAAGGCCAAAGTTTTTCGCGGATGTTTGAAAATCTTGTCCCAAAATTCAAGTTTTTGCAAATCAGTATCAATATCACGATTTTTTTTCGGGAAAAATTTGAGCACAATAGAATCCACTTTTGGCGCTGGATCAAAACTTTCACTCGGAACCAAGCAAATTTTTTCAATATTTTCGCATGCAAGCCACATCGCAAGCGAAAAATACGAATGTTGCGTTTTTTTACCTTTGGTGGCAAGAATTTTTTCGCCCACTTCTTTTTGCATCAGAATCACCATTTCTTCGGGTACAGCAAAATTTTGCGGATACAAAAAATGAAACAAAATCGGGCTCGTGATATAATACGGAATATTGGCAATGAGCGAATATTTTTCAAAATTTGGAGAAAATTTCAGAACATCAGCATGATGCAAAGTGATGCGATCTGAAAAATCTGCCCAATCCGTAATCATTTTTCCGCGAAGAATCGCAATCATATCAGAATCAAGTTCGACCAAATCAATTTTTTTGGGATTTTCTTGCAACAAAAAATCCGTCAAAGCTCCGTATCACGGCCCCACTTCGACGATATTTTTTTCAGTGATTTCCGTTGCAGAACTGATAGCTATGAGCGCATCAATATCCACGAGAAAATTTTGCCCGAGTGATTTTTTGGCACGAATTTTCATATTATTTTACGGCTTGACGAATATAATGAGTAATTTTGGAAGCGGAACGGAAAACAATTTTTTGATAATTGTGAAATTTTTCCAAAATCGCACGATAATTGCCCTGAATACCCTCCATATAATAACTTCGGTCATTTTCAAAACTTTTATAAATTCCCTGCTGCATCAAACTATTGCCCAGATTCATCCACGCGTTTTTCTTTTTCTGCGCCACAAGCATACAAATTTTCTGCGGATACGCGTCTGATGAAATTCCAAATTTCCGATTTTGTGAATTGGAATCCAAAAAATTGGAAATCCTAGAAAATTGACAAATCGTATCATAAAAATACGCGAGCGATTTTTGTGTCTCGTCGCCCTTCCCGAGGATGCACGAACCATACGCCTGCGTCCATGCAACCGGATCTTTATCACGATAACGCTGCAATTGCTGCATATATTGCTTTACCTTGGTATCAGCCTCATTCATGAAAAAATTGGTCGCAATATAATATGCGAGGCGTTCGTTCGTGAGCTCAACACGATCTTCAAGCGCAAATTCACCCGCTGGACACTGAAAATCTTCAATTGTATTGGAAGTGCGATTGGCACGAGCTTCCAGACACTGATCGATTTTAGAAACCACTTCATCGGCTGTTGGCTTAATTTCAGAAAAATTTGGGCATTGCGGTGCGGCTGCAAAAATATTTTGCACACCAAAAAATGAGAAAAAAATCGCGATAAAAAAAATTTTTTTCATATTATTTTTTTCGGTTAAAAAGGCGCGCGAAAAATCCTTTCTTGGCTGATTTTTCAGCCGTTTTTTCTGGATTTCGATTTTTTTCGTTGGCTTCATTTTTTTCGTTCGCATCGCGAAGTTTTTTCACGCCATAGAGCGACGCGACCACGCCACCCAAAACCGCACCCGTAATGACCGCGTCCATTTTTTTGATGCCGCGTTTTACCACTGCATCATCTTCCGTTTTTTTAGATTTTTTGAAAAACATAACTAATTTTTAGTTGCATCTATTTTAATAGATTTTGAGATCAATGTCAATTTTGGAATCAAAATTGTAATCACATTGTGTTCCACAGATGCGGAAATTTTGTCAAAAGCAAGATTTTCCGGCAAAATAATTGACCGAGAAAACGCTCCGTAAAAACATTCTTCCACAAGCATTCGGCGCGCCTCCATATAAATCGGATTTTCACGACGATTGCCAGAAATCGTCAAAATATTTCGCGAAAGGCCAATATCCACTTCCGAAGGATCAACACCCGCAACCGGCGCTACAATGACGATAGCATCAGATAAATCAAGAATATCAACCGCGATTTGTCCAATATCCGTCTCATGATCGCGTTCCGCGTCCATTTCTACTTCGATGGCTTCGGCTTGGGAAGTCTCGATAGTACGAACTTCCATTCGTTCGCCCGATTCATTTTCATTAGAAACTCAGAAAACTTTAAACATAATTTTTTGTTAGGATTTAGAAATTTTTGGATTTTTGGAAAGAATTTTTTTGAACTGCTCAAAAATTACCACTTCATCAAAAATATTTTTTTCCGGAAGATTGAAATCATGATTTTTTTCGATTTGAGAAAAAATTTCCGACAATTTTTCCAGATGATTTGGATGAATTTTTATTGCGTGCGGATAAAAATCAAACGCGCGAATATCGGACAAAATCATGAGCAAATCGTGCGAATTGGCAAGTTCAACATTCACTTTAGTCGTATTGTACGCTCCGACAAAAATCCACGATTTTGCCTTTTGGTAAAGCATTTCTTGCGAATGAATATCGAGAATTCCTGTGATGTGCACCCATTTTTCCAGTTTTTCGCGACGCAAAATTTCGGTCAAAAATTTAAGTGATTTGGCGGAATTTCCGTGCAAAATCAAGTGCGTTTTTCCGTGCAAATCGTGGATAAATTTTCCAAATTCATGAAGCAAAATCTCAATATTGGATTCTGATCAAAAAGTCGCATCGTACAAGAAAAAATTTTCTGGCAAATTATTTTGCGCGAATAATTGCTTATTTGGTGGGATTTTTTCTATCTCAACAAACGGCAAAATATCGATTTTCTGTTCATGGATATTCCAGAGTTCGACGAGTTCATTACCCGCAAAAAAACTCGGCACGATAAAATGGGAAGAATTTTTGAGGAGGCGCTTGATCTCGAATTCGCGTTCTTTTCGTCGCAAAATATTGGCGTTCGTTTCGTTGTCGTAGAGCCAACGACCCATATCCATCACAAAAGTCAGCGTCGGAATACTCGAATCATACGGCGCGTATCGCGAAAAATTGATAGCACGAAAAATCTCATTTGTGTTCGTGGAGGCAATTTTTTTAGAAGAAGAAAACCAGCCGACTGGCTTCACACGGAGAAAATTTTCTCATTCAGGCGCCTCCTGCTGATCAAAAATCAAAAAAGTACAAGTATCGTGCGGATTATATTTTTTCCATTTTTTCGTCCAGTTTTGCGCGTAACGGATGATTACCGCATCTTCGGGATGTCGACTTCTGATATCAACAATCAGGTGCATAGCATAAATTATTTTTCTCATTATGCGAAAAAATACCAAAAAGTCGAGCCGCGTCGAGATTTTTTTGAAAAATTGACTTGCATTTTGATGAAAATATGTTTTGATACAAAAAAATCACCAACTTAAAAAAGTGGTGATTTGGAATTTGACGACTACAATTCATCTCAGCCATCTGGTTTGGAAATGCCAATATCAATTGCCATCCCAGCCATCGTGACCAATAAAAATAAATTTTTTTTCGAAAAGTCAAAGAAAAATCCCCACTGGGGAGATTTTTACAAAATTACGACAATTTTTTCTTGAGAATTTCAGTGAACATTTTTGGATTTCCCTGGCCTTTTGAGGCTTTCATACATTGTCCCACAAAAAATCCAAACAAATTTTCTTTTCCACCCTTGTATTCTTCGACTTGTGACGCATTCTGTGCAAGCACTTCGTCCACAATCGCCTCAAGCGCACCCGTGTCATTAGATTGCTTGAGACCGAGCTTTTCTGTCCATTCCCGCGCATTTCCACCTTCAAAAACCAATTTTTCCATCACAATTTTTGAATTGGTTGACGAAATTTCATCTGCATTTACCATTTTAATCACTTCAGCAAATTCGCGAGTTTCAGCTTTTACATCGGCCAAAGTGATTTTTTCTGGCGCACTTTCAAAAATTGCAAAAAGTACCGTCGTGATATACGAACAAGATTTTTTCGGATCACCAGAAATATTCACTAATTCTTCATAAAAATCGCTCGTAATTCGGTCGTTCGAAAGAATTCGCGCATCATCTTCGATCAATTTGTATTCGTTCAAATATTTGAGGCGGCGATCAATCGGTAATTCTGAAAGTTTTCGCTCAGAGATAAATTCGTCAGAAATGTGAAGTGGTGGCAAATCTGGATCTGGAAAATAGCGATAATCCATCGCATCTTCCTTGGAGCGAAGCGAAGTCGAATATCCCTTTTCATCGTTCCAACCGCGAGTTTCTTGATCGAGCGTTCCGCCTTCTTCGAGAATTTCTACCTGACGAGCAAATTCTGCGTCAATAGCGCGTCCAATCGATGAGAATGAGTTAATATTTTTGAGCTCAACACGCGTTCCAAATTCTTTTTGGCCATGCGGGCGAATCGAAATATTCACATCACAACGCAATTGTCCTTTTTCCATATCCGCATCAGAAGCACCACACCAACGCATCAATTTTTGAATTTCTTCAAGGTACGCGAGCACATCAGCTTTGGAACGAAAATCTGGCTCTGTCACAATTTCCATAAGTGGAGAACCTGCACGATTGTAGTCACAAAGCGTTTTTCCATTAGCATGCACAAGTTTTCCGGCATCATTTTCGATATGCATATGATGAATGCGGAAAGTTTTCAATTCGCCATCAACAAGCGTTCGAACTTCCCCGCCCATCGTGATTGGATGGTACATTTGCGTAATCTGGTACGCCATCGGCAAATCCGGATAAAAATAGCTTTTTCGGTCAAATTCACTCACATTTTGCACATGGGACGAAAGTGCGTGACTCGCGCGAACTGCCAAATCTACAACACCCTCAGAAAGTGTCGGCAATTGTCCAGGAAATCCCATACAAACGGGACAAACATGAATATTTGGCTCTGGCGCCAAATCAGTCGCATTCTTACAAGTACAAAACATTTTCGTCTGAGACTTGACACGCACATGCGTTTCGAGACCCATAACAATCTCGTATTTATCGTGATAATTCGTCATAAAAAATTTTAATTTCTTTTATTGTATAGAAAATTGAAAAAAATCAACCAAAATTTTGTGAGAAATTTTGAGAAAAATCATTGGAAAATTTTGAAAAAATCAAAAAAGTCCCATACACTGATGGGACTTGAGTGAGATATTACAACAAACTATAATATCTCATTTCCTCTTTCGTGAAAGACAGTTCACTCACTAAAAGAACGCTTCTTTCTCCATCTTTCCGAAAAACAATACGCTTCAGCCGAAGTATGTCGTTGTTAACGATAACTCGGACGCCTGTTTGTGTCATTTCTGACTCATTAAGATCAGAAATGGTGATCGCCCCGTCTGAATCTGTGATATATTCTCGAAAACGATTTCGAGAATTTTCTGGTGTTTGGGGTATGCGCTCAATACTGAGCGAAATCCCAGACAACATTTGTCGTCGATGACCACGCACACGAATTTTGGCGCGCCATACACGTCTTTGTGCCACTACATCAATCCTTTCAAAAAAAGAAGTTTCTCCCAAAATCGGGATTGGAATTATTTTAGGAGTTTTTCATTATTTGTCAAATGAGAAATAAAAAAAGCCAACAAATGTTGGCCAGCAAATTTTTAAAAATTAAAAAATTCAGAAAAAGCACATATTATGGCCAAAATCCCAAGAATTTTTCCGGTGATGTTTTTGGCAACAAATATATAAATAACGCCCATTGTCAAGACGAATATGGCGGAAAATTGAAACATTATAATGATAATTCCTATCAAAAATAATGCCAAAATCCACCAAATCTTGCTTTGATTTTGATAGAGCATAATTTTCTCCCAATCAAATTTCTGACAAAAATATTTTAATTGAGAAAATAAAATTGTCAATTAAAATATTGAAAAAGAAAAAGCCGGAAAATTCCAGCTTTGAGAAAATCTTCAAAAATTAAAAATTTTCCCGAGGATTCCAATCACGAGCAAAGCGACGACTATTCTGGCGAACAGCGTCTTCACTCGAGAAAGGAACCAAATTGCAATCACCAACGCCACCCAAAATGGCTTGATTGGCAACATAATGAACCCAATGAGCAACAACATTGGCATACACAAAATAATGAATGTCCATTTGAGAAATGTAAGCATTTTCGCTCCTCTTTCAGGAAAAATTGATGACACGAGCATTTTGCCATAAAAAATAAAAATGTCAAGGAGTTTTCATCGAAAAAATCCATATTGCGAATTTTCGCAAAAAATTTGAATTTTCAAAAAAATATGCTATACTCTTCGGGTTATTTTAAAATTTTGAATATGACTGATACTCGCATTACGCGGCCGCGACGGATTTTTGTCGAATATATTGGAACGGTTGGAAAATCCACTTTTACTGATCTCAAAGCGAATCTTGTAGGAAAATGAGAAGACAAAATGGACCTGACGACACTCTATCGAATGATTGAAATTTTCAAAAGTCAGGGCCTCATCCACGAAGTGAAACACCAAAATGAACGAATTGTTTTCTTGGTGACGGACGATTTTAATCCAAATCGCGACAGCGTAGAAATCTCGATTTGTGAAAATTGTGGAAATATCGAGACAATTTATGAGCCGCTTCCGCCAAATTTCACGGCCCGATCAATCGAAAATCGCCTCAAATCTTGTGATAAATGCGTTATTCTCTAATCCCTTTCTGAAGGGATTTTTTGATGGAAATTTTGGATTTGTCAAAAATAAAATTTCGCGCGAAATGATTTTTTTGTTTGCAAATTATTGGAAAGATCTTTTGTAAAAAACTTGCATGTGCAAAAGTCTTGTCCTGGAGAAAATCACATCATTTCCTGTTATAGTAGAAAAAAAATTGCCCGGAATGGCAACCCCAAAAAATCCGGAGCGAAGCGATTTTTTTGCAAATTACATCATTATTGGAATGTTTGACAGAAATTTAAAAAATAAATTTTCTTGTAAAAAAACTTGCATTTGCAGAAAAATGCATATAATAATTTTTGCAAAGTTAAAAAATAAAAAAATATGTTGTCAACAATTCATCAAAGAAATATTTTGGAAATGTTTCAAAAAGAAAAATCAATTTCATTAGATGATTTAAAAAATCGCTTTGTAGAGCCGAAAATAATGAATCAAACGACCCTGTATCGAATTCTAGAACGCTGGAAATCTGAAAAAATGATTTATGAAATCGAAGTTGAGAAAAAGCGGATTTTTATGCTTTGTGATCATCATCACGAAAACGAGGGCATCCAGATTTCGTATTGCAAAAGTTGTGAAAATGTTCAGGAATCGCATTTTCCACTTCCAGAAAACGCGGAGTACGCCGAAACAGTGCAATTCCTCAAAAAATGTGAACATTGTGAAAAATAATTTTTTTGTATGAATATTTCAGAAAATCTTAAAAAAAATCTACGAAAAATCCTTATCGAGGATGAAATCGAGGCCATCAGCGTCGTCAATCCTGAACAATTTGAGAAAAATATTGAAAATTTTGAAAAAATTCTTGAAGAAAATCGTCTCAAATACGCGATTCATTCAGTTTTGAAAGTCAATCATTCGAATGCTCTGCTTGGCGTTGCGAAATCGAAAAATCTGCGCGCGGATGTGTCGTCAATAGGAGAACTCAATCAGGCGCTTGCAATGGGATTTTCGGGCGAAAATATCACGAGCAACGGCCCAAAAAATCGAAAATTTCTGAACAAAAGTATCGAAATCGGCGCAACCATCGCAGTGGATAGTATTGAGGAACTTGAAAAAATCACAAAAATTGCCAGCGAAAAAAATCAAAAAATCTCGATTATTCCGAGGCTCAGTGCATTCAAAGATGCACCCCACGCGCGCTTTGGAATCGCAAAATGGCTTTGGAATCTTGCGATCAATATTATCGAAAAAAATCGTGAAAATCTCGATGTTTTAGGCTATCATTTTCATATCGATACTCTTGATGTGAATGCGAGAATTGATATTTTTTGGGAAAGTATTGAATTTTACAAAAAATTGCTCGCGATTGGATTTGCGCCAAAAATTATTGATATTGGCGGTTCGTATGGTACTTTTTACCAAAATGACAGCATTAAGAACTTTGGAAACTCTGGAATTGAGCATCAAAAAATGTATCAAAATCCTGAATATGCTGGTGAAAAATCTTTGGAACAAATTTTAACAAAAACAAGTCCAGGGAAGCCTGCCATCAAAGATTTTTTCCGCGAAAATAATATCACACTTTGGATTGAACCTGGAAGGTCGCTTTTGGGAAATAATGTCGGTTTTGTCGCGACGACAGTGCTCGGGACGCGCGAAGACAGCCTCATCGTGAATACACATTCTTTTGCACTGGGAATGCGCGAGGAAGAATTACCGACCAATCCGATTCTCGTAGACGATGCGTACGGCGAGAAAAATAATTTTTATTATTTTTTGGGAAATTTATGTCTTAGGAGTGATATAATATATTCCCGAAATATCGGTTTTGCACGAAAAGTTCATGAAAATGACATTATTATTTTTCCAAATATGGCAGCATATCATATGGATTTTTATGAAACAGAAAGCATCGCTCATCCTAAAAAAGTAAAATTTTTTGAGGATAAAAATGGCGATTTGGCACGCGATTTCTAATTTTTATTTTTATGAATACACCGCAAAATAACAAAAAGATCGAAGAATTTTCCGACGAAATGGGAAATACTTTTATACCAATTTCTAATATTACTAATTTTATCAAGATGCAAACAAATGATATTCTTCCCAAAGAGAAAGTTTTACCCGCTCAAAAAAAACCAAATATCACTATGACACAAAATAATATTCTTCTCAACAAAAACACGCCAACACCTAAACAATGAGCGCAAGACAAAACGCCAACACCTAAAGAATGGGCGCAAGGCGAAACTGAGAAAAAAATCAGCCACGAAGCAAAAATTCAAAAAGAGCAATTTTTGAAACAATATTTTGAAATGGATGTGGACGCGACGCAAAATCGCCCAAATATCAAAAATGTTAATCTCGATGACGAAAATGCTATTTTTCAATTTGCCGCATTACAAAACATCGCGTGTGCGTTTAGTTGTTGTATTGATACAACAACTCCTGGTAGAATCGAGGAAATTGGGAAAATTTTTCAAGGGAAAAATGACGGAAAATTTGTGCATTTTGTAATTTATCCAAGCCCAAAATGGGGCGCAATTAAGTTACAAAACCCAAAAGAAGCACTCGCATATTTTGAGGTTTACCTCAAAGACGAACCGCAAAATGATGCTGAAAAAGCTGATGTTATGGCACAATTTCGCACACTTTCTCACACTGTAAAAAATCAAAATGATCATCAATAATATCCAAGAAGTTATCGGAAATACACCACTTTTTCTGATTCCAGAAAAAATCCACGGCATCAAGGGGCTCGAATTGTATGCAAAATGTGAATTCTTGAACCCGTTCGGTTCAGTCAAAGATCGCACTGCGATGGGACTCCTTCGTGAAGCGAAAAACTACGAATATATCATTGAATCCTCGAGCGGAAATACTGCGAAGGCTCTAGGGATTTTGGCGAGTGTTCAGGGGAAAAAATTGCTCGATGTCTCAAATAAAATACATCTACAAGAAGTCGAAGATATTATCAAAATTATTGGAACAGAAATCAAAAGTCTGCCGGCTGGTTCAGAGTGTCCCGACCCAACTAATCCAAATTCTCCACTCAAAGCCATCAATCGGATTATGAGTGAAAACCCTGGAAAATATTATTATACGGATCAATTTTCTAATACAGGAAATCCAAAAATTCACGAAGAAACAACCGCCAAAGAAATTGATGATGATATCGGAACGCCAGATTTTTTCTTTGCAGGACTCGGAACAACCGGCTCCAGTAAAGGAATCCGTGATTATTTTGCAAGCCGCGGAAATATGCAAAGTATTGGTATCATCACAGCAGGACATTCGTATTTACCAGGTATTCGCAACAGCCAAGAAATGTTTGAAGTTGGGCTTTTTGACCCAAAACTCTACGCAGATTTTAGTGAAGTAGATGAGCAAAACGCGATTGACTACATGCTCGTACTTATCAGGAAATGTGGTCTCCTCGTGGGACCAACTTCTGGTGCTACATTTTTTGGTGCGATTCAATATTTCAAAAAACAAAATCCTGAAGATCTTATTGGGAAAAAGGCGGTTTTTATCGCTTGTGATCGCTTGGAGTCGTACACTGGATATTTACGAGAAAAACGAAAATCTCTTTTTGAAGAAGAAATTTTGGAAACAATTCCAAAAAATTCAGAAAAAATCGCAGTCCAGACAATCGAAAATATTGAAGAAAATTCTGGCGAAATCCTCGTGGATATGCGAAGTTATGTTTCGTACGATCTTGGGCATATTAAGGGAAGTCTCAATTTTCCATTCGAGGATCTCAGAAAATATCTAGCGAGCGATTATTTGCCGTTTCCCAAGGAATCGAAAATTATTTTTATTTGTCCGTTTGGCGAAGAATCCGCGATTTTGGCGGAAATGTGAGCCAAGCTCGGATATAACGCCAGTTCGCTTGCTGGCGGATTTCTAGAATTTAGAGAAAAATTTCCTGAAAAAATTGTGTAAATTTTGGCAATTTTCTTTGAAAAAATCGCGTTTTGTGTTACAATGCGAGCATGAAAAAATTTTTACTCATTCTCGCGTTATTGTTCGCATTTTTTGGAAATATTTTTGGAGCGCTCGCCTGCGCGTTGCCGCCCGATATTTTGCACGAATTTCGCATCGATGCCTCTCAAAATCCTGTCAAAATCGAGTATTCACTGATGGCTTGGGAAAATCTCAAACCGCAAGTTCTCTCGACACTTGAAAATAATTCTCATGCGAAAATTTCGGAAAATTTTGAAAAAATTCTCGAAGAAAATATTACACAAAATGCACATTTTTCTTTTGATGGCACGCCTTTTTCGCTCAAATTTTTAAGTGGATCGGTTGTTGAAAATACCGAAAATGAGCCTGGAAATTATTTACCAAATCCAATTCTGAAAGCCACTTTTTCGACGGATATTTCGGTAGATTGGGAGAAAATCAATACTTTCTCGCTTGATTTTAACAAAAAACCGCTGCTCGATATTTCGCCGTTAATTCATCCATATATCGCGACAACAATGCAGAATCCGCAAGGATATCAGGGCTATGTGATGGACGCCAATGGAAAAATCTGGGATTTATACATACATAATTCGCAAAAAATCGTCATCAAAAGTGAATTCACGGAAGAGGCTGAAATCAATCATTTTGCGCTTTCGTTCGGACGAGAAAATGATACTTTCGTGAATCCCAACGATACGCGAACGACTACCCCACGCGCTTCTGTTCCGGATAAACTCAGCAACCCAAATGCTGAGACTATCGATCTTTTCCAACCTGGGCAAACGCTCAAAAATTTTCTTGACAACAATACAGGTTTTGGCCTCAAAATCGTGGGAATCGTGGTGGCATTGCTCGCAGGGATGGCGCACGGACTATTGCCGGGACATTCCAAAAGCTTGCTCGTAGGATATGTTTCAAATAGCGGAAGACTCCGTAAAAATGAAATTTTCACTATCATTGCTGGCGTGACTTCTTCGCATACGATGTTTATTTTTCTCTTGGCAATTGTCATTATTGTTCTAGAAAAATGAACCAGCTTTTCAGCTCAGTTGACGGAAAAATTCGGCGCTGGATTGTATATGATTTTTGGAATTTTTTTCGCGTGGCAAGCCATCAAATTTTTTAGAAAAAAATCAGATAATTTTGCTAATTTTGGCCGAAATCCACTCAAAAATTCTCTCGAAAATCATCCAAGCAACTGCGCGTGTTGTCAGACGGGAAATACCAAAAATGCCTTAATGGTGGGACTTTTGGCGGGGCTCGTTCCTTGTATCGATGCGCTAGCGCTTTTTGTTTTTGCGATTGGAATCGGCAATGTGTGGTATTCTTTTTTCATTATTATCGCATTTTCGCTCGGGCTCGGCTTGATGCTCGCAATCATCGCCTTTTCCCTTTCGTCTGGGAAAAATTTTCTTCACAAAATCGGACCAAATTTTGCCAACAATTTTTCTAATTTTTTGACGCTTTTGGCAGGGATTTTTCTCATTGTGATGGGACTTTCTAAAATTTTTTAAAATATTTTTATGACAACAAAAAAAATTCCAATTACGATTTTGACAGGTTTTCTTGGAAGCGGAAAAACGACACTTCTCAATCATATTTTGAAAGGAAATCACGGCCTTAAAATCGCGGTGGTAGAAAATGAATTTGGGCAAGCGGGGCTTGATGGTGCACTCATCAAGGCAGAATCAACTGAGGAAATCATCGAGGTTTCGAATGGTTGTCTTTGTTGTATGGTTCGAAAAGATTGGATGGATGCGATTGAGACACTTCTGAATTCTGGAAAAGAAATTGATGCCATCGTGATTGAGGCCAGTGGCGCAAGTGAACCGCTTCCTATCGCGCAAAGTTTTTTGATGAATGATATGGATGGGCGCGTGCAATTGGATTCGATCATTTGTCTAATTGATGCACTCAATTATGAAAATTTGTTCGCGCAAGATGCCAAAATCGCGCTTGAACAATTGGAATTTGCAGATTTTATCGTGATGAACAAAATTGATTTGGTCGATCAAGAAAAGAAAAATTTTCTCACGACGGCAATTCGTCGCGTGAATGCGTTTGCACCAATTATTGAAGCAGAACACGGAAAAGTAAATATCGACCTCCTGTTGGGAACTGGGCGATTTTCGCTTACTGATGCGATGGAAGAAAAAAATAATACACCACACCAGCATGCTCACGACGATTTGGAAACATTTGAATATACTGCACGCGGAAAATTTTTCGTGCAAAAAATGGATGCATTTTTTCAGGATTTGGACAATGATTGTTACCGCGTAAAGGGATTTGTGCAGTTTGTTGAAAAGCCCGATACTTGGTATTTGATTCAAAAAGCGGGCGCGCGTGTGACGATGGAGCCTTGGGAAGGTGATGCACCAGGAAAATCTCGTCTTATTTTTATCGGGCGAAATTTTAAGATTCCGCTTATCACCAAACTTCTTGATGATTGTTCGGACGCACCGAAATCAGTTTTATTTATGTAATTTCCAAAAATGTTTGGCAAAAATATGGACGACATTCACGATTTTTTAGAAGGAAATAAAATTAAAATTTTGTACATTGGGACGCGGTTTTGCTCAACTTGCCAAGCACTTTTTCCAAAAATTGAAGAACTCGCAAAAAATCTGGATTTTGTGAATCTCATGCGCGTAGAAATTGATGAAGTGCGCGAAGTTGCGAGCGCGTTTCAGGTTTTGAGTGCACCGACAATTCTCGTTTTTCACAACAAAAAGGAATATTTTCGCTCATCGCGATATACTCGAATGGAAGAATTTTCTGAAAAAATTATCGCGCTAAAACCCCTCACTGAAGGGAAAAATTATTTTTCTGACGAAAATATTTCATAAAAAATCCCCGTTTTGGGGATTTTATTTTCTTAAACAAGTCCATGATCACGAAGTGTCTCTAATTGTTTTTTGTTCACGATTTTGAGAATTTCCGTCTCGTCGAGATTTTTGATCTCATCAATGGAACCAGCAATTTTGAGCAATTTTTTGCGCGTCGTTGGGCCGATGCCTGGCAGTTCTTCCAAAACATTTTTTTTCATAGATTTTCCGCGAGCGCTGCGGTTTGCCGTAATCGAAAACCTGTGTGATTCATCGCGCGCTTTCTGGATCACCATCAACTCGGGCGTTCATTTTTCGAACAAAATCGGATTTTTTTGTCCTGGCAAAAAAACTTCCTCTTCCCTTTTGGCAAGGGAACAAAGTCCCACATCGCCACCCAGAATTTCCGAAATTTGACGCCATTTCGCATCTAAATGCTCACTTTTTTCTGACAAAAATTTTTTAAGTTTTTCAGGATTATTTTCAGCGAAAAATTTTTCAATTCCAAGAGAAATCCCTTCCAAGGCTGATGAAAGCTGTCATTTTCCCCCATCAATGATAATTAAATTGGGGAAATTTCCCTGCGAAAGTCCCTCCATCGTTCGGCGCATCATCACTTCTTGATGCGATGCAAAATCATCGATTTCACCAGCGCGAAGCGATTTTATTTTATATTTTTTATAATTATCCGTATCGGGTTTTCCATTTTTTATCACCACACGACTCGCATACGTAAATTGTCCGTGCGTGTGAGAAATATCATAACATTCAAAAAAAATCGGTCATTTTTTGGGGATAGAATATTTCAATCGCTCTAAAATTTGCTCCATATGGCCGCGCGTAAGCGTATTATTTTCAAGCAAATGCCAATTTTTTTTTTGGGCCAATAAACTACTAGTCCAGTCTTTATCAATAACAGCAGCTCTATTATCGTAAAATCCAAAAGTTCTTTTTTGGTGCCGATTTGTGGCATCAAAATCTGAATTTTTTTCATTTGCAAAAATGCTTCCAAAATTTCATCGTCAAAATTTTTTTCGACCAACAAAATTTTGGGAATATCAGCAAAATCATCACTATATTGTCGCACCAAAAATTGTGAAAAAACCTCCGAAATCGTCGCTCATTTAGCATCCACACTTGAACGAAAAACGCCGATAATTTTCCCATCACGAACGCTTGTCAGGCCGACAAAAATCTGATTATATTTTTCCAAAATCACGCACGCATCCACATCGCCATCCACCATATCGCGCGCAATTTGTCGCTCAGAAAACATCTCGATGGCCGCAATTTCTTCTTTGATTTTTTGTGCTTTTTCAAATTCAAGATTTTTCGCAAAAATCTGCATTTTTTCTCGTAGATTTTCTAGAATTTTATTGGTTTTTCCTGACAAAAATTCTTGTAAATGAGAAATATTTTGATTGTGTTCGTTGATATTTTCCCTTTTCAAAAGGCACGGCGCCGGACAAATCCCGATATAATAGTCCATACACGGCACGCCGCGACCAGCCTTATCCGTGATTGTGATTTTCCCACCAATATCAGAAAATTTCATCTTGCACGCACGAATTTTGAACATTCGCCTGAGTGATTTAATATTTTCCGAAAGATTCATTCCCTGCGTAAAAGGCCCAAAATATTTGGCGCCATCATTGATTTTTTGACGCGTTTTGATAAGTTCTGGAATTTTTCCTGTCGTGATTTTGAGATACGAAAGATTTTTGTCATCCTTCATCAAAATATTATATTTTGGCGAAAAATGCTTAATCAAATTGGTTTCTAGCACTAGCGCTTCAACTTCCGTCTGACACAAAATCGTCTCAATATCCACAATTTGTCCGACCATATTTCGCTTTGCAACGGTCAAATCTTGCCCTTCACGAAAATACGAACTCACACGCGAACGCAAGTTTTTTGCCTTTCCTACATAAATAATTTTCCCCGTTTTATCCTTCATCTGATATACTCACGGCGTTTTCGGAAGGTTTTGCAAAATATGGGCGATGTGCTCAGAAATTTTTTTCATGTGAAAATTATATCTCAAAAATTTTTTATGCAAGCAAAAAACACGAAAAATAGCGAAAAATTTTTCTTGACTTTTTTAAAATTTATTTTAAAAAATCTCAGTTAGTATATTTGATGTCACATCTGAATATACTAATTTTTTCAAAAACAACTCAGGGAGAGGAAGATGTTGCTACCCAAACAACAATTACAAACGCTGATTCTCGGCGTAAATTCAATACTTATCACAAAAATGATAGGTCACCAATATCAGAGCGGAATAGGAGCTATAGGTGTATTAACGATCGGTATTATATTATGGGATATCGTACTGACGACGGATTATCCCGACTATAATACTCATCAGCTCAATATGCTCGTTACCTGGTGCTTGATGATGAGTTTATTCTTTGGAATCATATTTTCGCTTATTTTGATACAGACGACAATTTATGATTCAGATGTGAAACTTGGTACACACTGAAGCGTACCCTCATCTGGTATGCGTTATGTTTTGTGACATATTTTTGCTGGAAGCAATTCAGCCATTGGTTTTTTCCAGAATCCTAATACCAATCCCTCACTCGGTTGAGAGGTTTTCGTTTTCAAAAATTTATTGACAAATAATTTTTTTGTCGTAAAATACCAAAATCAATCAGGCTTTTTTATCAATTGTTTAGATAGGAGGTTAAAATGGATTCTGATTTGATATTGACAAGTGCATTCGTGGCATATGCCTTTTCTCTTATAGTCTATCAAAGAACTATACGAGAAGCTTTTTCAATGTTCGTAGTAGCGCATCTCGTAGCGCCGATATTAACATTCTTTCCGATCGAATGGTTCGCGGAAGGAACAGGATTTCTCACTCTATCCGTTGGAACGATATTGATTGGACCAATAGTCTCAATAAGTGTAATAGTAGCCCTCTACGAGCCAATATCGGGCGAAAAAACGGTACGAAAAACTCAGGTCTTTCTCGCGTTTCTCGTACTCAGTACCGTCATATATTGGGCCTTACTCAAAAATAAATACTGGGGTTTTTACCAAACCCTCGAGCGATTGGAATTGCTCTTGATTTGGTGTCTTTTTGTCGCGGTTTTGACCGTGTTCACCAGATTTATATTCGATAAACATGGTGAAAAGGCGCTCGAAGACCACAAATCTTAGATTTTTTCACAATCTGTCTGCCCCTCACTCGAGGGGCTTTTTCTTGACAAAAAATTTTTTCCATATAGTGCTCGGGCCGATGAGATTTTTCTTATCGGATTCTTTTTTCTTGTTCAATTCTTTTTTCGAAGGAATTCAAATGCAAAATCTACTCATGATAGATTTTTTATTTTTTCATGATATGCTTGGAAATGATGGCAACATTAGTCGCTAATTTTCCTGACAAATCCGTAAGATTTCTTGCTATTTTAGGACTTTTTACGCCGATTTTGATCACATTTTTTCCGTGGCAAATTTTACAAAAAAATATCATACTTGGATTTTTGGAATTTTGATTTTTACTCTGCTCGTGATTACTTTTTTGAGTGGATTTCAAGAATCGCGAAGCGAAATGCTGAGCGAGCAAAAAGTACCAAATATTGCTTTGACAATGCATTTTGTTTTGTATAACCTCGTTTCCAGTGGAATGATTTTTGCTGGATTGATTGATGCGACAAAATACAATTGCTGCCACCAAGAAATTTATAATTATCTCGATAATATCAGCATGTTCGTTTTTGGAAAAGAGGGGTTTTAGTTTGAGAAAAATTTGACAAAATATATTTTTTACATTAAAATAAATTCATCATTGTTTCAATTTTTTTAATCGAAAATTTGGGCCAATGATACTTGGCTCAGTTTTCTCTTTTTAGGAGATTTAAGATGAAAGCTCTCAGAGCAACGCTCAAAAGCGTCTCAAATATAAGCGTCCTCATGGTGTTTGTTTTACTAGTGTGTATACACCTCAATCTTTCGATTGTGTGGGAAACACTAGGAATAGGTGGAAGTATCATTTCTATTGTTGGGAAGCTTATTTTAGAAAAACGGAAAAAGCCCTTCTATGAGCATTGTAGAGACCTGATTGAAAAAATCGTCACTATCATGGTGCTCTCTTTGATAGGGTACATGAGTTTACTTTGGCTGTACACTCAGACTCACGAAGGCATGAATGTTGATTCATTATTCTCTTCACTTCTTAGTTTTGCATTTTATACCATGATTTGTGGTGTAGTATACGTGAACTTACTAGTAGGAGAAGGCTTTGATGATCACAAGTCCGATGAAAATTGAGCCACAAAAACCCCACTCTTCGAAAGAGCGGGGTTTTTCTTTTTTGGGAAATTATTTTTTAAACTTATTCCAATTCGCGGATTTCAAATCCCATTTTTTCACATTCTTCACGATTCTGTTTTCCCGTAATCACCACTCGGCTCGCATTTGTCAAATCTGACAAATATTCTCGTGCAATACGCTTGAGATCATCAATTGTCGCATCAAGAATTTTTGTGCGATTACGATTTTGAGTTTCTTTCGTGTATCCACGAAAACGCAATATTGCATCAGCTAGGGCTTCTTTGGCTGGTGAACTCGGCGTGTCAATCTTCGCAATAACTCCAATTTTCGCTTCATCCAGACGCTCTTCGGCGTGATTGTTTTCCAAAAGCCACCGAATAGAATTTTCAAAATCTTCAAAAGTTCCCTGAATTCGTGGGTCGCGATATGAGAAAAATCGGAAGCTTTCGCTCTCAGCATCATAACCTGCTCCAGAGCCGTATGCACCGCCTTGCTCGCGAATCGCTGTGTGCAAAAATCCGTCTCGCAAAAATTGTCCAAGAAGCACGAAAAGTGGCGCATCTTCATGTTCTACTGGCACAACCTTCACAGCAAGCGCACAATATCCCACCGCCAAATCTGTGAGCCACGCCTCATTGGTTCGGAACGGCTCAAAATTTTCTGACAAAAATTCTCTCGCGGTCGATGTCACATTTTCTTCATTTTTTACAAAATTTTCTTTTGCAATCGTGAGCGTCCAGGCGTTATTTTGTAGCGCTTTTTGGTACAAATTTTCAGAAATTTCTACCATTTCGGCATCAGATTTTTTGAGAAAATTTTTCAATGTAGAAAGTGCATCAATTCCGCCAATTTTTTCAGAAATATTCGCTGCAAGCGTGTGGCCATGGCTCGCGCGACGCATTGCAGTAGCATTTCCAGACGAAGTCAAAGCCGATTTCATCGTGAGCAATTTTTCATTGAAAATATTTTTCATCTGCTCAGTTTCGTGGAATTTGGCAGTTTTGAGCGCTTTTTCAAAAATATTCATCGCCTCCGCCCTATTTCGTTCCAAAAATTTTGCCGACGCAGAAAAATATCCGTGAAGATTTTTTTCACCATATTTTCGATACAAAGTCCACGACGCCGAAAAATTCATTTTTTGAGAAATTATTTTTTGCGCTTCTGTATAGGACAAATCACCAAATCCTAATTCTCCAATCAGGCTCGTTACCAGAGAAAAAATCGGCAATTCTGCTCTTGTAAAATTTTGGAGTGGAAAAAATTGATTGACATAATTCAGATTATTCGTCGCCACCGAATAGTGCACATGGTTTGCGGAAATTTCCTCGCGACCGCTCACAGACTTCATTTCGCGCGGAATGTCCGACATCGCAATTTTTGGCAACAAATTCATATCTTGCGGCGTTTTTTGGCTTTCTTCCAATTTTTTCGCATTTTCTCGAATTTTTTCTTTTTCTCCAGAATCCAATGTGGATTCAATTTTTTTCAAATAATTTTTTTCTAAATTTTGTTCAATTTCCACTGCTTTTTGACTTGGAATCGCCACCACGCGCGTGCGATGCACATTTTCTACAAAATTTTCGCGAAGCAAATCTGCCAAATATTTTGGATTTTTAATTTTTTCGCGCATTTCGTCCAAAAGTTCGCTCGGATCGATCATATTTTTGAGGCTTTCATCGTGTGTTGCCGCACCAATCGCCTGCAACATCAGCGACAAGCCGTATGGATAACCAGTTCCGAGCTCGCGAAGTGACATTTCGATTTGATCCAAAATTCCCTCCGCCTCATCAGTTGGCACGCCATTTTCGAGAATTTTTTCAAAAACATCAAAAATCAATTTTTCTGTTTCGTCAGCGTATTTGGCATCATCTGTCACAATCCCCGTTGTAATGCGGATTTCTCGGCCAGAATCATCCATCATGGTAAGTGGCGAAATTGATGCAGCAAATTCGGCGGTTTCAAGCGCATGACGCAGTGGTGAGCCCGAATGTCCAAGCAAATATTGATACAAAATTTCCGCTTCCAAATGCGTTTTTGCATTATTGGCGTGACCAAGCAACCATGAAAACAAAATGTGTGTCTGGTGCGGATTTTCTGTGTCACTTGACGGATATTCCAAAATGGTTTTTTGCGGTGACAAAAATCGTGTTTCGTCGTTTGTAAGAACTTTCTCTCATTTTGAAGGGAAAAATTGTAGCGCCAATTTTTCAAAATTTTCCTGATGATGTTCAGCAACAATATCACCAAAAGTAAAAAAAGTCGCATTCGTTGGATGATAGTGTTTTTTATGGAATGCCAAAAATTCCTCATAAGAAAGCGACGGAATAATCTGTGGCGCACCCCCAGAATCAAAATGATACGTCGTTTCTGGATGTAACAATGATTTGTTGATTTCGTACAATCGCTCATACACATTGCCGTATACGCCCTTCATTTCGTTGAAAACTACACCCTTGAGCACGAGATTGTTATTTTCGTCAAAATCAAATCGATGCCCTTCTTGCATAAAATCCTGTTCGCGAAGATTTGGGAAAAAAACCGCATCCAAATACACGCTGAGTAAATTTTGAAAATCCTGCTTGTTCTCCGTTGCGAACGGATACGCCGTCCAATCCGACGAAGTAAATGCATTCATAAAAGTCTGCATCGAGCGTTTGAGCATTCCAAAAAACGGATCACGAATCGGGAAATTTTTGGAACCACAAAGTGCTGTATGTTCGAGAATATGCGCCACTCCGGTTGAGTTATGCGGCATCGTACGAAGCGCAACCATGAACACATTTTCCTGATTTTTGCTCGCAAAATGAAAATGTTTCGCACCCGTCGCCTCATGCTCGTAGCTTTCGAGCGTGATATCCAGCGTCGGCAAATATTCAGTAGAAATTTTTTTGAAAGTCATAAAATTTTTTTAAAAAATACTATCTCAAAAATTATACAAAAAAAGAGAGAAAAACCAAAAAATTTTGAAAAATAAAAAATCGCAAAAATCCCACCAAATTTGCTTTGGTGGGAAAAGTACTACATTTTGCTTTTTTTGGATTCTATCTCAAGTTGGTTTCTAGCAAAGTGAAAAAGGTTTTATAGGTTTACATAGTAAAAATTTTGTCAATAAAAAATCCCTAGTAGGGATCTTATTTAATAAATTTGAAAAGAGTTTCGTTGGAAAGGCGGAATTTGGGGTATGGAGTTTCTGTTTCTGCGCGGTATCCAATCGGTAAAAGTGCCACAGGAACTTCATTTTCTGGAAGTCCAAGAATTTCCTGGTATGCTTTCGGGTCAAATCCAGACATCGGACAAGAGTCAATCTCAAGTTCAGCAGCAGCCGCGAGCCCAAATCCAAGTCCAATATATGCTTGTTCGGAAGCTAAACGAAAATGTTCAGAGTCTGGTATATTGCCAAAAAAATTATTCACAGAATCTTCGTAACCCTTGAGTGCGGCGCGTTTCTCCGCATTACCACCAGACAATTCTTCAAAAAATTCATCAGACATTTTTTTCAAATCAGTGTTCGCGACAAATACCAAAAGTTCAGACGAAGTATCGATTTGATCCTGATTCCAAGAGGCAGTCTTGAGCTTTGCACGCAATTCATCGTTAGAAATCACGAGTACACGGAACGGCATTACACCAAACCCCGTTGGAGTTTTTCGGATTGCTTCAAGAATTTTAGCCAAATTTTCAGGAGAAATTTTTTTTGAAGAGTCAAATTTCTTGGTTGCATAACGCCAATCAAGTTTTTCAAGAAACGACATAATTTTGATTTAAAAAGTAAAGTATTTTCAGTATATATTTTTCATATCAAAAGTCAAAAATTTTTCACAAAATAAAATCCCCTTTCAGGAATTTTATTCAGCAGAATCTTCATTCTCTACAAAATTTTCTGGATACTCTTTTGCATAATCTTCAATACGCCAAATTTTTTTCTTGATAATTGTTTTGCTTCCACCGCGAGATCGCACTGTGATAGAATCTGGAGTTGTTTCATCAAGCCCAAAATTCCATTCTGGTGCCATATACAACTGCCCTTCAATCAATCGGTCTTCCAAATTTGTCGTCCCACCATATGGAATATATTCAAGTACATAATAATCCAAAGTTGGGTTCAAAATCGCACTTTTTCCAAAATATGAAAGAGCCGTATCAATGCTGTATTTTTTATCAAATTTTCCAACACTCTCGCCATTCACAAAAACTTCGTGTTCACCATCAGCAATTTTTTGCTTTACAGAAGCCTTGGCAGCAACCTTAAATTCTTCACCAGAATCAATTTTTACAGAAATTTCCGCGTCCGTTGGATTGTCCACAATCACCGTGTTAAACTGAAATTTTGTATAAAAATATGCAGCCCCAGCAACGATGGCAACTACGACAAACGCCATCAAGATACGCATCAAAAGATTTTTCATAGAAAAACATTAAGAAAATAATAAAATTATTATATGAAAATTTCGATTTTTGCAAATTTTTTTAAAACTCAACTTCAATGAGTATTGGACAATGATCGGAACCATATTGCTCCGTCAAGTATTCTATATTTTTGGTTGCAGCAAAAATTTGAGATTCGCCCCAAAACGCATCAATCCGCCAACCAATATTTCGCTC
Source organism: uncultured Candidatus Altimarinota bacterium (assembly GCA_938036655.1). Classification (GTDB taxonomy): domain Bacteria; phylum Patescibacteriota; class Gracilibacteria; order BD1-5; family UBA2023; genus GN02-873. Next base: position 29,289 of record CALHQS010000055.1, read on the forward strand.
ACGAGCTTTGGTTTTCTGATCCCACCAAGAATACATCTCAGTCGTGGGATTTTGTACGCGCCAGATATCTTTCCAATCATTCACCGCACGATCATCAAGCCACGCACGCTCTGCTGGATGAAATCCGATTTTTCCGTCATTTTCCTTCGGGCGAGACAAATCAATCTCGTTGTGCGCGCAGTTGATATCACCACCCCAAAGTACCAAATGTCCAGCCTCACGAAGTGCATCCATTTTTTTGGAAAAATTGGCATAAAAAATCAATTTCCCGTCCCAAGCCTCGCTTGATTTTCCTCCATTCGGAAAATAAATCCCAAAAATATCAAAAATTTTGTCATCTTTTTCCAGAATCACATGCGAAACGCGCCCTTCATTGGCAGTTGGATCTCACTTAAATCCCGTCTGCACCGAATCGACATATTTGCGAATTTCGTTTTTTATCCACACGCCCGTCCCCGCATAACCCGCCTTTTCTGCTGGATTATAAAATGCTTCATAGCCTTCTGGTGCATTCAAATATGCCGAAAATTTGTCAGGCGTTCCTTTAATTTCCTGTAAAAAAAGCAAATCAGGATTATATTTTTCTATCAGATTTTGAATCTCGCCTTTTCGCTCCACAGCGCGGATTCCGTTCACATTCCAAGAAATTATTTTCATATTTTTTAAAAAATTTTGGTGATTATAAGAATTTTTCGCAAAACACAAAATTTTTATTTTTTGAAAATCACACAAAAAAACTCCCCGACCAAGGGAGCTTTAAAGCTTTGAACCTTTGATGTTTCCATCGCGGAACACTGGCATTATATCAAATTTTTTGAAATTTCAAGCAAAATCATCAAAAATTCACACTTTTTTCACATTCTTTTTTTATTTTTATTTTTTTCAAAAATACTGCCCAGAGTTTTTAGAAATTATTTTTTCACGATTTTAATAATTTCGCGGCCAACATTTTGTGATTCTCGACGATACAAAAGCGATCCATTTTTGGTATTGAGTTCCAGTTCACGAGGCAACAATGACTCGATTTTAAAGCCATTTTGCTCAACAATTTCTGAAATATTTTCGAGAAAAACATACACATTTTGCACTTTCCAAAACGGAAAACTCATCACAATTTCTCCAGAAAATTTGGCACGCGCCAATGATTGGAAAAATTTTTCATACAACCGAGAAATGGCTCTGCGTTCAGAAAAAACGATATCTTGCGTCATTTCCTCTTTTCGCATAATTCGCCCAAGATACCCCTCAGAAATAATGTTGATATTTTTGGGAATTTTCTCATCAATAAAAGCCCTCTCGATTATCGTCGCATCCAGCGGAAATACTTTCGCCACCAGATTGGAAAAATCTTTTTGCGGCACGCCGCCAGCCGCCCTGATTCGTTCTTGCCACCTTTTTTCTTCTGCAACAAAATTATGCAAACTTTCTTCAGAATTGGTCACCATTTCACGAGAAATATCACTTCCAAAAACGGTAGTAATTCCGCGATTTACCGCTTCAATGAGCGTCGTCCCCAGACCACAAAACGGATCATATACACCATTTTTTTGTACATTTTTTGACAAAAAATTGATCATCATTTGCACCAGTTTTGGTGGCATCATCCCCGTGATCATATCGCGATTTTTGGCAGTGTCGCGTCGAGAATATGCATCAATATCCTGGCAAGCAAGCGAAAAGCCAAGATAATTTTTTTCAGCAATATGAATCAGAGAAATCTCGGTTCCAGTTTTTGCTAATTTTTCACGTTTAAAAACCGCTGAATGAATATTTTCATTTTTAACATTCAAAAGTCGCACCGAAAAATTTTTGGCGAGCGTTTTTTTGACACGCATTCCCACGTCCGCAAGCGGAAATTTGGCGCCAAACGAAGCCAACGCAAAAGAAAATTTGGAATTTTTTTCTTTTTGAGAAAGGATTTCGATGGCATCGGTCGCAAAACTTTCTAGTGTCATCTCTCTCACAATTTGAATAATGCGCGTCGTTCCACCAAGAGTAAGAATCGCTTTGGAATCAAGTTTTTCAAGTTCAAAAATCGCAATTTCTTCATTAAAATCACGCAAATTTGACTGACCAAAAATATGAATCAGTTCCGCGAGTGATAATTTATATTCGCGACCGAGAATAAAGGCAAAAAGGATCATATTAGGCTACTACAAGAGGAGAAATAGAATATTCGGAATTTTCACAATATTGAGCAATATTTTCCATAAAATAATTTGGCAGAGCGCGCTGGATTTTCCCAACAGTAAGGTACGCACCGAGCATCATCGGACCATAATTTTCATGATCAAAAATCGGCAAATCAAGCTGATTTTTTCCAAATTGTTGATTTTTTTCATTTCCAAAAACCACAAAAAGTTCATTATCATCAGGAATTACGGTCATCGCGTGCTTGATCTGCTCAAAAGTTGCGACATCGCGCGCCACTTTTCGTCCAAAAAGTTCAATAAATTTGGTTTCAATCATATTTTTGAGCAGTGCAAATTCGTTCGGAATCACTACAAAAAATGAAGAAAATCGCGCAAAATCAAAATTTTCCAAATTTTTTTCCAGATTTTGCAAATATTTTTTCACCGCTTCAAGCGAATAATTTTGCGATTCTGATCAATAAATATATCCAAAATATGTGGAAGTATTGTATGTGTATGGTTCAGAAATTTTGGGAAAAATGTAGGAATGATCGGCCTTCCCTGATGCCTCAGAATTTGGCGTGGAAGACATAAGGTGTGCGACCTTTTTGTGCTGGTGTGCGAGGTCTATGAGAATGGGCGCGTGTTTGCTTCCTGATGCAGAAATCACCACAATTTCCTGAATTTCAGAAAGACCGATTTTATCAGGCGCATCCGATTCACTCGCAAAAAGTGCTGGATTTTTTCGGAATAGGATTTTCCCCGTTTCAATAGCATTTCCAGAGCCCAAAACGAGCGGAAAACGAAAATTTTCTGTCCGAATCGGCGTGAGATTTTTCTGATTTTGGAAAAAGTCGAGCGTTTTAATGACCGTTGTATCAAGAAAATCGAGCTGCATAAGAAAAATTAGATTGCCTCTATTATGCTCAAAAAAAGTTTTTTTGCAAAAAATTTTGAAAAATAAAAACTCCGCCACAAGGGCGAAGAATTGATTTTTCGTGGAGCAGGTAATGGGACTCGAACCCACAACGGCCGCCATGGCAAGGCGGTACTCTAGCCAATTGAGCTATACCTGCAGATGAATTTATTATATAGAAAAATTTTAAAAATCAAGCCATTTTTTCAGTTTATAAAAAATTTTGTTTTTATTGAAAAAATCGTTATAATTTCGCTGTATTCTCCCTCGCCAGTCCGAACGAGTTTTGAATTTTTTGAAAATTGGTTTGGATAGACGAGAGAATATTTTATTTTTATTGTTATTTTTATGATTCTTTGACTCAAAGACAAAGACGCTATTTCGCGTCAAATTGTCGAAAAAACATACGAAATTGCCGGCAAGAAAATCACTTTTGAAAGTGGTCGTTTGGCGCTTTTTGCACAAGGTTCAGCCGTGATTCGTGATGAAAATGGGAATTTTTTGTTGACGACAGCTGGCATTGGCCAGCCAAAAAGTGGCGATTTTTTCCCGCTCACAGTAGAATATCAAGAAAAATATTACGCCAGCGGTAAAATCGGTGGAAATCGCTTCCAGAAGCGAGAAGGTCGCCCAAGCGAAGCAGCCATTTTGAATTCTCGATTGATCGATCGCCCGATTCGTCCGATGTTTCCAAAAAATACTCGCACCGAAGTGCAGATTATTTCGACGATTATGTCATCTTCTGGTGCATCAGATTTTGGTTTTTTCGGAATTACTGGTGCGAGTCTTTCGCTTATGCTCGCTGGCGTGAATGATTTTGAAGGACCAATCGCGGGCGTACGAATCGCAGCTGATGAGGCGGGTAATTTTATTTTTGATCCGACATTTGAAGAACTCGAAAAATCGCATCTCGATTTGACGGTTGCGGGAACGGCCGAGACGATTACGATGGTGGAAAGTCAGGGCCATGAAGTGGACAATGATCTTATGATTCGTGCGTTTGAATTTGCGCACAAAATTATCGTGGAATTGTGCCACGCACAAAGCGATTTTGTAGCGGAATATCAGAAAATTTATGAACTTCCAAAAGTGGAACTTTCGCTTGCAGAAGAAAATACCGAACTCATAGAGATGACTAAAAATTTGGTTTCTCGTGAAATTTTGGACGCATTTTATGGTCTTGGAAAAACCGAATTTTATGACAAATATAATGAAGTAGTTGCGGATTTTATCAATATCATTGCCGCCAAAAAATTCGAAAATCTGAACGAAAATGAAACGATTTCGCTCGAAGAAATACTTGAAAAAATTGATCAAAATGCGATTGCGGACGCTCTCAAAGATGCTATCAAAACAGATATGCGAGCGCGAGTTTTGGAGCAAAAAATTCGCCTTGATGGTCGCACACCAAACGAAGTGCGGCCCGTTCGTGCAAGTACGGGACTTTTACCACGTACACACGGATCAGGGCTTTTTGAACGTGGTGTAACGCAAGTACTTTCTGTGACGACGCTTGGTGGGCCGAGTGATATTCAGATTGTGGATGATATGTATGAAGAAGATCTCAAACGATATGTGCATCACTACAATTTTCCACCATTTTCCGTAGGTGAAGTTCGTCCGCTTCGTGGAGTTGGTCGTCGAGAAGTTGGGCACGGGCGCCTTGCAGAAAAAGCGCTCGAACCAGTGTTGCCATCAGAATCAGATTTTCCATATATGATTCGCGTTGTTTCTGAAACGACAACTTGTAACGGATCTTCTTCTATGGCGTCCGTTTGTGGTTCTACAATGTCGCTCATGGATGCTGGTGTTCCTATCAAGGCGATGGTAGCAGGAGTGGCGATGGGAATGATTTTTGACGAAGAAACAGGAAAATTCGTGATTTTGTCAGATATTCAGGCGCAGGAAGATTTTTTGGGTGATATGGATTTTAAGGTGGCTCGCACTGAAAAATGAATCACTGCCCTACAAATGGATTGTAAAATTTCTGGATTGACAATGGAAGTGATTCGTTCGGTATTTAATCAGTCAGTTGAAGCAATTTCGTATATTATGGGTGAAATGAAAAAGAGTCTTGACGCGCCTCGTCCAGAACTTTCTCCGTATGCGCCATTTTTGCTGGCAATTTTTGTGCCAGAAGACAAAATGCGCGAAGTGATCGGAAAAGGTGGTGAAACTATTCAAGGAATTGAAAAAAATTTTGGTGTGGAAGTGGACTTGCAAGATGATGGACATTGTACGATTACTGCCAAGACGCAAGAATCGGGAAAAAAGGCACTCGATTTTATCAAAAATATTTTGAAAGATATTGAGGTTGGCGACGAGTACGAAGGGAAAATTACCAAAATTCTGGATACGGTTGGGGCGATTGTAGAGCTCGGAAAAGGAAAAGAATGAATGATTCATATTTCCAAATTTGGTGTCAAAGAACGCGTTGAAAATGTAAACAGCGTTGCTAAGATTGGTGAAATTGTTAAAGTTCGTGTTTACAAAGTAGAAAAAGATAAGAATCGTATTGGTCTAGAAAAAATTGTTCCGGAAGCAGAAAAAACAGAAAAAATCGAAAATTCAGAACAAACAACAGAAAAAGCATAATTTTTATTGACAAAAAAATTATTTAATGTGTATTATACGAGTCATCGAGTGTTCGCTTACTTGGTGATGAGGATTTGGAAATTTTGTGGTTTTAGAGTTTGCCACTGCATGGCCCCGCCTGATGGGAAATTTCCAAGTACTGGTGCGGATGCAAAGCCATAACCGCACGACTCCTTACGGGATAATCAGGCACCAAGGATGGATGGACGCCCGCCATCCTCACTCATCTCTCATTGTTGAATGAGAGATTTTTATTGTTTCAATTTTTCAAAAACCTAAAAATTATTTGACAAATAAAAATTTTTATTTAAAATACCGAGGCCAATTGGCAGATCGTGCTTAGCCAGCTCGGATTTTTCATGGATATGCAACAGGATGGAATATTTTGTTTGATATAGGATTAGTGAAACATGCTTTCAGAACGCCCTACTAGAACAAAATTAGTAAATCCACCCTTGCCTAATGGGGGTTGTGTATCGAGAACATAGCAGGTCGTTCCCTGTGAGTGGTCTCAACCTTTCTCTATTAGAAACAGAATTAGGCACCATGAGGTTTAAAACTGTACCTCTACCGATTCACTCCTTCTTTTGAAGGGGTTTTTTTATTTTTCGAAAAATTCTTAAAATTTATTTGATAAATACAGATTTCTATTTACAACACTCTAGCCAGTGAGAAGCAAGGGTTTCGAGTGGTCTTTCATCAATGTTATTGTTTGGCTGGAGGAGTTTATGTTGGATTCGGGACGTGGTTGTGCATGGAACACCCGATACAACATGAATGAAATCTGCCCTTGCCAGATGGGGGGGCTCAGCAATGGTTTGTGTGAGTAGCCTGTTCGCCTACAAATACAAACATCCATGTCAGTCAGTATCCAAACGACTATCTGGGACCGAACAACAAAATCACGGAGATCATGCAGTGCCTTTCTTGATGGAATTGTTTGAAAAGGTAGAATCTTGGCACGAAAAGGTTTAACTGCACCTTTTCCAAGTCCTTCTTCGGAAGGGCTTTCTATTTGACGAAAAAAAATTTTATATATAATGAGATTGTTTTATTCTTTTTTCAGAAAAATATGATTTCAAAAAATATGACGGTTGGGGAAATTGTCGCAAAAAATGTTGCATTCGCCGACATTTTTGAAAAATACGGCATCGATTTTTGTTGTGGTGGTGATGTTTCTTTTATAGAAATTTGTGAAAAAAATAATCTCGACGCAGAAAAAATCATCGCAGAACTCCAAAATCTTCCCGAAAAACAAAGCGCGGATCATAATTTTGAAAATTTTGATTTGGGTGATTTGGCTGATTATATCGTGGATGTACATCACACTTTTGTGCGTGAAAATATTCCACGAATTGACGAATATTTGAACAAAATTTGTCGCGTGCACGGCGAGAATCATCCAGAACTTTTTGGTGTTTTGGAAAATTATGAAGCCGTTCGCGAGGAACTGCTCGCGCACATGCCAAAGGAAGAAAATGTGCTTTTCCCATACATTCATCGCCTTGTAGATGCTGAAAAAAATAATATCGCGCCAGCGAAGCCACCATTTGGAACAGTGAAAAATCCGATTCAGATGATGGAAATGGAGCACGACAATGCGGGCGATGCGACCAAAAATATTCGAAATCTGACGAATAATTTTACACTTCCAGAAGACGCGTGTAACTCGTATCGAATCACTTTTGAGCTTTTAGAAAATTTTGAAAAAGATTTGCATGTGCACATTCATTTGGAAAATAATATTTTATTTCCGAAGGCAATCGCGCTCGAAGAAAAATTGTGGAATGCATAATTTTTCCAAGAAAAAATCTCCGATTTGGAGATTTTATTTTTTGAGTTCAGCAATCACTCGCGCGCGCAATCGCTTTGGAACTAAACGGATTTTGTCCAGTAATAAGGTTTTCATCAATCACAACCTTGGAGCTCATAGGGAAAAATACTTTCTCATAATGCGCGCCATGATTTTTTAACGCTTGCTCGAGATTGAATGGCACCAATTTTTTGCGTTGTGCAAAAAATTCTTCCAGCCAACTAAATCCTGTAATTTTTTTATCAGCAATCGAATTTTTACCATTAGAAATCCTCACATTCAGTAATCCGCCAACACCGCGACACACAGCCGAAAGAATTTTCCTTGCTTCATAATGTATTGCAATTATCGCTTGCAAATCAGTATTTTCAGGGAAATCATACATGGTTCCGTAACCGCCCGAGAGATATATTGCATCAAATTTTTATCACGAAATCTCCGCAAGGCTCGGGGTATTTTCAAGAATTTTTCGAAATTTTTCATCATTCCAATATTTTTTGGTTACCGTATCGAGCAATATCGGGCGCAGACTTTCCGACTCAATGGGAACTTTACCACTCAAAGGGCTCGCGATGGTCATCTCAATTTTTTCTTGTCTCGCCAAATCATACAAATGCGTAATCTCAGAGGGCCGCAATCCCGTCGGCGTTCCATTATCATAAAGCGACTGACTCGTTACAATTCATAAAATTTTCATACTATTTTGTCAAAATGTAAAAATTACAAAAATCCCTGCATTTGAGGGATTTTTCGTTTTTATTTTTCATCAGATTTTTTCTCAGATTGTGCTTGCTTCATAAATGGGAAATACTGCACTTCACGAATTGGCTTTCCTTCCAAGAATGCAAAAAGTCGCTCACCAAAGCCAAAACCACAAGTTGGCGGCATTCCGTGTTCCAACATTTCGATAAATTCCCAATCTGGCATCATCGCTTCATCATCACCACCTTCGAGCATTTCTTGTTGTTTTTCAAAACGCTCACGCTGGTCGATTGGATCATTCAATTCGCTGTAACCATTCCCCACTTCTGAACCTGCAATGATTGGTTGGAATCGTTCCACTTTTCCTGGGAATTTTTCTGAAACCTTGGCGAGTGGCGAAATCAATTCTGGATGATTCACCAAAAAAGCTGGTCCAGCAATCTGTTTACGCACATATTTCCAGAGCGTATCAGTCAATCGTTCACGATTAGTTCCTTCGTATTTTACACCCAATTCCTCAAGCTTGTGGCGCATTTCGTCATCAGTCGCTGTCAAAAGATTAATCCCAGTGCGTTCTTCTACCGCTGTCAAATAGTCAATTCGTGGCCATTCTCCGGCAAGATCGAATTCAAGACCCTTATGAGAAAATTTGGTTGTTCCATACACAGATTTTGCGATATGTTGGTACAATCCCTGCACAAAGCGCATTCCATCCTCATAATCAGCATACGCCCAATAAAATTCGAGATTCGTAAATTCTTGCAGATGGTCTGGGCTTGACCCTTCATTTCGGTACGCACGACCAATTTCAAAAGTTTTTGGAAAGCCTCCGGCCATCAATCTTTTTTGCCACAATTCTCCGATAGAAATTCGCAAAAATACGTCTACATCATAGTCGTTGTGATGCGTTGCAAATGGGCGCGCCTCTGCCCCACCCGTTGTATGTTCAAGCGTTGGCGTTTCCACTTCCAAAAATCCGTGCTGCTTCAAATATTCTCGCGTTGCATCCCAGAATTTTGACTTTCGCACAAACATGGCGCGCAACTCATCGTCAGTCGCCATATCAAGATATCGCTTGCGGTAGCGCTCTTCATCACTTTCAATTCCGTGGAATTTTTCTGGAAGCGGCCGAATCGCTTTCGTCAAAAATGAAAATTCTTCTGCAAAAATCGTCAATTCCCCCTTGTGTGTATAAAATAATTCTCCGCGCACACCGATAAAATCTCCCATATCCACGAGCTTTTCTGCAAATTTGTACGCAGACATTTCTTCGTTTTCAGAATTTTTGAGAATTTCGAGCGATTGTCCTCCAACGCGAATTTTACAATTTTCACGAGAAAAAAGAATTTGAATTTTTCCCGTTCCATCGTTAATGGTAGCAAAACAAATTTTCCCAAAACTTCGGTGCAACATCACGCGACCAGCCACAGAAAATTCTGATTTTGGTGACGCCACAACATCAGTCACATCGCGAAGTGGACTCGTCTCGCCTTCATCCAATGATGATTTAAATTTTTCAAGAATTTGTGCAATTTGATGATTGGCATCAAATTTTGTTGCAAATGGATTCACGCCAAAATCCTTAATTTTTTCCAGTTTTTTGATACGATCAAGCGTTTCGTTTGAATAATTTGGTGTTGTCATAAAAATTTTTAAAACAATTCAACTATAATGAATTTTAAGGGAAAATCAAGGGGAAATTTTGAACAATCACAAAAAATCTGAAAAAAATTTTCTACCCAAAAAAAATTCCAAGAAAAAAGAAAAAATTTGCGTTTTTATTTTGCTTTTTTGAAAAATTTGTATATATTGGAAAATAGCCTTTTTAACAGAATTCTTAACAGAAAAAATATGAATATTCCAAACAGAGTGAAGGGTACGCAGGATATTTTTGGTGAGTACCAGCGATATTTCACATTTCTCAAAAAACTCGCGCGACACGAATTCCGAACGAACGGATTTACGCGCATTTCAACACCAATTTTGGAACACACAGACCTCATCGCGCGATCAAGCGGTGCGTCAAGTGATGTTGTTTCCAAAGAAATGTACGAAATGACCGACAAAGGCGGGCGTTCGCTCGTGATGAAGCCAGAGGGAACGGCTGGTGTGATGCGCGCATATCTCGAACATATGCTCGATGAACCACAGCCTGTGTATCTGTATTACATTGAACCACATTTTCGATACGATCGCCCGCAGAAAGGTCGATATCGTCAGTTTCATCAGATTGGTGGAGAAATCATCGGCGAAGAAGATCCAATTTTGGATGCCAAAATGATTCACATCATGAAAAATCTCATGGATTCTGCGGGACTTGCTGGCACTTATACGATCAAAATCAATTCTCTTGGCGTAGAAAAAGAACGCGAAAAATATCTCATCGAATTGCAGTCATTTTTTGAAGGACGTAAACATTTGCTCGATGAAACAGATTTGCACCGACTCGCGACAAATCCACTTCGAATTTTGGATTCCAAAAATCCTGATGTTCAAGAACTTCTCAAAATCGCTCCAAAAATTACTGATTTTCTCAAGGGAGATTCGAAAAAATTTTATGAAAGTGTGAAAGAATATTTGACAATTCTTGGCGTAGAATTTATAGAAGATCCGACGCTCGTTCGTGGTTTGGATTATTATTCTCACACGGTTTGGGAATTTGTAGACGGATCTGGGCGCACGCAGGACGCCTTTGGTGGTGGTGGGCGCTATAATTCGCTCGCAAAATCTATCGGCTACAAAAATGAAGTTCCAGCCGTTGGGTTTGCGCTCGGTGTGGAACGACTCATTGAAGCCATGATGGCACACGGTGTAAAACTCAAAAACAAAGATTCTATTCACCTCTATATCGTGCAACTTGGTGACGACGCGAAAAAACTTGCACTTCCTCTCAATCTCGAATCCCGAAAAAAAGGCATCAATTCTCTTTTGTCGCTCGGAACGCCATCTATCAAAGTTCAACTCAAAAAAGCCAATCGCGTGGGTGCTCGATTTGTGGCAATTATCGGCATTATGGAAGCCAAAAAAGGCGTTTGTCAACTCAAAGATATGGAAAAAGGAACGCAGGAAGAATGTCATCTTGACGATGTGATTCATCGCGTAGTAGAGGCTATCGGAACGGAAAATCTTTCTTTTTATCATCCATCATTTGACTGGGTGATTGAACCACCAAAAATGGAAGAAAATCCTGAAAATCCAGAAAATATCACGGAATAAAAATCCTCATTTCGAGGATTTTTTGTTTTTGAAAAATTTAGAAAATAAAAAAATTCCCCTTGCGGGGAATCTGAAAACCGAAGTTTTCTCAATTGACCGAACGGCATTGGTCGTGCACTATTATAGTGATTTTTTAAAAAAGTCAAAAGAAAAAATTGGCTTGCAAATCGGCTTCAAAATTTTATAATGGCAATAATATTTTCTAAATTTTTTGCCTATGTGTGGTGTTTTTGGATATATTGGACAATCTGGAAAAGCCTCAAGTGAGGTTCTTGCAGGTTTGCAGCGGCTCGAATATCGCGGTTATGATAGCGCAGGACTTTGCGTTCTCAATCACGACAAATCTTTGCAAATTATTAAATCTGTTGGAAAAGTTGGCAATCTCAAAGTAAAAACTGAAAGTTATGAGCTCGGTTCATATCACATCGGAATCGGCCACACGCGCTGGGCAACGCACGGAGGCGTAACGGAGGCAAATTGTCATCCGCATTATTCTCATTCTGAGCGTTTTATCGTGATTCATAACGGAATTATTGAGAATTATGCCGAACTCAAAAAAGAACTTTCAGCAAAATATGATTTTTATTCTGAAACAGACACAGAAGTTGCAGTAAAACTTTTTGAAGATTTGTGTGATGGTGATCACATCGCAACGCTTCTCAAACTCAAAGAAAAAATCCACGGCGCATATGGGCTCGTATTTTTGGATCGCGAAAATCCTGATATGCTTTTTGGCGTGAAAAAATGATCACCAATGGTACTCGGATTTGGTGGCAATGAAAAATTTATTTCATCAGATTATCGCGCGCTCATCGGACTCATTGAGGATTATATTATTTTGGAAGACGGCGATGTTTTCATGATGACGCCGATAGATTATACGATTATTTCAGAAAATCCGAATGAAATCCGCACCAAAATGCAGATTGATGAAACAGAAAAACAGGCGGAATTGGGTGATTTTGAACATTTTATGCTCAAAGAAATTTTTGATCAGGGAGCGGTGATTCGCGATGTTTTCCGTGGGCGCGTAGATTTTGAAAACGCGAGCCTACATTCTGAAACACTCAACGAAATTGCGCCGAAAAATTTTGAAAAAATCACGATTGTCGCATCAGGAACAAGTTATCACGCGGGGCTTATGGGAAAATATTATTTGGAAGAATTGGCGGATATTCCGACTGATGTGATTGTTTCGGCTGAATTTAAGTACAAGAAAAAATTTATTGATGACAAAACGCTTTTTGTGTTTGTTTCACAATCGGGCGAAACAGCCGATGCGCTCGATTCGCTCAAAATCGTAAAAGAACAAGGTGGAAATGTCTTCGGAATCGTCAATGTGCCAGGATCGGCTATTGCACGAACGACGGGACAAGGCCTCTACACGCGAGCAGGCATTGAAGTGGGAGTTGCCTCAACAAAAGCATTTACAACACAAGTCGTGACATTTTTGATCATGGCACTTCACCTCGGAAAACGCCGAAATCTCGACTATCGTCGATACCGAGAAATTCTTTCTGGACTTGAAAAATTACCAGACGCTATTGAAAAAATTTTGGAGAAAAAATCTGAAATCCAAAAAGTTGCCAACAATTTTGCGCATTACAAAAATTTCTTTTTCTTGGGTCGCGGTGCAGAATTGCCAATCGCGATGGAGGGCTCGCTCAAGCTCAAAGAAATCAGTTATATTCATTCAGAAGCATATGCATCAGGCGAGCTCAAGCACGGCTCAATTGCACTCATCGATCATGATTTTCCGACGATTATGGTGAATGGAAAAACTTCATTATACGAGAAAAATATTTCGAGTGTACAAGAAATCAAAGCACGCGATGGGCAAGTAATTGGCGTAGTGGCGAGCGATGATCCAAAAAAAGATATGTACGATGCGGTGATGACTTTTGATTCTATCCAGAGCGATGTAGATCCAATTTTGGAAGTGGTGATTTTGCAATTATTTTCATATTTTGTAGCGCTTCATCTGGATCGAGAAATCGACAAACCGAGAAATTTGGCAAAATCTGTGACGGTGGAGTAGGAAAATTTATAAAAAATAAAATCCCTTAAAATAGGGATTTTATTTTATCTCACAAAGATTTGTAATTAGATAATTTTTACAAACACAGGGATTATCATTGTATTCCCATACATGAAAGGCTGATGATATAATTTCTTGTTTTTTTGGTTGAAAAGACTTATTAACACAACTTGCAGCAAATCACAAGCAATCGTCTTCAGCTTGACAAGAACGAACAGTTGGAATTTGCAAAGGGGAATAACCATTATTAAGACTAAAATCTGAATACCAAATAAGAGACATGAAAATAAGTATTCCTAATAATAGAAATACTATTATTTTTTGAAAAACGGAAATTTTTTTATTGCTGGAAGATAGCATAATCATATCAGTAATGACTATTTAAAATATCAATAGGTTTTACAATATTTCATCCATCACTGTCAATATCCCATTGCATTGCAAATACTTAAACGAGACATAGCTTGTGCCATCATATCAGAATATGGTCGATTCAAAAGCATTGTATTGACATAACTTGTAAGAAAATTTTTATTTGTAGTGTTCAAAGACATTTTTTTAACTACAATTTTATCGTATTTTCTTCATTTTGCTTGTAAAAAATCAAGAATCCCTATTTATGGGGTTTTATTTTCATATGCAATGATGAAATACACATTGACATTCTATATCATAGTTTATTAGAACTTGCGTAAGTCAATGCTTTAATCATCCATCATAATTTTTGTTAATGCAAATATTATTATATTCTCGAGCCACACACTGATCATCTGCTTGACAAGAAAATTTTTCACTATAGTATCATACATCAAATATAGAATAATAATTACTTCATCCTAATGATAACCATCATAAAATTACAATTATTAATATAGTAGTGCTTATAATGAGTAGTTTTTTAATCATATTATAAGTCGTAGTATCTCACTTTGCCATATATTTGTCAATTAATTAAATCCACAGGCCAAACAATAAATCATCCATCCATGTCCAAATCAACAAATCTTACTCAATTCAAATAAGCTAACCATATTGATTGGGAATAATAAATTTTATTGGTACTATTTTTTGTTACATATATAAAAAGAACATTGACAAGGAGGATTGTCGAGTATATATGGTTCAAATCATTTGAAATTTTTATATTCAATATTTCAACATGCATCATGATGTTCTGAATATTTACATTGATAATCTTCTAAACATCATATTTGTCTATGGGGTGCTAGTATTTCAATGTCATGGAAAAATTTGAAATACGCAGCTAGTAATAGAATTAAAATAAGAAATATTAT
>CALHQS010000056.1 GCA_938036655.1 uncultured Candidatus Altimarinota bacterium
CCATAGAAACAACACCTCCTTAGCTCGTTGTCATGGCATCTCACAAGGGGAGAAGCCGTCTTCCCCCCACTCATCTCAATATACTACTCCCATTATAGGGAAAATTGCTGAATATGGCAAGATACAGCGACAAATTCCTCTCCCTGCTCTTTCACACCATTCCTGTGGAACCAAAACCTCCGCAGCGTTTTTCACCACCACCCGCTCCATCTCCGTCCACCGTACGATACCCATGAAAGATTCCTTGGGCAATCCGCATCCCTTTCTCCACGACAATAGGGGTGTCACTGTGATTATAAAGCGCTACCATGATGTGACCTTCATTATCATCATTATCATAATAATCATTATTATTTTAATTACAATTTTGTTTAAAACAAAAATTTGTAATTTTTAATTTTTTAATTTTATGTTTAAAAAGTTTTTGTCAATATTGGTTATTGCTAGCTTTTTGATAGGAAATTTTTGATTTTTCCCTATAGCGAGAGCAGATGATCAAGATACAACTGCAACAGTATCTCAAAACTGAGTAAAAAAAAGAACTATTAGAGTTCATAGAAATCCTCCAAAAGACTCTAGAGTTCCAGCAGGAGCAGATTTGACTGAAGAGGTTAATGAAATGGTTATATGATCTAATCAAGCTTTATATTGAGTACCTGCACTCACTCCAGAACAATATGCTTGAGATGATGGTTATAAAGAAATGTGGCTATCTATTTATGATGCAATGGAAAATAAACCTGCAAATATTACAAGGGAAGAATATGCAGAGGCTAGAAAAAAGTCTAATCCTTCTTCTTGGTTTAATTATTTTTATGAAAAATATAATACTTTATCTTCTGAAGAAAAGGCAAAATATATAGATAGAAATGATTATGCGAGTAAGAAACATCAAAGTTATTGAGAAATTTGAAACGGAATTTTTACTTGTTTTTCTAGTAATTGTTACAGAACTTATTGATATAATACAAAGCCAGATTGAAGTGGTACATATTATAGAATGTGATATCCACTTCCAGCTGATGCTCCAAAAGATATGGATTTGTACCTTCAATGGATAGGTTTAAAGGATATGTTATGAATGTTTTCTGATATTCAAAAAGTTAAACCAACAATATATTTAGAGGAAAATAATGAAATGGATTCTACATTAGAAAGCAAGCATTCAACTGTAGAAACTTCTTATCAAGTAGATCAATCTTGAAGTTTACATTATAAGGCTACTTTAAATTTTGATAAAATTCGTAATTCACTAAGAGTTCTATGGTGAAGAATTGATAAAATAAAAGGATGGACTTGATATGTAAAAGTGAAAATTGATAAAAGATTAAAATTTGATAAAGATGTAGAAGCTGTTTATGAATCAACTTGGCTAAGACTTGATCCTACAAAACTTCAAGAATTTGATGCAAAAAATATCAGATATAATGGAAATAAAACTTATTTCACTTTTTCTCCAGAAAGAATGCAAAGATTTAAAAATGCTGACTGAGAATATGAAATAAGTATACCAGTTACACTTATTGACCTGAAAAAATTTGCAGAATTATCTTTTGAAGATTTTATGAAACCTATGTGGCTTTCTGTAGCTGATAATTATAAGAAAGGTTTAAATTCTTCTATTTCAGAACAAAATTATAATGAAATAGCCACTTCAGAAAATCCAGTTATAAAGGTAGGTGGTCAAATCAATTTGAAAATAGTTTGAGATGCAGGTTGATTTTTAGGAACACAAACCTATACAAACTGAGATCCAAAAGCACCAGATGTATATGCTAGACTTTGGCCAACAGGTAAATTAACTATTGATTTCAAAGAATACAAAAATGAAACAAATGAGCTAACTTCACCAGTTGATGAAGAGTGAAAAACTAAAGATTCAAAAAATTGGACTTTTATGTGAAGGAGTTTACATGAAAAATTTGCTTGAATTGAAAATAATGTAAATATCTATGCAAATTCATTTTTCTTAACTGATTCAATTGATAATATTCCAACTGATTTAGAATCAAAAAATATTAAAGAACCTACAAAAATTACTCATCCTGAGATTGATGGTTATGTTTTTGTAGAAGTAAAAGATAATAAAGTTTCTGATTGAGTTACAGAAGAAAATAGAGTAAATTGATTCTGAAGTTATGATTATAAAACTCCTGCTCATAGAACTCTACTTTATGCAAAAAAATGAGGTGAAGTTGATGTAAAATATTATATTTTATGAACTGAAGTAGAAATTCAAGAATGACATATTGTTGCTCCTGAAAATTCTCCATTTGGAAAAGATTATAATTTAAAAAGCTTCACTGAAAAGAATGGGGGTTATGTTTGAATTCCAGAAGAAATTGAGAAAAACTGAATCGTTTACGTTTTAGTAAAAAGTGAGAATACGCCAACTCTGAAAGAAGGTTCTGCTGCTATTGCTTGAGAGGTAAAATTAGAAAAACAAACAATCAAACTACAATATGAGCCTAAGAAAATATCGGAGATACCTTCTTGACCTGGTGGTGGAATTGGAGGCTGAAATATTCCAAAAGAACCAAATCCAGTAACACCATTACCAAAACCACCAGTAGATCCAGTAACTCCACCAAAAGAAAATCCAAAACCGGAAGTTCCAAATGTTCCAACAGAACCAATAACTCCAACTACACCTGTTGAGCCAAATCAACCGATTGAATTAATAAAATTAGAAGATAAAAAACCGGAAGTAAAATGAAATAAAATAAAAAAATATCCAAAAAAACTTCCAAAAACATGACATTTCTCTGAAGAAGAAATTTATAAAAAAGCTGGAATTGTGTGAAAAAAAACAAAGCAAGTGGTTGAAACAAGACTACCAAATAAAGAAACATTTAGACTAGCAGGAACTACAAATACAGAACTATCTCATTGGTTAGAAGTAGTACCAAAAGAAGATAGAAATAAAAATAAATATCTAGTGATTCCATCTTCATGATTAGTAATGCCAATAAATGAAGTAAAAGAAAATAGTAAAGAATACAATAACTTTATAAATGGTTGAGAAGAAGATTTCCATGAAACATTAAAAACAGGAAGTGTAGAAATACCATGAACAAGCTTAAATGGATATGGAGAAATATGAAATAAAGTAATAGCATGACATTCATCATATTTCAAAAATTCAAATGCAAGATATAAAACACATTTCCAAAAAATAATCTGAATGGAAAAAAATGAAGAAATCTGGATCTATGAAAAAAATGCAGAATGAAAATATACAAGATATGTATATAAAGTAAGAGCCTCATATAATACAAAAGATACAGATATAGAAGCAATAAAACCAACAGAAAATTCAGTACTTACACTATTTACATGTACACCGATTTGATGAGTAACAGGTAGATGGATAGTAAAAGCTGATTTCTCTTACAAAAACTAAAAAAGAAGTGATTTATCACTTCTTTTTTAGTTAAATAAATATAAGATTTAAGTTTTTGATTTTTTTTATGTTTTTTTACTTTTTCTTGCACATCTCGTATTCTTATTTAAATATATTTTTTTACATTTGCTCGTGTGAGTTTTTTTATTCTCGCCTAAAATGTGAAAAATTTGCAAAAAATAAAAAGATGTTAGGAGTCTTACGAAGACACATTTTAACATCTTTATAATTGATAAGCATGGTGCCCAGGGCGGGACTTGAACCCGCACGTCCGTGAAGACAGGGGATTTTGAGTCCCCCGTGTCTACCATTCCACCACCTGGGCAAGATTTTCAGAATTTTATAGAAACTTTACATAAAGTCAAATAAAAATTTCAGATTTTAATTTTTAAATCAATTTTTTCTCGACTTTTTAAAAATTTTTCGTATAATCCTTTTTATTTAAAAAATTTTATGAAATTTCAACTTGATAATCTTATTACTGAATACGAAAATTTGGAACAAGAGCTGGCTGATCCAGCGATTTTTTCTGACATCAAACGCCTTAAATCTGTGAATCAGAAGAAAAAAAATCTTGAAAAAACCGTAGAATTGTACAAGATTTATAAAAATTTGTATGCCAATTATGAGGAAGCAAAAACGCTCGTGGTAAACGAAAAAGATCCAGAAATGCTTGAGCTCATGAAAATGGAAATTGCCGAAGCGGAAGAAAAAATTCCAGTACTGGAAGAAGAGCTCAAAATCGCTCTTTTACCAAAAGATCCAAATGATGAAAAAAATATTATTCTCGAAGTTCGCGCCGGTGCTGGTGGTGATGAGGCGGGACTTTTTGCGATGGAATTGGCTGAAGCGTACAAAAATTTTGCCCGCAATGAGGGTTTTGGTGTTGAGATGACCTCGGAATCTTTCAATGATGCTGGTGGATACAAGGAAGTGATTTTTGAGGTAAAAGGGGAGGGTGCGTATTCTCGATTCAAATATGAATCTGGTGTTCATCGTGTTCAGCGGATTCCTGCGACAGAAAAAAATGGTCGCGTTCATACTTCGACGGTGACGGTCGCCGTAATGCCAGAAGCAGAAGATGTGGAAATCGAAATTCGCGAAGAAGATCTTGAAATTATGGCATGTCGCGCGTCTGGTGCAGGTGGCCAGCATGTCAACAAAACCAATTCTGCCATTCGTGTCGTACATATTCCAACTGGATTGGCGGTAGAATGTCAGGATCAACGTTCTCAATTGCAAAATAAAGTGAAGGCGATTTCAGTTTTGAAAGCTCGACTTTTTGCTATGGAAGAAGCAAAAAAAGCAGCCGAGGAAGGAGCGGCTCGTTTGGCTCAGGTAGGATCTGGTGATCGCTCCGAAAAAATCCGCACATACAACTATCCACAGGATCGAATCACGGATCATCGAATTGGTGCCAATTTTTCAAACATTCCTGTCGTAATGAGTGGCGATTTGGGTGATATTTTTGATGCGCTCGCGATTGCAGATCAAACGATGAAACTCGAAGAGGCTTCTAAAGGTGCGGAATAAAATTGTAGTTTTTTCGATGATGCAACTTTCGATTACTAAAAAGTGACTTAATTAGTTATAATACAAAAACTCCATCAGAGATTGATGAAGTTTTGATGAAGATAGAAAAATTGTGAGCAATGATTGTAAAACTAGTATAAAAAATATTTTGTGATAATTATCTCAAGAGATTTGAATGATTATATTTTGATGTGGCTTACAATCCGCATTGGAAACTTGACGAGGATGATAATTTGAAATTGTAATAAAAATTTCCTGATATACTAAAGTCTCACAGAAATTTTACTATGAAGTCCGAAAACTCCTAATAAAATAGGAGTTATTTTTTTGTATTTTTTTAAGATTTCCCTTTATTTCTCTGATCACCTGTTTGGCAATACTTATCCGTTCTTCTTTTTCATGTATTCAGTGAAGGCTGTCAGCATTCCTATCAAGCCCTCCTCAAAGAGTTCCTGTTCTTCTTCACTCAGATTTTTGTACCATTCAAGCATTTCTTCTGCTTGTTGTTCGTGGAAGTCAGTATCGTTCGTAGTCATAAAAAATAATTTATATTTCAAAAAATAAGTCCTTTAATCTTAGAAATTTAATAACGCTACAACAGTAGAAATTTAATAACGAAATTTGAGCAAAGAGACAACGCTCTTCTATGGCTCATCTACAACAGTAGAAATTTACTAATGAGATTTGAGAATACGAAGAATTTCACCTCTCATTTATCTACAACAGTAGAAATTTACTAATGAGATTTGAGAAAGTCTTGAAAAACGCTTGAGTAAAGATCTACAACAGTAGAAATTTACTAATGAGATTTGAGATTTTCAATGATAGTTTGGGTTATAACATCTACAACAGTAGAAATTTACTAATGAGATTTGAGAGAAATTTTCTGATATTCTGTCGCGAATCTACAACAGTAGAAATTTACTAATGAGATTTGAGCCTTACGCTGAAGCTCTCGCTGCTAAATCTACAACAGTAGAAATTTACTAATGAGATTTGAGAGCGAAAAAGTGATATTTAAGCCAAAAAGATGCAATATATTCCTAAATGAATATAGACTTCTTGGCTTAAAATCGTTTCATTAAAAAATTAAGACTGAGGTTTGCATTGTCTCAATCAAATATCATTACCAAAATTTCCACCGAAAGGTGATTGTTGAATTTGGGAATGTTAAAGAACTGCTAGAATTGTAGCAAAAATTTTTAAAAAATCAAATTTTATTTATTCAATGAATAAAAAATCCAAATCATCATTCGCGCCATAACCATATTTGATAATCTTTTTCTCATCAGCCCTGGAAATAGGAACAATCAAAACCGTATCCGCTGGCGAAAACTGTGGCTCAAAAGTTCCTTCAATTTCCGCTTGAATAACGCTCAAAAGGCGGTCAGAATTTTGAATTTCATATACGCTGTACTGAATCCTTCGTCCGTATTTTGTCAGAAATTTTGAAAATTTGGTGCGAATTTTGTCATTCGCGATATCATACGAAATAATCAGCATTTTACGAAAAAATATAAAAAGGGAATTGGTGTTTTTTAGGATCCAAAATGTGTCGATAAAATCCATAAATATAATCATAAATGGCTTCTCGATGCGCCAAAATGGCTTTGGAAAAAATTTGAGAATATTTTTTAATGGCTTCTCATTTGAGAAAATATTGTCCATTTGCAAAGCCAAAGTCCGTATCTTTTATTTGTCCGAGATTAAAAGATTTTCGCATAGCTTCGTCGATAATCGGACGAAAAGGCTCTTGGATATCACAAACAAGCGATTTTCTTTGATAAAATCGGCGATGGTAAAAGCCCTCATAAATGTCAAATCCGTACAACAGCAAAAGTGCTTCCAAAAAGTGAAACAAAAATGTATAAC
Organism: uncultured Candidatus Altimarinota bacterium; assembly: GCA_938036655.1. Classification (GTDB taxonomy): domain Bacteria; phylum Patescibacteriota; class Gracilibacteria; order BD1-5; family UBA2023; genus GN02-873. The sequence goes on from CALHQS010000056.1 coordinate 6,809, forward strand.
CTATATCCAGCAAAAGATTATTTCTATCGATTTTGGTGCGCGGATATCGGCCCATCCAATCCATTTCGCGATAATATTCGTGGAAAAAATACTTTGCTGCGTTACCTTCAATTCAGAGGAGTTGCTTGGAATTTTCACATACAGCCGCACTTCCTGCGAGAGAATGTAATTTATTTGCAGTTTTTTTGAGAATTTCATTTTTCTGGCGAATTTTCGCGAGCAATAATTCCTGATTTTGGATTTTATTGGTAATGCAAATTTTGGACATTGTCACGCTGAGATTTTCATTACGAAAATTTTGATACTGCTTTTCACGAAGTAAAATATTGCCATTCAGCCCGCCACCAATCACACTCACGACTTCCAGATTTTTTCGTAGTAGAACGAGTGCCACGCCAAAATTTTGTAATTTTCGAATGAGCTGTGTGCTAATTGTTGCCTCTCCAATAAGAAAAACCGCAAAAATTTTGTGCAAACTTGCTTGATTTTTTATTTTTGAATCATCTTCCACGATAATATTTTCATTATGAAAACGAATATTTTTGACATCGTACGAATGAATGACCATTATGGATTTTTGTACAAAATCAGGTTTGGAAATCATATGAAAAATTAAGAAATATCACAGAGATTTTTATAAATACAGCGAGCACATTTTGCAGGATTTTGTGAAAAATTTTCTGAAAGCCGATAGTTTCGAAAATTCTCAATATATTTTTTGAAAATATTTTTTTCGCGTTCAGACGGCAAGGGAATTGGGTAATTTTTGTTGTCAATGAGCGAATGAAACCGTAATCCTGTCACGACATAACCCATTTCGGAAAGGCAAAAATATTGCCCATATAATTGCCAAATATAGCCCCGATAGACTTTGTTAATTTTTCGCTTTCTCTCGGTCAAAATGCCAGTTTTTGCGTCGTATAAATCAATTTTTCCCTGAACGCCAAATTCATGAGAAATAATCGAAATTCCTTGTAAAATATTTTTGCGACTCGAATATTTGGCAGTATCAATGCTTTTGTGTGCGAGATGTCCGAGTGTCTGATCGACCTCATGGTAAATGCTTTTATTGAAATTCCCATAAATATGATGCCAATAAATCGAACGAGGGCAAAAAATGAAGTCATTGAGCTCCGACAGGAGAATGTAGTCAGCTGTATCCATAAATAAAAATATGCTATAGTAATTATAGCATATTTTGTAAGAATTTTGCAAATATTTTTATGATTTTTTTCTTGTTTTTGAAAGAGTAAATTCGGTAAGCTGAGAATTCCATTTTTCACGATGAGAAAGCCATAAATCCCATTCTGCATCGCCAATATAGAGATTTGGAAGCATTTCACTTTGCTCGCTTTCTCGAATATGTGTTGCCATCAGCATTCCTTTGCGCGCGATATTATACGCACCATTTGCATCGCCTGATGTTGGTAATTTTTCGGTATGTGGAGTGAGTTCGTTCTCGATATTTCGCAAAAATACACGAGAATCAAAGTGTTCACCTTCTTCATTTTCGACAGGAGAAAGGAGGAAATCATCCGAAATCTCGTCCAGTCATGTATTACGAATTTGCTGAATCATTTCGATGGCAAAGCGCAATTTTTCCCAACTTTTTGGCTCGATTCATTCGTCAATTTGCGATAAAATGGAACGATTAAAATCGAAATTTTCTAATGTGTCACGCAATAGGGAATTGACATCAATCTGTTTTGTTTGCCATTTCCCACTGCCTTGATCGCGTTCGTGATGGTATCGTTCAATGCTTTTCCTGTTAATCTGCGAATGTAATTCCCAATTTTTTCCAGTATTTTTGTCAGTATATTGGAAAATGAAATCCCCATTTTCATAAATAATATCTGAAAAATTTTCCAAAATTCCATTTTTGATATTGTCAGCTCACTTTTTGAGATAAATACTTTTTCGCCAACCAGTCACCGGATCAGTTTGGGAAGTATAATTTGCGCGTGTGTACAGAATAATTCCCACCTGCTTTCGGGCCTCGATATCGCCATAATTATCAACTTTTGGCGTGAGTTGATATGCATTATTAACACTTCATGGAGTATTTTGTTGAGCGTCTTTGAGAACAACAAAATTTAATTTTTTCGCGAGTGCCAATTCGAATTTTTGATAAATTGATTTTTCAATTTTCTGGCGTGATCGCTTAAATCCCGTATTGAGATCTTCCATGACGATAATTGCATTGTGCTTGATAGCAAGATCAATAATTTTTTTCACCGCATGAGAAATATATCATTCTTTGAGTTCTTTGATTTTTCCAATTGTTTGCCAATTTTTTCGCGCTTCGTCACGATTCTTGGCTACTTCACTCAATTTTTCCGCATAATTAGTGCCGTTGATACTATTCAAGCTTCATTGTTCCAAAATATTTCCAGCACTGTCGGTGAGGGAATAGTAGAGCAAATGTTTTTCTCCGCGATCAATTCCCAGAAATTTGATGTCAGGATTGTTCGCGATAAGTTCTCGAACTTGCTGGTCAATGTTGGTATTTTTCATGCAAAAATTGAGTGTCACTGGCACATGAAATAAGAATTTTTCCCGAGTAAATCGCAGTTTATCAATAATTTTTTCACCTTTTTTGTTGAGAATTTCCTTTCCATTTTCATCGACCTTAAATGTTGGTTCGTATGCGTTTCGATAAAAAATTTCTGCTTCGCCGTTGAGTTTTACACGATTCGGTACATTCTCAAAAATATTTTTCCAATAGAGCGTATGGAGATTTTTATGACTCTTTCCAGGTTTTTGATTGTAGTCTTGATTTTTGATTTGAAATAAGAAAATTTTTCACTCTCGCTCAAGTTCCATCAATTTTTCTTCATTGATTGGTGTAAAATTAATTGTGTATGCCTGTACTTGAGCATCTGCATAAAATTGACTGATATCCTCATATTCATCTGCATTTTTGAACTGAAAGCTAAAAACCTTCCAGCTTTCATGTTGTTCAATTCGTTGTTTGTAAAAATTAATGATTGTCTGTAATGCGTTTTTAGAAAATTGATCTCATTTTTTGAAACTCCCCTTGCTATAGATTTCTAAAATTTTGTCTGGAATGCCAGACTCGCTTTTATATTTTTCTGAGAAAAAAACATGCGGGAAGTCTCTAGATGGATTTGAAATTTGTTTGTATTCCATTTTTTTCCAACCATTTTGCGTTGTATTTTCATAAAGTGGATTCTTGGTTTTTATCTTTCCAGATCCGATTTCTTTTTTGAAAACATGATTATTCCCACGTGACATAATTGCAAGAAATTCCTCATCTTTATCATTTTTGAGTAGAATACATGAATTATCTGCTTCTTTATTGATGTCCCATCCGCTCGCTAATGTACTATTCTCAAAATTTAGCTTTATTTTGTCGGGGCTTTCGAGTTTTTTGGTGACAAAATTTCGAATTGCATCATAAAATTCAAAAATTTGATAATCTTCCAAGATTTCGTGTAATTTGTTATAAAAGTCAGTATCAATGCCTGCTTTTTCAATTTTTTTCGCCAAAAAATATTTGAGCATAATGGCTGGAATACGACTTGCATCGCCATATTTTTTGAGAATTTCCTTGTGTTTGGTATTGGTAATTGAAAAATTTTCCAAAATTTCTCGCAATTCTCATTCATAATTTTTCGTATTTTCAATAGATTTTTCAACTTCGCGAATCAAAATTTCTAAAAAAATCGTGTCACTCGAATCATTGAAGAGATTTTTTGTTTCGGTTTCGTCCTCCAGATCTTTGAAAATTTCGTGAGGATTCAGCGTTTTTAGGGCTTCCAGAATATCCGCAAGGGAAGTATATTCCGTTGCTTCAATTCGTCATTCTGATGAGATTTTCCAGATTTTTTTCTGTGCAAGAATTTCTGCAAAAGCAAACCAATTTGAGAGAAATTTTGCCGAAAGTGTGTTGATGGCAATTTTTGAGAGATAAATTTCTTGCAGATTTTCGTGATTTCTGAGCGATTCAAATAACGTTTTGATTTCCTCGTTTTTCGCATTACATTCAGAAAAATATTCATTGTTTAATAGATTTTTGAGGCTTTCCACATTTTCAATCTGGAAAATTTCAAATCATTTTCCGTGAAGTGAGCCAATTTGTTTGTACAAAATTTTAAAAAGTGGCAATTTTTCGTGAAAATTCTGATTGTAGAGATTGATAAGCTCATTGTAGTGGCCGATAAGCTGATTGTATTCATCAATGCCAACCTGCGAGAGTGCGCGATTGAAAAAATTAATTTCAAAAATATCCTCTGTAATCGGTGTAATATCCACCATTTTTCCAGTTTTTTTGTCACGAATTTGGCGGCTTTTTGCAGAAAGTTGGTCGTTCATCGCGAGATATTTTTCTTCGTATTTTTTGAAAATTTCTCGATTGGAAGCAAATTTTGGAAGATTTTCATGAACAATTCGTGTCGCAATGGCGGTTGATTTTTCCTCTTTTGTTGTGTAATAATTTTCACGATTTTGATTAAATCCTACAAAATATGTGAAAAATCCCTCAAATTCATCGATGAATTTTTCTTTTTCAGGAAAAATATTTTTGAGAATTGTTAAAATTCCAGCTTCGGTCAAAATTTCATATCCAGATTTTTTGAGAATCTCCTTTTTTGAATCGGTATTAATTTGAGATTTCCAATTTTTTGCCGTTTTTTCGTAGAGTGTTCCGATTTGTTCGCGTAATTTTTTCTCAATACTTTCCATTTCTTTTTCCCATTTTTTCTTTTCTGGAGCTGAAAAATTTGAGTTTTTCGTTTTCAAATGTTCAAAATACGATGTCCAATCGATTTGAGACTGTTCCAGGCTTTCCGCAATAAATTGATTATGTAATTCATCGAAAAGGGGTTTTAACTCCTTGTATGCTACTTGTTTTGCTCTGTCATTCACTAAAATATTTTGTTTTTCTAGATTTTCTCGTGTGATTTTGCTTGGCACGATTTCAAATCTGAGTGTTTTGGAGAGTGCGTATTGCGCTGTTAGGTCTGACCAATTCTTCATAAAATTTTATTAAGAAATAAGCAAGGTTATTATATATTTTTCGTAACTTTTTTCAATCTTTTCAAAAAATAAAATCCTCAAATTGAGAATTTTATTTGTGTGTCATTCGATAAATCCCATGATCAAGCATCATTTCGCCTTTTATGAGCTCAGCACAACGCTTCATCATAATCATTGCAGGCGGATCTTCTGTGGCAAATCGCTCAAATATATGTCCAGCCGCCAAGTATTGCCCTTCACGATAAAGCCTGAGCGCCGCTTCATAATTCGTGTATTTCGCCATATTGATTGAATCTCATCGCAGTCACAAAACTTCAAAAATGCGCACGCCCTCATTTTTTCCTTTTACAGAAATGTAATCAAGTTCACGAATCAAAAATTCATCGCCAATCAAAATTCGTGTTGTCGCTGCAATAATCACATTCACGCCGTACTCTTTGCCCATTCATTCCAGTCGGGAAGCGAGATTCACGGTATCGCCCAGCACCGTATAGTTAAAGCGTTTTTCTGAACCAATATTTCCTACCATCACTTCGCCCGTCGCGATTCCCACACGAAAATCGATTGGATCGAGATTTTGTTCTTTCAAATGATTATTAAAATCATCGAGCGCGCGTCGCATATGAACCGCAGTTCGGCACGCATTGATAGCGTGAAATGGATCATCCGCTGGCGCTCCAAAAAATCACATCACCGCATCACCAATATATTTATCAAGCGTTCCTTGATGCTCAATCAAAATATCCGTCATTCGCGACAAATAATCTGTCATCAGAATGAATAGATTTTTGGTGTCCATTTTTTCTGAAATACTCGTAAACCCAGCAATATCAGAAAATAAAATCGAAAGCTCCTTTTTTTCGCCACCAAGCGTCGCTGCAATTTTGTTCGTATCAATCATTTCTACCACACTTGGGCTGATGTATCGCGAAAATGCGTTCAGAATCTGCCTTTTTCCCTTATCAACGATAAAAAATTTGTAAATATACACGATCGGGTAGGTGATGATTCCGCCACTCAACAAAAATGGAAAAATATCAAAAACCACGCGCCATTCGCCGTACGAGTATCGTGCCACAAAAATTGTCAAAATAATCGCAAAAACTGCCACAATCGGCGAAATAAATTTTGGCAAGAAAAAGTATAATAATACTGCCAAAATCGTTACCACAATCGACAAAATATATGTCGTGGTGCTTCCGAGTTCACTTAAAAGTTTATTTTGGAGGATTCCATCCAAGAAAAAAGCATGGGTGTATACTCCTGGGATTTTGTGGCCAGTTGATGGGGAAATGACGGTATCGTGAATGAGTGTTCCACTTTCACCAACGAGCACATATGCACCTGAAAAACCTTCTTGCAAAGCTCTCCATTCGTGAATATATTCGTTTGGATCTTCTTGGAATTTTTTATAAATATCCAAAATTTTTGCGAGCGATATCGTGCGATACGGATGTTCTGCTGCGTTGGATTCTTGGCGGTTTTCGAGAAAATATGGTTGTGGAAGTTTGGGAATTGTATTTTCTGATGTTCCTCCATTTGAACTTTGTTGTGACTTAATCACCATGTTAACGAGTTTTTTTACAAGTTCATTTTCTTCACTAAGGAGCATGGCAATCGGCAATGTGTACACAAAAGAATCGCGCGTTGTCAGGTTAATGTTTCCTGTTCCGAATTTTATTTGTGTTTGCATTGGACCATATGCTGTGATAGGGTAGGCGAGATCGCGATTTTCCATTACGGCCACACTTCGCGTATTTCCACCATCAATAAGTCCCCAACGAATTTTGCTGTACACACCGCGCGGCGTAAACGGACAAGTCAAATTTTCTATATCACCATCTCCTGAACAATCATTAAGCGTATATTCTCAGAGTGAATTATTTGTTTTTTTGGGCTTGAGCGTTGCAATGGTTGTATTTTCAAAATCTAGCATTGACTCAGCGAATTCTTTTTCATATTTATCCGCATTTTGAAAAACAATATCGAATCCAACCGCTTTGGCGCCCGCTGCTTTGAGAAATTTCATTAAGCGCGTATATTCGTCCTTTCCGATCGTTAGCATCGAATATTCACTCTGAGAATTGAGATTGTTGAGCGTCGCTTCGTCAATCTCCACAATCACAATATTATCAGACGGAGCGAGTTGTGGCTTGTATATCAAATCCTGAATTTCCGCGCCCGCCGTCGTGCGATAGGTGAAAAAATAATTGATCGGCGCGATAAAATCTCGCCCCAAAAAAGCGTACATTCCAAAGAGAATAGTAAGCGAAATTGCGATAATAAAAAAAATGTGCTTGATGTTTGCAAAAATTTTCATATTATGAGTATATCATATTTTTTTCGTCTATGCAAAAAACAACGATTTTTTCTTCTCTTGGGAAGATGGCTCTTCGTGGAGCGATTTTTGGACTTTCGGCGCTTGTGATTTTCATTGCTGGAATTTTTACTATCAGTTATGCAGCAGCGCAGAATCCGAGTGGAACTTTTGGCCAGATTTTGAATAAAATTTTGGCATCAGGGGACTGGCAGAATTCTGACGGAACAGTAAAAAATGCGTCTCAGCTTGGTGGTTTGGATGTGAGCAAATATCAGAAAATTTCTGGTTCTAATCAGCGCTGTCCAACTAACAAATGTATGATTGGATTCGATAATGCTGGCAATTTGCTCTGCGAATAGATTATTGCTAAAAATTGCATTAAGAAAAATTTTTCCAGAAAACATCGATTTTAAAGTAAAAATTATTGCAAGTATTAGCAATAATAATTTTGACGACAAAAAATCCTCATTTTTGAGGATTTTATTCTGCGAAATTTTCGAGAGTAGGAGGGGGATTCATTCGAAGTACTGGATTGTATTCAACGATGATTTTATTTGGATTATTTTCTTGCCCAACGGCCTTGTGCGAAGTTGGATCGTCCCATTTAAATTCTTTTCGAATATTTGAAAAACACTCAGTCTGACCACTACAGAGATTTTCTGCCATGATAGAACCCTTGATGTAGAGTTGATTTTTTTTGTTGGTATCGCCCAGAATTGATTTTTCTGCAATCAGGGAAGTATTCAGATTCGTAACACTTCCTTTAATGATAATATTTCCGCCGACGCCATCTTTTTCAAGTGCGATAATCGCGATCGGATCAGAAGTGTTATTGATATTTTGATCGATTGTGATATCACCGCCAATCGCTATATATGTGCGTTTTTGAGGTGAAAGGTGACTGGAAATTTGTACATTTCTTTCAAAAACTTCATAATTTTTGTTTGAAAAATCAGAAATATTTCGCCCAAGGTATGCAATATTTTTGCGAATGAGATTCAGAAGATCGTTACGTCCTGTGCGGAAATGGATCGTATTTTCGCTCGAATTTTCTGTTGTAGAATTATGAATTCCGCCCGTAATTTCGAGATCTTTTGGATTGATTTTTTCGATTGAAAAATTTTTCGAAAACGCTTCATAAATCACTTTTTCTCATGAAATCGTGTATCCGACCGCAAGACTGAGTGTTGATTCTGTTTTTTGGCTTGTAATCACTGGCTTGAAAATAATTTTTTTGCCTGCCGCGAAATTATACCCAAAAATTGCAAAATTGTCGCTAATATTTCCGTTACAAAAGACACTTCCGCCATTGAGTGTACCTAACAAATTTTTGTGACACGACATTCCATTTGAGTTGATTTGAAGCCTTGAAATCTGTGGATTGGTCGTGATTTTTCCAATAATTTGCGCTGATGATATGGTGTGTGTGCCAATTTTTTTTGTATTGACCTGCAATGGAATATTCATCGTGCTGTACACTTTTGGCGGTAGTTGCGCCTCAATTTCGTATGGTTTTTCGACAGCAAATGGGCTTTGTGAAATTTTTGAAAAAATATCTTCGTCGTTGTACGAAAGTTTTGTGAGTACGAAAGAATTTTCGTTATTTGTCGGTGCAATTGGCTTAAAAGTGAATTTGTAAACATTGCTCAAACTCATCACTCCGCTCAATTTTTCTCCCGAATTATTCCAAAGAATTGCTGGCCGAACTTCCTTGATTCCGTTTTGGCTCGTAAAATTCACCTGTCGTGTGTCAACTTGCATTGTTTTGAGTGTATTTTTAAATTCTGCTTTGAGATTTTTTCCAGAAATAACATTTCCATATTGGTCGCGAAGCAAAAATTCTGCATTTACCGTGTTTCCTGGGAAAATTTTTTCAGGCGAATAGGTGAGTTGACTTCACTTTCGAGTATTTCCGTCCACACAATGATTGGTTTGACAATATTTTTTCGCAAAGAATTCAATATTGAGTACATCTTTTGCGATTTCTCCAGGATTGACAGTGATATTTTCGGCTTTTATTGTTTTTTCTGTCGTGTTATTTGAATTTTTTACGAGCAAATGAAAACTATATTTTCCCGCAAGCGAAAGATCAATTTTTGAGAATTTTTGGTTTTTTGCCACAATAGTTTGAATGGGAACATTTTGAAAAATTACTTGCAATTCGTAGAGTTTCTGTGCTTCCGGATTTTCGATTTTAAGCTCGGCTTCATGATTGGCAACGAGATTTTCAAGTCCCGCCAAATGTGTAGAAGAATTTTTCACAACAATATTTTCCAAACCCATTTTTCCCATTCCAGAAGTGACTTCTCAGCGAACTTGACGAGAATTTTTATTGATTACCATCGTGATTTTCACATTTCCAATGAGCGCATTTGTCGCAGGAAAATTGACAAAATGACATTCACCATTCGCTTGGCAAGTTTTGGTTCAAGCCCCAGAAAAAGTGACAAAACCGACACCTTTCATATAAAAACTTCCCGAAACTTCTCATTTTTTGAGATTGATCGAAACATTTTTGAGATTATTTTTTTGCAGAATGCTCGCAGGAATTGAAAAATTCAGGTTTGCGTTGTCGCCTGTAAGCTCCACGATTTCATCCACATTTTGTGCATGAGCGCTTGGCACTATAAAAAAACCTATCACAAGAATTTGAGCCAAAAACGCGATGAGAAAACGAAAAATTTTCATATTAAGGAAGAGAAATTTTTTGACAAATAACAATATTTTCTTGGTTTTTGAGATTTTTACAAAGTTCGGTATTTTTGGTTTTTTGCACTTTTGAAAGCACGATAATATCATTACAACGATTTTTGATATTTTCCGATGAAATCGTTTGGCACATTTCAAGATTTTCCTGTTCGGTGGCGAGGTTGAAAGTCGCATTATCGCGTTGAATCACGGTTCGCGTGAAACATTGCATTTTTTTATCAGCATCAGAAATACGTTCACAGAGCCGCGGAAGATTTTCTTTTTCGGCAAGAATTTCTATGATTTCGTCCTGACATTTTTGTACCAATTTTTTTTCTGGAAAATATCCACAATTCGCGATATTTTGCGATTTTATCGCTTCCAAATATTGTTGTTCGTATGTATAATTTTTTATCAAGCTCTGACACTGTGTTAAAAAACTTTTTTCGAGTGTCGCGCAAGTCGCTGGGGAAGCGGAATTATTCGCGATAATTTCCCCAAAAATTATTCCGTCGATATTTTCGCGACATCGTTCAGAAATCGTTTCATCAGAAATAATTTTACAAAGATTTTTGTTTTTTGTTTCCTTCGCAGTTTTTTCGTACATCAGATTTTTGCATTCAATCGCGCGATTCTCGTCAGAAATCTCGCTACAATCGCTATTTTCCGTATTTTCCAAAATTTTTGCAATACGCACATAATCGTTACATTCCGATTTTTTCGCCTCATTTTTGATGGCGTCACAACTCTGCGCATCGCGATAATAGAGCGCCTGATTATATTTTTCGGCGTCATTTTCGCTTGAATTTTTGTGCACTGTAAAATTATTTTTGATTTTTGATTCAATTGTTTGCAAAAAATTTTGATCAGTATTTTCCTGAGAAAAACTTTTGTAAAGCCAAAAACCACCAAAAATAATGGCAAAAATGGCAATGGCACTGATGAGAAGTTTCGCAGTTTTCATAATTTAATAATTTTATTGTACAGAATTTCTCATTTTTTCGCAACAAATCGGCATTGTTTTTGATTTTTTTCGATTGACATTTTTAAAAATTATTTCACAAAAAAATAAAATCCAACTCGGATTTTATTTTTCATTCAGAATTTTTTGCAAAAAATCTCGTGAATTTTGGAAATTTTTGGTATCAATTCGGATTTTTTCAGGAGAAACGACAATCATATTTTTTGTTTTATCAAAGGCATCGAGGAAATTTTTGAGCTCGTAAATTGTGTTTCATTTTTTAAAATCCAGAACATAAAAATTCCCATTTTTTGAGATTTTTTCAATTCCAAAACTTCCAAAAATAATCCGTGATTTCAAAAGTAAAAATAAATTCTCGATGTGCTCGTTGTGATCATCTTGCAAAAATTCGTGTTCCAATGTTTCCAATTCCTCAATATTATCGATATTTTCTACTTCGCGGAAAAAGTTGAGTTTGTCAAGTTCCGAGATAAAGAAATCATCAGGAATCACGTATGACAAATCAAGTTCAATTTTGGTGAAAATTTTGGTTTGCTTTTCGTGCTTGAGTTCAGTGATTTTTTCTTCCAACATTCTAAAATACAAGGGAAGTCCGACGTCTTTAGATTTTCCAGATTGCTTGATACCAAGAATGTCGCCCGCTCCGCGAATTTCCATATCGCGCATTGCGATTTCAAAACCAGCGCCCAGATGATTGTTGTTGGCAATAGTGATGAGACGATTTTTTTCATCAGGCCCCAAGAAAATTTTTCGATACGCAAGATAACAATATCCCTGATCGCCGCGACGACCCACGCGTCCGCGCAACTGATGGAGGCTTGCCAATCAGAATTCTTCAGGATCAATGATGACAATCGTGTTCGCTGAGAGAAAATTGACCCCATTTTCGATAATGGTCGTTGTAAGGAGAATATTATATTTTTTTTCTTTAAAATCGTGGATTCTATCCTCAATTTCATCGCCGCTCATTCGTCCATGCGTGACAATTATTTTGGCTTTATTTTTACTTTCCGAAAGCATGCCTTCGAGCTCTTGTTTGAGGCTTTCAATTCATTTAATGCGATTGTGAACAATGATTACTTGTCCTCCATGCGCCAATTCACCCTCAATGCCAGCCTGAATAATATTTTCATTCCAGTTTGTAATAATAGTTTCAATCGGTTTTTTCTTTTTTGGTGGTGTCGTCAGAAGCGAAATTTTTCGTAGCCCAGAAAGCGCGAGATTCAGTGAACGGGGAATCGGTGTTGCAGAGAGCGACAAAATATCAATTCCAGTACGGATTTTTTTAATTTTTTCTTTGTGCATTACGCCAAATTTATGTTCTTCATCAATAATCAATAATCCCAGTTTTTTCCATTTTACATCCTCGCTCAAAAGACGATGTGTCCCAATCACAATATTGATTTCGCCCGTTTTCATTTTTTCTAAAATCTTCTGCGTTTCTTTTGGGGAGTTCATTCGTGAGAGAAGTGCAATTTTGACGCCAAATTTTCCAAGTCGCTCAACAAAACTTTCATAATGTTCCATTGCGAGCACGACCAGTGGGCTAATAACCGCAACTTGTGCGCCAGATAAAAATGCCTTATATGCCGCATTCATCGCAATTTCTGTTTTACCAAAGCCCACATCGCCAGAAAGAAGTCGATCCATCGGAGTTTCGGCTTCCATATCAGCAAAAACTTCAAAAATCCCACGCAATTGATCGTCAGTATATTCGTATGGAAAATCATCGCGAAAAATTTGTTCTTCCGCTTCAAATCGCCCAAAAGCTCGTCATTGCACCATTTGGCGACGAGCATTCGTTTCCAAAATACTTTCAGCAATTTTTTGTAATTCTTCGTCCGTTTTGCTCATCGTTTTTTCCCATTCTTTTGAGCTTAATCGAGTAAGCGTCACATTGGCGTCACCCAGATATTTGGAAATTCGAAAAATTTCGGTAATCGGCACAAATAATTTGTCATTTTCCGCATAATGAAGCTCCAAATATTCGCGTTCAAGTTCTCACATTTGCTTTTTGACAATCGCATGAAATTTAGCAATTCCATGATCGCGATGCACCACAAAATCCCCAGGAGAAAGTGAAATGAGTAAGTCAAGATTTTTGGCAACCGATCCAGATTTTCGACTTTTTACAAAAATTTTTCACAAAATATCGTCTGCAATTACCAATTTTGGAATTCCATCAAAAATATTTTCAGAATTTTCAAACAAAAAACTTTCAATTTTTCGAGAATTGGAATGAATAATGGTCGCGTTCTCAAGAGAATTATTTTCTAAAAAATTTTCCAGCGTTTTTGGATTTCTTGTATAGAAAATTGGGTGATTTTTATTATTGCTAATTATTGCAATAAGATCATGAATGTTTTTTGTTTCAGGAAAATCAATTCATATTTTTTCATTTTCTGGGCTGTTAATTTCAGAAAAATGTACTATTGCAAATTTTTTTAATAGTGAAACTTCTTGCAAAAAATCGCATCAAATCAAATAAAAGTCAACATTTGGTAAAATGTCTGGAAGGGAATTAAGGATTTCTGTGTTAAGCGGAGCAGTGTCATGTATTTTTTCATCATTAAATTTTGGTGTATTTTTTTTGGGAAAAATAATTTCATTCAGAAATTTTCTCTCTTTTGTCATGCGATTTTGCATCAAAATAGCATCAATCTCTGTATCGAACCATTCGATTTGGTGTACGATATTGACATCATTTCCCACCACAGAGAGGATACTTCCGGTTTTTTGATATGTAAAAACACTCCCAAGAGAGGGGTCGTGCTCGAATCCATTTTGCAACAATTTCTCGATAATTTCATCAATTTTTTCACTATTTCATCGTTCAATTTTCAGATTTTCTTTATTTTTAAAATGATACAAATTTTTTTCTGTACGAAAAATATCAATATGCGCCAAAAAAATCTCATGCTCGCTTTGAGGAATTGTGAAAAAATCTCCAACCGAGTGAAGTTCGATGATTTTTTTCTGCAAAATTATTTCTCCAAACTCACTTATGGCTCAAAAATCAGCTTCCGAGTCTGTGAGAATACATTTTTTATTCAATCTAGCAAAAAGACTCTTCAATAAAAAGAGTCTTGAAGTCGGATTTCCTGTTTGTGAATAGGATTTCATACTAAATTCTCATAATATCTTTTTCTTTTTCTGCAAAAAGCGATTCAATTTCTTTGATGGCGTTATCAATAGCTTTCTGAAGGTTATTTTCGTGCATTTTTGCTTCATCTTCACTGAGAGTTTTTTCAGATTTGGCACTATCAATTTTTTTCTTGTAATCCCCGCGAACGTTACGAATACTTACTTTGGCGTCTTCGGTTTGACGAGAGGCAATCTTTACAGTATCGCGGCGGCGTTCTTCTGTCATTGGTGGGAATTTGATCATCAAAGTTTCACCATTGTTCGTAGGATTGAGACCAAGTTTAGCATCACTAATTCCTTTTTCAATGTCGTGAAGCAAGCTCTTGTCCCATGGCTGAATACTGAGTGTCTGAGCATCGAGATTTGTCACACTCGCGATATTTTTGAGAGGCTGACTTGATCCATATGCTACCACGAATACGCCTTCAATCACAGTTGGGTTTGCTCGACCAAGCTGAAGTTTTGAAAATTCGCCTTGTAGGTGGGAAATGGCTTTATTAAGGTCTTCTTGAAGATTTTCAAGCATAAGAGAAAATTAATTATAACATAAATGTGCAAATATTGTACTCAAAATATCGTTTTCTACAAGATTTTTTTTGACAAATCATAAACTTTTCCTATTATAGACCGCGTAAAGTTTATTTTTCTTATTTTATCTTTTATGATGCGTCGAGCGATTTCACTCTTGGCAGTCACAACTGTATCTCTCAATTCTTTTGCGGTTTTTGCTCAAGAATCTACAACTTCTACAGAAACAAACAATATTGTAGAAACAACTACAACAACAGATACATCTCTTAATAGTGCTACAACAACTTCTACAGGCAATGTAGCTACTACTACAACTACCACTGATGTGGCTACAACAGCAGAAAATACAACTTTGAATGCAGCACCAAACTCAAATGCGGTTACTGCGACAAGCATCAATGCTGGTGAATACACGGAAGTAGCTTGTTCTTCAGATGTAATTTTTTCTCAGAATTCTTGTGGTCAGTGTTTTGTGGGGCGCGGCGTAAAAGTAGGCGAAAGACTTACTGGTCTTGCTGATAACTGGAAAAATACAACATCAAACTATTTGATTGCTGTTCGTGATGAACAGAAAACTCCAAATATGGTTTCTTATGATTCAGTTTGGACACCATCTTCTGCTGATGAATCTAAAATGTGGAAAAATTCTTCTGCTATTACTTGGATTCCAGGAACTTCGGGGAAGGATGAATTTCAGCTTCTTCCTGATCAGAAAGTAACATTTATGGAAACTGATCTTGGTGCAGGATTCACACTTACAAGCTCTCAGAAAAAACACGGTGAGACGGTTGGTCTTCTTCGATTTCCAGTAGTGTACTACACAATGGATATGACAACAGTAACTCGTTCGTCAACAGCAGAAACTCACTATGAATGTGTAAAATATACACTTGATAATCCTACTACTCCAACAACTCCTCCAGTAGTTCCAAAAACTGAAGTAGAAACTGGTCCAACTGAAACATTGATTTTAATCATTGCTGCATTCTTTATTGCCTTTGGTTTGATGATTTCTCTTCGTAAACGAAGCTAATAAAATCCCGAAAGGGATTTTATTTTTGAAAAATTTCTTGAAGAAAAAGAAATTTTTTCTATAATTCTCAAAAATTTTTATATGAAATCACTACCACCAAAGCTTCTGGAACGGCTTCAACAGATGTATCCAGAGAATTTTCAGAAAATCCTAGAAGCCTTTGCGATCAATCGTAAAGGCTCTTTTCGTATCAATTTTTTAAAAACCAATGGTGATGATGTTTTTTTTGAATTTCGTGAAAAAAATATTGTTACTCAAAAACTCGAACCACTTGATGGGGTTTTTATTTTTGATCGTGATCAGGAATTTTCCATCAAGGGGTCTCGTGCCTTTTATGATGGGAAAATCTATTTGCAGTCTATTGCGTCTATGTTGCCAGTTTTAGTGCTCAATCCTCAAAAATGAGAAAAAATTTTGGATGTTTGTGCGGCTCCTGGTAGTAAAACGACACAAATTGCGATGTTACAACAAAATAATGGAAAAATTGTCGCTCTTGAGCAGAACCAAATTCGCTTTGATAAACTGAATTATAATATTCGTTTGCAGGGTGCGACGAATATTGAGACTCACAAAATTGATGCGAGAAAATTTGAATCAAACGAGCAGTTTGATAAGATTTTGCTCGATGCACCGTGTAGTGCGGAAGGGCGAATTTCTTTACAAAATGAGAAAAGTTTTGGATTTTGGTCGGAGGAAAATATTTTCCAGAAATCTCAATTACAAACTGAGTTACTTCAAAAATTTTGGAAAAATCTTCGGAGTGGTGGAGAATTGGTATATTCAACTTGTACGCTTGCACCTGAAGAAAATGAAATGATTATTGTAAATTTTTTAGAAAAAAATGTCGATGCACAAATTTTGCCAATTTATTTGTCTTGTAAAAATGAAGCATGGTGGAAAATTAATATTGCAAATTTTCGCAATAATGATTTTTCTTCACTCAATGGCTTTGGAATAAGAATTCTACCATCAGAATTTACAGAATGATTTTTTATCGTACGGCTTAAAAAATTACCAAATTAGTTAATACCAATTTTTGCAATAATGAGAAATATGAGAAATTATTGCGAATAGTTGTAATAGCATATTGTTTTTTGTGTCGAGACAATTCTAATTATAATTTCATTCTTCTTGGCAGCACTGAGAGAGTCTTACTTAATACTTGAAAAAAACCGATTTATAATTATAATCCGATTATAATTATATTCTTCTTGGCAGCACTGAGAGAGTCTTAATTAATACTTGAAAAAAACCGATTTATAATTATAATCCGAGTAATATTATTTATAATAGTTTATGCATCAATTTCTTTCTAAAAATATTGAAAATGACCGATTGGAATTATTGGTAGATGGTAAAATTTTTTCCACAACAACAGTTCTCAAGGCAGCATATATGTTTTTGGATCGCGCGTATTTCTTTTTTAGAACAGATTGAGAGAATATTATTGTGCAAATTTTGCCAAAAAATATAGCAATATGGACTGCAGAAACTATGGCAGGAGAATATATGGACGAACTTTTGGCGGTAAAATTACGAGAAAATCTTGAGGCAAACAATAAGACAATTCGTGAAACAATCATTACTCGCGCGCTTTCTTCTTTTTTTGATGCAAATAATTTTGTTTCTATTACGCCACACTGACCACATGAGGGCGACGATATCAATAGACTTTTGAATGAAATTGAAAATGATCCGGAACTTAAAATCAGTGAAGATGAAATTGCGAAGATACTTGCAGAAATTGAGGCGGAGTCTGACGCGTCACCAAAACCACGAATAAATTTTAATAAACTACAGGATGTCAAAAAAAATTTTCAGTCTCGATAGTGAATTTTATCCTGATGAAATTATTTTTCAGGCAATTTCGGATTTTGAGGATTTTTCAATTTTTTTTGAAAATGGTGAATTAATGATCGATGACCAAGATTCGAAGGCTGTTTTTGATGAATTTTCTAATTATTGTATCTATCTTCTCAATGCTTAATGAGTCACCTTACATTGTGGAAAATCTTGATCCAACTGTAGCTTTTTTTCGATTCAAAAAGCAAAAAAGTGGAAGTTTTTTAGTTACCAATGATGTTGGGAATTTTTGTTTTTTGACCAAAGAGGAATTTCAGGATTTTCTTTCGGGGAAAATTTCTGGAAATAAACGACAAGAGCTCGAAGAAAAATTATTTTACAAAACGCCTGAATATCAGGAACGAATGACAGTTTTGTACAATCAACGTAATTCGTTCTTGGCGTTTGGGCCTACGCTTCATGCTATTATTCTGACACTCCGATGCAATCATAAATGTGAATATTGCCATGCAGCCGTTGCTCCGATGACTGCAAAAAATATGGATATGACGATGGAGACTGCAAGGAAAGTAGTGGATACGATTTTTTATAGTTCCGCACCTTCTCTCACGATTGAATTTCAGGGTGGTGAGGCATTGGTGAATTGGGATGTGCTCAAATTTGTTGTCGAATATGCATATTTTAAATCCCAAATTTTGCAAAAGGAAGTCGTTTTCTTGTTGGTGACGAATCTAACTCTTATGACCGAAGACAAATTGCAATGGCTTTTGGATCATAATGTTGGAATTTCGACTTCGCTCGATGGCGATAAAATAACTCATAATAGTCAACGAATCTGGAAAGAGGGTGATAGCTATCAAAATGTAACTCATTGGATTAGGCGTATTACTGAGGAATCCATCAAGCGAGGAGCGGGCGAAGATTTTCGTGTTGGCGCATTGACGACTTGGACGAAAACGAGCATTAAAAATTATAAAAAAATCATCGATACTTATAAAGAATTGGGGCTTCAAACAATTGGATTTCGTTGGTTGAATCCTTATGGTTTTGCTCTTGCTGATCGTGAGAAGATGGAATTTTCATATGAAGAATTTATGGACTTCTATAGTGATGGAATGGATTATTTATTGGAACTCAATAAATCATGATATTTCATGAGAGAAATGATTTCTTGTGTCTATTTACAAAAAATATTATCTCATGAGAATGCTGGAAGTTTTATGGATATCCGATCACCAAGTGGCGTGGCTCTTGGAACCATTGCCTATAATTACGATGGAAAGGTTTATGCGTCTGATGAATCGCGCATGCTTGGACGAATGGGGATTAACAATTTTCTGATGACACCAATGCTCGAAACAGGCCTTCAAACATATCAGGCCATGGCTGAGAGTGAGATTACAAAGATTTCAGCAATGGCATCAACGCTTGACGGATTGCCAGGTTATGAAGAATCAGTTTATAAGCCATATCTTGGCGTAGATATGTTGTACAATTTTACGCAGTATGGAAACATCTATTCATCCTATTCAAAAGATGAAAAAAATAAAATGCAGATCTTTATGTTAGATTATTTATTTGAAAAACTGCAAGATCCTGAGAATGAACGAATTTTTAGATCATGGATTTCTTAATTTTAAATATTATGAAAAATACACAAAAAAAGCTTCCGAAGATGGAGAAAAAATTAACAAGCTTTGTTTCGCACGATTCTTCTGGAATATCGAAAAAAAACATTGCTGCTTTTGGCTTTGGGGCGATGATTCTCATGAATACTATTCCGAACGCTGATGCTGGTTCGTATCATTGTAACAATAGTCTCCAAAGTGCTAGTGCTGTATGGGGGGCTCAAGCTCCTACTACTCAAATTGATGAGGTTTTGGTTGATAAAGATACGGAAGTGCGAACTCCTTGCGGTGCAAGTATGGCGAATATTCGTGGAAAATTATATGTAAATAAAGGAGTGGCTCCATATTCAAAAATTGTAAATGGTCATGCGAATTGATCAGCAATGATTAAAGGACAGGGGCTTGAAGGTATGAATCTTGTGTATCAGACTGTTCACCATCACAGTAATCATAGCAATCACTCATCTGGCGGTTGGTGTTAATTTTTAATTTATTTTTATGCAAAAAAATATTTTCTTTGTTGTTTTTTGTGTAGGGATTTTGTTGCTTATTCTTGTGTATGCGTTTTTTCAACAAAAACCAGGAAACATTACCGAAACCCCGGTGGATATTCTTCCGGATAACAATACTGAAACGACACAAATTGCTGATTCTTATTCGTTGAATTCTGCTATTACTGCAGGCATTCCATTTAATCAGCTTTTAGATAAAATTATTGAAGATTTTAACTTTCATGATTTGCTCGTTGGGCAATTTTCCAAAATTGAAAGCGTTGAGCAATTTTCATATTTTGAATATATTTTTGGGCGGCAACTTATTCTTTTTGTCGCTCTCAAAGAAAAAAATCTTGAGATGCTTCATAAATATAATACTTTGAATTGTAAGGCTAATAATTGTGATTTTCCAGAAAGTGAGGTAAGTGTGACGGAGCAGAAAGTCATCTCATCACTCAAGGAAAAAGGGTATTATGATGGTGAATATACAGACCCTGACGGATCACTGGATTTAGTATTTTTGTCGGTAGCGAATAAAACGACTTCAGAAAAAATTGCTATTTGCCAAGAGAAATTGCCCCAGGATTCTGATTCTTATCGTATTTGTATGGACGCGATTTATTATATGGCTTCATCAAAAGATGAACAATTTTGCGAAAAAATTATAGACCCTCTGTTTGTGCGCCTTTGTAAAGATACATACCGATAATGAATTATCTTGAGTACTTTCACCAAATTCCTGATTTATATACTAAAATAAGCCCCAAAATTACTCAACTCGAGAAGCTTTTGGGTATTATTTTTTTGAAAGAATTGCAGATTATTTCAGATATTCGTGGAAATGTGGTTGATATAGTACTTTTGCTGGGTGATATTGAGGGATTTTCTTATCAGTCGAAGCCCCATACTTTGCTGCTTATAAAGTTTATAGCAAAATTTTTTTCGTTTCCAGCATTTTCTTCGGCGCAAGGCTTTGTGATGGATTTTTTGGATAAAGATTTTTCAAGGGGCATCGACCAATATCATGGCATCTCGCTTTTGACCAATGAAGTGGTTTGTTACTATGGTATTATTGGATGAATACGTCCTGAATATGATTCGGTAAATGTGAATTTTTATTCGAGTGCAATCAATCGGGTCCAGAAATTTTTTCCAACACTCAAGATTTATGAGAATTTTCGTCCGCTTGGGAGTTTTTATCTTGGGTTTGTGAGGAATACTATCTCAGAAAAAAGATTATATACATATGATTTGAATCCAAATTTGTTCCAACAAAACACACGGTCACAATTGTGCAGTATCGCGGATCCTAGAATCCAATGATATGTCAGGACTTTTTCTGAATTAGATGTTCGTGACTACTGGAAGGAGTATATTTCATGGAGTTGAGACAATGCAGAAACAGGAGAAAAATTTTATCTCTCAGAATTTTTTCTAAAATCACAAAAACGCACACAGATTTTGAAGCATATTGATCAAGAGCTGTGAAATTCGCATTTTTTGGACGCATATATTTGCGAGATTTCTACCGCAAAACAATATTTTAAGACTTGGTTTTTAATAAAAGAAAGTTACGAGCAACGTAAACAAAAGGGCCTTTATAACCATCAATCCAGCTTTTAATTATGCAATGGCAAAATTCACATTTTCTCAAAACAGGGAGCTCCATGTTGAGCCATATCATGGAGCACTGTTTTTTTGAGGATGATATCCCATATGTGAATGATTTTGATGAGGTGATTCAGCTTTTTTTTCCGTCGATTCAAAAAACCGAGCGAATAGATTTATATATTCATATTCCATTTTGTGCTCAGATTTGTACCTATTGTAAGCTCAAAAAGAAACAATTAGAGGCGGGGGATATGGAGCAATATATTTCACTGCTGGAACATCAGGCGAAAAAAATATTTGAGTTGTATGGTAAAATTCAGATTTCTGCCGTGTGGTTTGGTGGTGGAACTCCATCCTTGATGAGCCCCGCACAAATTCGCATAGTCGGGGATATTTTGTATAAATATTTTAATATTTCATCCAATTATCAGCATTTTTTTGAATGTCATTCCACATATTTGGATACAGAAAAATTGCAAGCACTGAAAGATATTGGCATTAACGGGCTCGTGATTCCCACTCAAACGACAAACAGTGAGGTTCTCAAGAAGCATAATCGATTTTCTAATAATTATTTTTCAAAACTCGAAAATATTGTTTCTGAAGCTAAAAAAATGTGATTTTTTGTGTCGACTGATATCATTTTTGGGCTTAAGGATAATATGCTCAAAGACGAAATTTACGCATTTTTGTATGCACAAAATTTGGATTATGACGAAATTTCAGTGTATATTTTGCAGAAAAACACAAAAATTTCCTCGCTCGAGGAATTGCAGTTTTTTGTGAAAAATAGCGCTAAATTGCGAGCTTTTTTGCAGACCATCCCTCAGTTCAATCAAAATTATTGCTTAATTGGTAATACTTCAGAGAGATCCACGTATTATTTTCGGAAAAATCGTGAAGTGCTTGATCGATATTCGCCACACATACATACTGTATGAAGTATTTTAACACTTGGAACTGGCATATTTGGAGGAGTTTTTTGAAAAGCAAGATTTTCCTGTAAGGATATTAAGCCGTATCAGGACCCGAAATTCCATATTTTTTCTATTGATATGCGATACGAAATGCTCGAATTTTTCTTATGGAGACTGGATTTATATGGAGAGCTTTTAAAATCTGATTTTTCAAAAGTTTTTTCGGCAGAAATCGAGATGGTATTTGATAAGGAATTAAAAATGCTTCATCAGCAAAATATTATTCGCATTTCTGAGACCAAAATCGAACTTGGTAGTGATAGCTTTATCAAAAATGTAGATATTTTCGCAAAAATTTTTAAATACCATGGATAAACAACAAATTTTTCAATACATTGCACGCTCTTATGCTGATGCAAAGCGTTTTACAGCATCATATTCTGGACCAGAAAATGCATTCGTTCCATATGTTGGAAAAAAAATCGCCATCTCGTGGAGTGGTGGAAAGGATTCTTGTTATACCTTATTGAAAGCGAAAGAATTGTGACTCGACGTGAAGTACTTATTTAACTTGACGAATCCGGAAGAGACGATTTCTCTCACTTGGGCATATAATTTGGATTTTATCAAAGAACAAGCACGGCAATTAGGTATTCCACTGCTTACCATTCCTTCGACAGGGAAGCCAGAGCATATTTTTTCAGAATTGTGCGATTTTTTTGTAAAAGAATGAATAGAGGCCATAGGAGCAGGGCATTATTTGCCGACTGGGCAGCGTGAATTTTTTCAGAAATTATTATATCCACGATGAATGTCACTTTTTGAACCCAATTTATGAAAAAATAAAAAATCTCATATTGAGGAAATTATTCGGCTTGGTATTGTTCCTAAAATTGTTCTTGTAAAAGAAGAAGAAATTTCTCCATCATTTTTATGAAAAACGCTTGACCAGAACTTTTTGGAATATCTGGACAAAATTCCTCATTTTCAAGATTTTGCTGGAGAGCTTTCTGCGTATCAGACCATCGTTGTCGATTGTCCATATTTTCAAAAAAAATTGGAATTTTCGGATTTTTATGATTTTAAGGTTTGAGATTATCGTATTCACTATTATTTTTAAGCCATGTTTAGCGTCCAAAAAATTAAATTATTTGTTACAACTGAATGTAATATGGCTTGCGAATATTGTATGATTAAAAATTCGCACGATTTTATGGACTTTGCGACCTCAAAAAAAGCGGTGGATAAATATATTTTTTGAACAGATTTTGAGGATCCGGTGAAATTTGTATATTTTTTCGGTGGTGAGCCACTGCTCAATTTTCCATTAATTCAAGAAATAACAGAATATATTGAGCAACAGAGGCAGGATTTTTGATTTGAAATTCGATTGGTGATTTGTACGAATTTTACGATTGTTTCGAATAAAATCCTGCAATGGCTCCACGAGCATAATATTTTCTTATCAATTAGTATTGGTGGTTTTGAGAATATTCATAATGAGCATCGGGTTTTTGCGGTCAGAAACACAGCCAATGCATTTGAGATGACTACGAGAAATATTTTGCATTTGCAGAAAATGTGATACCAAAAGGAAAAAATTGGTGCTTGATTGGTGATTTTGCACAAATATATTTCGTCACTTTTTGATTTTTTTGACTTTCTGGTCGAAACACTCGCTTTAAATCATGTAAATATTGAATTTATTGTCGAAAAAACGCCTTGGAAGATCCAGGATTTTGAGATTTTTCGGCTTGAATATCATAAAATTTTACATAAAATTTTACATTCTATTGCTACTGAAAAATATATTTTTCTCAATAATTTAAATTGGAAGATTTTGCAAAAAATTCGATGAACAGACAAGAATCCTCACAAGCCATTTCAATATCTTACCGAAATTCATCCTTCGGGTGATGTATTTTTTTCTGGATTTTTTACGTTTTTGGAACAAGAAAAAAGACAAGAAATCATTGTTGAGAATATCTGCGATGATAATCATTTGGACAATATTTTTCAAAAAATTTCCTCAGAATCGTTTCTTCAGAATAATTTTGATGCGATGAAAAATATTCCAAAATTTCGCTCAGATGAGGCCTATCCGCTTCTCAAAAATTATATATCAAAAATCGATGAAAAAATGGCTGATGTGATTGTGAATCAGTCTCGAACCAATCCAAAATTTTCCTCATATATCCAAAAAATAACTAAAATTTATTTTTAATGAAAGGACTCGCGCTACTCTACATTCTTGAAAAAATATTTCACATTTCTCTTCGCAAGAATCCGTATTCTTGATATGATTTTCTTCACCCAAAATACAAGATTCATACCGATCAGAGTAGGGAGAATTTTGAGATATTTATGTTGCAATTCCTGCAGGATTCTGAAGAAAAAATGTGATTCGCGCTTCTCGAACAATCTCTTAAGAATCAGAGAATCACGCACGAAGATTTGGAGGATTATTTTGCAAATTATCAAATAGGGTATAGTTTTTTTGATTGGATTGACTATACAAAGGAGTTAGTGATTCATTTTCCAGATTGCAATTTTCGGTGTGGTTTTTGCGAGACGCACAATGTGTTGCGAAAACGACGAAAATTTACTTATACGGATATTGTTGAGATTTTTCTATTTATTACCAAAATTAAAAAGGAAATTATTTCCGTAGATTTGTTCGGCGGCGAACCCACTATCGATCAAAATTTTCTCAAATTGGCGTACTTTTTTCATAAGATGAAATCGCGGTTTCGTCTTGAATACATCAATGTTGCCACCAATGGAATGATGCTTTCCAATCAAAAATTTTTGGCGCAGATTATTGGGAAAATTGATTTTTTCCGAATTTCATTCCACGCCAATGATCAGGAATATTTTGAAAAAATAACACGAGTTCCCAAGGCATTTGAAAAAGTGTGCCAAGCCATACAGAATCTCGAGAATCATCGTCAATGAATGATTATCAATATCGTATTGACGCGATGAAATCGGGATAAAATTATTCCGACGATGGTATTTTTGCGGAATATTGCCCCTAGTGCGTATATCAAACTTTCTGGAATGGTAGTTTCTGATTTGAATTTTGAACAAATTGGTAATATTATGCTTTCTATAGAGGAAACAAAAAATTTTTTGTACCAAGAATTATTGCCATTTTTACAAAAAAATCATATTACCATACAATTAGAAAAATTCCCATTTTGCCTTGTTTTTGATTTTGTTCAGCAAAATAATTCGCCGTATTTTCCAGAATTTTATGGAGAACGCCTTGATGATGAAGTGTGTCAGAAATGTCCAAAATTTCATCATTGTAATCGTTATCACCAAAATCATAAAGCCTATTTGGAGTCCAGAAATGAATGGGGAGATTTTGATGTCATTCGCCACAATTTTTTAGCTAATGAAAATTCTTGATTTATACATCACGAAACTTTGTAACCTTCATTGCGAATATTGCTATGTCGATATTGGTCGTGATGTGCAGGTGTTTGATCCAGAAAAATTTTTGGAAATTTTTGACTGGCAAAAATATGATTACATTAAGTTTTTTGGTGGTGAACCTCTTTTGAAGTGGAAGGAAATTCAACAAATTGTGATATGGATTCGCGCCAGAAAGCCCAAAATGAATTTTTCCATTGTGACAAATGGAATGCTCATCAATGCCGAAAAAATTTCTTTTTTTGAGGAATGCAATATTTCGGTTGTGATTTCGGTGCACCCAACGCCAGGTGCTCAAGATATGTTTGCGTTATTTGATCGTCAAAAAATACACCTTAACGCTCCTCGATTTCCACTTACTTTTTCATTTGTTTTATCGCCGAAATATTTTGTGCAAAACATCAAGGATATCACATTTCTTATGAAAAATGGCATCAAGAATTTTATTTTGTTGCCAGATTCGTCGGTACTGTGGGAATGAAAAATATTTATACTTTTTCAAAAAGTTTTAGAAAATATCTTGAGAGTTTCAGAGTATTTTGCTGTATCAATACGTGTTGCATTTTCCCAAGATTTGGTCAATCCTGCTATTTTTTGTAAAAAAACAATCTTTGATATTGAGGCCATCAAGAGCTGTAATCGCTTCAAAAAAACCAATTTAATTTCGAAGGATTTTTTTCAGATGATGCAGAAAAATCTTGAAAATACTGGCTTTTTTTCGATTCCTGAAAGATTTTTTTATTCGTGTCCGATTTGATATTTTTTGGATCATTATGGTGTGCCTCCTCAGCGAATCGCTGAAGCTTTTGTTCGAATGAATGCTTTTCTCGTTGAGATTCAGAAAAAATTGGATTTTAAAAAACAGAGTATCACATATTTGACGATTCCAAAAAATTCGGAAATTCGCTTTAATTTGACCAAACAATGCAATTTGCGATGCAATTATTGTTATGTGGATTTTTCTAATGAACAAATTTCTTTTGATGCCATCAAGAATATTGTGGATTATTTTCTAGAATCATGAGTTTTTCCGTCGGCTTTTTCGTTTTTTGGTGGTGAACCTCTTTTGGAATTTGATTTGCTCAAAAAATCAGTTCTCTATATTTTGGACAAAGCATTAGCACTCAACATCTCGACTCCACACTTCAAGATAGCCACCAATGCGATGCTGATCAATGAAGAAATATATGATTTTTTGCAATTGTATAATTTTGAAATTCATATTACACTCGGTGGAACTTCGAAAAATCATAATTTTTTTCGAGATTCGTCGTATGATATGGTTCTGAAAAAACTGACGAGATTTCAGATTTTTCAGAATCCGCGAGTGATTTTTTTAATGATGATTCATCCAGTCAGAATTACTGAAATTGCGAAAAACTATATATTTTTACGCTCGCTTGGCTGTCAAAAAATATATCTCGAATGCGTTTATGATACCGAAAATATATGGGCATGAAAGGAAAAAATCCTTCAGAAACAATTTTTATTGATTCGGCATTATGATGATGCTGAAGCGCTTATTATTCCGGGTGAGCAGCAGAATGTATTTGATATTTCCGTGGAGTGACATATTTCCGACAATTCTTTAGGAACGCAATATGATCTATCCTTCAAAAAGATATTTAATGTGTTGTTATGGAATATTTCTAAAAAATAATATTCTATATTGTCAATTCTTTTTTTTCTAAAATAGAATATTTTTTTGTTGAATTGGGGAAGGTGTGGTATTATGTTGGTATAATCTTTGTTTATGAAAAAATTTCTATACTTTTTCATCATTCTCGTCTTTTTGGAGATGTGATTTGTGTTGCCAAGTTATGCTGATTGGTATGGACTTCATCAGGAGTCATTTGATCATACATCTATCATTGCGGGGCGTACAGAAATTCTCACCAATGATTCGCGAAGTTTTTGTGATGAGGATTCTCATCCTGATGGACAGGGTGTTTTATGAAATAATCTGCCAAGTTGGGTTCGAACTCGCGCAACGAGTCAAGCGCCACATTTTGATGGCGATATGACTCCTCAAAGGGGTGATGGGGTTGCTCGTACTTGGGATATGCCTACTGGAACAGGATATTATACCCGTCAGGCGCGCGTGGTTTCGGGAAATACTTTTTCTATGCGGTGTGAAAAATGGGATGGCACCAAACCTTGGACTGAGAGCATTTCGTATCACAATGGGTGGACAAATAATCAGAATATTGTGATAAAAATAAAAGCACATGATTACGGTGGCGCATTTTTATCCAATGCTCAAATTACAGCACAATGACATGCCAAATTCTGAATTGAGAATAATAAACTGGTTTTGACAGGTGATTCAAATGTTCGTGTATCATCCTCGGGATCGTTGGATTTCGGATTGACAGGACCAGAGCATATCAGTCGCGGGGTGTGATTCGCCAAAAATTCATGATTGCCTCATTTGATCATCGAAATGAAAACCTCTACCAGTGGTCCTGATTTTTCGGTTGCATCATATTCTGACTGGGTGGCTGTTTTGGAATTTTCAAAAATTAGTGCTTCTATTGAAAACAACACAAATCTTACTGCTGAATATGTGATATCCGCCCCAAGAACTCCATGAACTGCATATAAATTTCGATATCGTGTAGTGGATGGCGCTGGTAATATGTCCGACTGGATGGAATGATCTGATACATATAAACTTGATACAGAACCACCGAAAATTGATAATATTGATATGATTTCTGCTCATGCAGACAATGACTTGCAGGCTCGTGAGCGAAATTTTATGGCAGGAGAAAATGGTCCTATGCGTGTTGTGTATAAAAATTCTGATGGATCACCAGTTCAAATTACTTATAATATTGAACAAGATAATGCTCCAAATCAAAGAACGAATAAAACCACAAATTTATTTGAATACGATTTTAGGCTACCAGATATTTTTTATAAAGTTGATAATGATAGAAATAATCTCAATGGCCGATCGATTGATGTTCGTATTACAAGAATTGCTGATGAGGCTGGAAATGTTCTCAATATCCCATCGCCAAAGTTGTTCAATTTTACGATGTTTGCAAATATTGTTGATTGAATTGTTGAAACCAAAACATCTCAAGTAACGAGAGTTGCTGATGGATCAAAAAATATTTTTATGACAAAAGTTGTTGATAAGTATGGAAATCTGATTTTGCCGTCTTCCAAAATTGGACGTATAATTGAGAGAAAACTCCAAACACTTGAAAATAAAATGTTCCTCAATCAACAGGCCCGAAGTGGTGAGACTTCAGTTTTTGTTAATAATGAGCCACTTCCATTTAATAATTCTGTCAAAAATTTTGGCCCTCAGAATGTAGTGTCTGATAATTATCAATTTACGATACAAGTATATACACCGACAGCAAATGCATACGGTGTGCTCGAGTCTATTTCTGATCCAGAAGCAAAGTTCTCGCTGATTTCATGGCTTGAAGTGCGTGATGATCAGACAAAGATTAAAAGTACAAATTTTGTCAAGCTACCAAACTATGATATTAATAATCCTATTTTTGCACCGTTATTTATAAACAGTATTACATGAGATTTTCGAGATTGAGGATTTATCGAGGGAACGATTCAGAAAAATCGACTTTCTACCAAACAACATATCAATTCGACAGTGAATCTTTCTCCGAATATTGTCATTAATTATTCTGGGGATGATAAAAATTCTTTTACACTTTCCGTGCCATTCTCTCGTGTCCTTATTCCTGATTCTAATACTCTTCTTGCGCCTTTTGCTGATCAGATTGATTTTGAATCGTTTTTAAAAAAAAACCCCAAAAGCCGTAGGAAATCATTCAAAAATTCAACTATCCACTCATTTTGATTATCAACTTGATGGCAAAAAAATTCTTTATAATGGGGATATTATCGGTAAAATGAGCTATCATGGAACCAGTCATGATGCGGGCGTCCAAGTTGGTGTGAAGATTCTTGGAAACGCTAATCTTAAACATTTACATGTGTTGTTGGAGGGACAAACTGATAATCTCGGAAATCCAGTTTCGACAGATATTGCAACCAGCACGCGAAATGAAGTAGTTCGTTCAGTACTACTTGCCCTTCGTAATGTGAAAAAAATAAAAACTACCGATAATATTCATTTCGTATGATCTATTCCGGGCGCAGGAAATTCTGCTACTTCCGCATTGGTTTCTCATGGCGCTACAGATTCAATTTTACTGATTGAAAAAAATGGTGGTACTGTGACGCTTTCGGCTGAAGAAATTTCTGGTCGTCGTACGGTCGTGGTTCGTGGTGCCAATTTGTACATTACGAAGAATATGTTCTACAAAGACAATGACTCCGTGCTTGGTGTCGTCGTTCAAAAAAATGAACAATGACAGGGCGGGAATCTGTATATTCATCCAAGTATTACGAATATTGTCGGTGCATACGTGCTCGATGGCAGTGTGATAAATTACGACGGGACTCAAGAAATTGGTATTGGTAATATTCAATTATTAAAAAATCAACTGCATATTTATGGTATGCTCGTCGCCCATAATACTATTGGTTGAGCAAGAACTCTATCACCGTTTTGTCCATCAATTCTAAATATTTCAAATTGTAGCTTGGAAAATGCACAGAAGTATGATCTCAACTATTTGCGACGATACTATTTATATAATGGTGTGCCATTTGGGTGAGCGAAGGTGATTGGTGGTGGAAAGATTAATGCAAATAAGCGCGTAGAGGGCGCGGATACTCGACTTATTCAGCGATTTAATAATGCTATGGATAATTTGGCACAATATCCTGTCATCATTGAACATCACCCACTCTTGATACATAAGCCACCAATTGGGCTAGAAGTATACAAATAGACCCTCGGAAATTCTTATTTGATTTGTTGCGGACACTCGTGAATTATATTATTATGTCCGAAAAATCACTATTGCAATTTTTTGTAATAGTGATTTTTGTTTGACTTTTGGCTTTGGGGTAATTCTTTTTTAGAAGATTTTGTAAAATGATTTTTCCGTTTTGGTTCTTAAAACTTTACCAAATTTATTAATACAAATTTTTGCAATAACTAAAAATATGAAATATTATTGCAAATATTTGCAATAATATGTTATTTTGAAAAATATAAAAGCAGGAGAGAATTTTATTTTTGACTTGCTTTTTTTGTATTTTTTCGTATTCTTAACAAAATTTAATTATAAAAAATGCTTCCTAGAATTACTATTGTGGGTCGTCCAAATGTTGGAAAATCCAGTCTTTTTAATGCGATGACAGGCCACAAAATTGCGATTGTTTCGGATATTGAAAATACAACGCGCGATATTATTGAGTACCATATTGATGATCATGAAAATAAGATTTCCTATATTCTAGCGGATAGTGGGGGTATTGTTGAAGCTGATAATGAAACGCTCTTGGCTGATGTGCGCGCCCGAACGGATGATGCCATCAATGCGTCAGACTTGATTTTGTTGGTGGTGGAATACAATCGCCTGACAGAATGGGATGATCATATTATTCGTCGCTTGCGAAAGTCCAAAAAACCGGTAATTATTCTTGCTAATAAAGCTGATAACGCTAAGCGTGCTCTTGAGGCTTATGAGCACCTTTCTATTGGTCTTGGTGAAGTGGTGCCTATGAGTGCTGTTCAGAATCGTGGCTTTGGAGAACTCAAACTCACTATTGCTGATATTCTGAAAAAACAAGGTTTTGGACTTGAGCCTGATGCAACTTATGACGAAAGTCTTTTGAAAATTGCTCTTATTGGTCGTCCAAATGTAGGAAAATCTTCACTTGTGAATGCAATGGCAGGAGAGACTCGTGCCGTAGTGAAGGATATGCCTGGAACGACTCGCGATTCAATTGATACGATTATTGAGCATGATGGTAAAAAAATTTGTCTCATTGATACAGCAGGAATTCGTCGTGCTGGAAAAATTGGAACACGAAATATCGAACAATGGTCAGTTTTGCGATCAGAACGCGCCATTGATCGTGCTGATGTAGTGGCAGTCGTGATTGATGCTTTTGATGGAATATCTCATCAAGATGAGCATCTCGTGGGTGTTGCTATGAAAGCAAAAAAGGGGATTATTCTCATTTTAAATAAATGGGATAAAGTTCTTCATAAACCCGGCATTAATCCTGGAAATATTGTGGATCGATATATGCAATATATGGCGAAAAAATTTGACTTTTTGTCGTATGCGCCAGTAGTTTTCTCTTCTGCGATCGAAGGTCGCCGTATTGATCTTATTTTGGAGCACGCCGAAAATATCAAAAAAGAGCGTGCTAAGCGTATCAAAACAGGCGTTTTCAATCAATTTTTGTCGCAAATTACCTACGAACACGCGCCTACTGGAAGCCGAAAATCGCACAAGCCAAAAATTTATTACGGATCTCAGGTGGACATTAATCCACCAAAATTCGTGATTTCTGTCAACAATGCGGAACATTTTCATTTTTCATATATTCGTTATATTGAAAATAAAATTCGTGAATTTTTTGGATTTGAAGGGACGCCTATCGAAATTGAACTCAAATCGCGAAAATCTATGTTCAAATCAAAAGAAAAAGGTGGTGCATATGAAGATTATTTTGAAAAACATAAACGACGAAATGAGGCAATTCCTGAACGTTTTGATACTGATGAATACGCCGAATATGATGAAGAATAATTTTTAAAATCTCCTTATGAAAATACTTGCGTTGGCGGGAACAATTATTGCTTATTTTTTCGCGATAATTGGCCTGGTTGGATTATTTTATCTCGATTGGATTTCTGGAATTTTTCTCATCGTTACCGCATTTTTGATGGCAGCGATGTTTGCTGTTTTGCTCCGAATAATTTTTAAATCTATTCGCGAAAAAAAATATTGGACTACTATTCGTCAGATTGTGGTGACGATTTGTGCGATTTTTGGATTTTTTGTGACTTTTACGATTGGCTTTGTTGTTTACAATAATTATATTTCGCCAGCCAAACTTGCGAATGTAACGCTGCAAAATGATCAATGACAAAAAGTGGTTTTTGTAAAAATGTCACATATCGCGACAGAAAAATTTTTTGAGAAAAAGAAAAATTCTTTGCAAAATCTTAACAACGAAAATTATACTTTTCTGGCAGAGGGTGTTGGAACAGGAACAACCGACTCAGAAACGCGTATCAACGAGATTATGGGATTTGATTTTACGAATCTCGGGTACGCTCAGATTGCTGAAATTTTTGGCTTTACTGAACAGAAAAATACACTTTACGACTCAATTTCTCCTGAAAAAATTAAAAACGTAGATTTGACTCTTGACGAGATTTTTTCGCTTGTTTGAGAAACAAATCCTCAACAAGAAACGATGACGGAGTCACAAAATTTGGAAGAATCTTTGCAACTGATTGCTTCACTTAGTGATCATCAGCGCAATATTATGCGTGAGATTCTCACAAGTTTGCTGAATATGATGATTAAAATGACGGATTATCAGATTGCGCAAATTGAAAAAAATCGTGATACTTCGCCGATTTTTCATTTTTTGTATGTAATTCTCAATGAGCGGAATAAGCCTGTTGTAGACTACATTATATCTCATCCAGACGAAAATATTGCGGTTGTATATGGCGCACTGCACTTTCCTGGAATTTTGGAAGAATTACAAAAAAAGGATGCTTCTTGGAAAATTGTATCGGTAGAGCCATTTCTACCGTATAGTCAAGACTAATTTTTTTGCTTTTTCCGAAAAATTTATATAATTCTTTCACTTTTTTAAAGATATTTCAATGACACAAAATAATAAAAAAAATTCTCCAAAAGACGATAAAAATTTTAATTTGCCCCCTGGAACCAAAGTTATTGCGATTACTGGTCGAAAAATTTTGATTTTTTTCCTCATAATTATCCTTGGTATTGCGGTTTATCAGTCGCTTGGTAAAAATTTTGGTGCCAACATTGTTGAAAAAACCAACACTGATATTGGTCTCAATCAGATTGCCACCAATTATTCTCAAAAATCGTATGAAGAGGTGGTTGTGAAAGGGCAGCAACTTCGTGCGAAAAAACCACTTCAGAATGCTGAAGAAAATGGAAAAATGACACAAGTTCGCGAAATTGATGTCATAACGCTTCCTGCGACACTCAATATCGCAGATATCGGATTTTTGAAAGAAGATAATGGTACAAAAATCACGATCGAGGAAGCAAAATGGTATGAAATGCTTGCTGATGCGGTTCCTGGATTTCTTGGAACGCTCATCTTGTTCTTCATTTTTATCTTCTTTTTGACTCGAATGATGGGCGGCAGTGGTGGTCCTATGGGCGGTGCGATGGGATTCATTCGATCTCGTGCTCGTATATATGACCCAGACGATAAAGATAAAGTGACTTTTGCTGATGTGGCAGGTTCTGAAGAAGAAAAATCTGACTTGGAAGAAGTGGTAGATTTTTTGAAAAATCCTGAAAAATACAAAAAATTGGGTGCCAAAATTCCTCGTGGAATCCTGTTGCAAGGTCCTCCAGGAACCGGTAAAACGCTTTTGGCGCGTGCGGTAGCTGGTGAGTCCAATGTTCCATTTTTCTCAATTTCTGGTTCAGAATTTGTAGAAATGTTCGTTGGTGTTGGTGCGTCTCGTGTTCGTGATCTCTTTGCTGAGGCGCGCGAAAAATCCCCATCGATTATTTTTATTGATGAAATTGACGCTATTGGTAAAAAACGATCGCCTGGAATTGGGGGTGGACACGATGAACGTGAACAGACACTCAATCAAATTCTTACTGAGATGGATGGCTTTGATAATGATACCAATGTGATTGTGATGGCGGCTACAAACCGCGCAGATGTTCTTGATAAAGCACTTTTGCGTCCGGGCCGATTTGATCGTAAGGTTACAATTAATTTGCCAACGCTTGAGGATCGTAAAAAAATTCTCGTAGTTCATCAGAAAAATAAACCATTCGCCAAGGATGTGAATTGGGATACTATCGCCAATATTACGATTGGATTTTCTGGTGCAGAACTTGGAAATCTTCTCAATGAAGCAGCGATTTTGGCTGGAAAATTGAACCAAAAAGAAATTACTCAAGATTTGGTTCAAAAATCGATTGAAAAAGTCATTATGGGAAATGAGAAAAAATCTCTCAAAATGACGGAACATGAAAAATATTTGACGGCGGTACATGAGGTTGGTCACGCGATCGTTGGAAAGATGCTCGCTCACACCGATCCTGTTCATAAAATTTCTATTTTGCCACGCGGTGGTGCTGGTGGGGTAACATGGTTCTTGCCTGAAAAAGATCGCACATACACTTCAAAAGCAAAATATCTTGATGAGCTTGCTTGTCTCTATGGTGGTCGTGTTGCGGAAGAGGTATTTTTCGGAACGGATTATATTACAACTGGCGCTTCCAATGATATTGAACGCGCGACAGATATTGCTCGTGCGATGATTATGCGATTCGGTTTTGATAAAGAATTAGGTGCGGAGAATTATGCTCCTGATGCAGTGGAAGGGAATTATCTTGGCGCTCAGTCACAAGAAAAAGCAATTTCCCAAGAAACTCGCAAATTGATTGATGATAAGGTTCGAAAAATTCTTCAGGATGCATACGCAACCGCGACACAGATTATTTCGAAAAACAAAGATTTGCACGAAAAAATTGCCAAAGATTTGTTTGAAAAAGAAGAAATGCTCAAGGAAGAGTTTGATGAATATTTCACAGATGTCCCAAATGTTCCTGAAAAAATTATTAAATAATAAAAAACCTCCCATTTGGGAGGTTTTTTATTTAATGGGTCCAGTTTTTTAAAATAAGAGAATTATTAAAATTCTGTCGTTACTTCAATAATATTTTTCCCAATATTTGATGGAAAAGTTATATAACATAATTTTGCATGACATTGTCATGTAACAACACCTCCTTCTATTAAACTTTCTCATTCATGAACAATGTTTTCTGGAGGGATATGATGTACAACATTATCAGCAGTTTTGTAGTATATTTTACTAGGATCTATTTGTCTTGGAAAATTAAATCCCATTTCTATATCGTCTGAAAAAAATGGCTGAATATGAGATATGTTGTATATGAATTTATTAAAGTTTCAATTACTCATGTCATCAAGATCCCATGTTTCATTTAATGTTTCAATGGTTAATTCTTTATTTATTATTTCAGATTGATTATCTACTGGGAAAATTTTTGAAAAATCAAATGTAAAAAAATTGTTTTCAGACTGAGTTTGAGTATTGAGCATTGGTGATTGGTATTTTTTATGGTCAATTTCAGTAGATGATAGTGTGGTATATTGTTTTTTAATTCATTCTTTCGGATTTTTGTTTACTCTATACTGAATGGAATGAGGCTTGTTTGTTTTTATGGTTATATAAGATTCGGCACCTTTAGATTGTATCGTAAAATCTTCCGCTTTTTCATAATCTATTCATATTGTTCATAGTCATAAATGGGATATGGTTAATTCTTTTTCGTCTGATGATAGTACGGAAATATAAAAGGTGTCGTTTGGTATATTTGTAGCTAGAACTTCTGTGGTAATCTTCGGAGTTTGCGTTTGTCAAATATTATTTGTGTTAGTAGTGCTGCAGGATGTGAGAAATCAAATTCCCAAAAGCAGTATAATGAATTTATTCATAGTTATAATATTTATGAAACCCTTCTTCCAAATGGAGAGAGGGGATTAAAACCTCCTTTTCTTGAGTTTAAAAAGAAAAAATATGAACCTTAGCGAATATCGAGGAAATAGTATTTATCTGCATTGTAAGCAGAGTTTCCACCATTTATCCCAAGAGATTTAATGAAATGCTTACGAATTTCACCAGTTGGTTTCAAACTAGTACCGCCAAAATTTTCATCTGCAATCCAAAAACCGTTATCACCATAACCAAGAAAAATATCCACATGAGCATCGCTTCCTGCAGATTTTTGCTGCATTACAGTACCTCTGCCTTTTTCACCATACCAGTTTCCAGTCCATGTACTGTTTCGCAACATCATTTTTGCAAAAGCTGTACATTGATTTTCCGGATCAGCTCCATTATTTTTACCAGTGATCTTGTTTCCTCGACGCAAAGCATCAATACTACGATATTCATAAATTGATGGATATCCACGATAGGTTTGCATTTCGGTTAAATGATCAATGGGTGAGTATGCTACATTTTCAAAAGTACTACCGAGCGCGTCTTTGAAACTTTGTACAGATAAAATAGAGCGTTGATTTGCTCCATATGGCTTCAATA